>NZ_JBANSN010000038.1:0-29413 GCF_037070215.1 Vreelandella arctica | reverse complement strand
AAAAACGGAATCGGTTGACCCATCGTGACCGCTCAGCGTACAAAACTCTCTCCAGCGTGAAGGCCGTGTGCAAATCGGTCACGATCACCGGAATGACCGGTCACGTTCGCCGGAATACGCACGCCTGGAACACCGATGCAACGCGCATGCCCTACCGTATGCATTCTGAATATTTGCGTACCCTATTTTTAAATAATGACTTAGCCGAAGGACGCTTGCGGGTAGAAGGCCGCCCGGTGGCGCTTAGCGATATACAAATACCTATTTTCTGTGTTGGCACAGAGTGGGACCATGTCGCACCATGGCGATCCACTTATAGATTGCACCTTCTTGCAGATGCACCGGAGATTACTTTTTTGCTCACTAGCGGTGGTCATAACGCGGGTATTATTAGTCCCCCTGAACAATCGCATCGGCATTATCGAATAGCCACCGCCTTTGAAGGTGACTCCTATATTGATCCAGACACGTGGCTGGAGCGTACAGCAATTAAGCCAGGCTCCTGGTGGGGTGCATGGCAATCATGGTTGGCAGCAAGATCAGGCCCCCTTGTCGAGGCACCTCACGTTGGTTCACAAAACTACCCACCTCTCGAAAACGCCCCCGGCAGCTATGTCAGAAAAGCATAGCTCTGTATGGCTAGCTTGATGAAGACGCTATTCATTTTGTGTTCTTTGAGCCTGGCTAGCTAACGAAGCTGAGCGTCGCCCACTAATATATAGTGGAATAAACCCTCCACGATTAGAGAAATAAATAAAACACGCAAAACGATAGGCAACAACTTTTAGCGACTTAAGCAACCAAATAAGTCTTAAGACGTAATCATACAAACCCCATATCCAACCCCTAAAAAACTTATACACTTACTGCATAGCGCCTCAAATAAACGCTATAAAACAACTTAATAAACTGCAAGATTTTCATATGACTAAATCAACAAGAGAATACTAAAGTTAATATTTTTTATCTATCACCCCATGCAACTGTTAGCAGTAGTAAAGCACAATGCTACCACTCCTTTCAGTGGTGCATTGATGTATTTTAGAATAGCTTCTACCCACTATTAAAACTGCCTATTTATTGGCGGCCGAGCTAATTCTAGCTACTAAATAGCGCACTGACACACTCAGCGCACTGGCTATGAAAGCTCCTAAAAGTGCTAACGCCATATCCTTCTGCGCATCCCAAATATCTCCCTGGGCACCTAGGTATGACTCCCCCAATTCCCCTGGGAAGAGTACAACAGCCAGCCACTCAGCAATCTCATAAAACGCCGAATGGGATAAAATCAGCACCACCGGTAGTAGGCGCCATAAAACTGCCTCATATAGTAGGTGTCTTTTCACAAGATCTTTCATCAGTGGAAAAAGTAGCAGTCCATAAAGGAAATGTACCCAGCGGTCGTACTGATTACGCTCAAAGCTAAACCGTTGGTCCAGAGAAAACCCAAACAGTGTTCTCAACCAGTGGTCATAGGGCACTTCAGAATAGGTATAATGAGCACCAACTTCATGAAATATTAAAAATAGAAAAATGCTTAACCATGCCAGACGCGAGACACCACCCTGATACCACAACCAACCCAATACGGGCACCGCGGCAAACACCAGAATATTTTCAAGCAGCCAATCTGAGCGGTAATAAGGTGCTATGGCCAGCCATATCCAGAACAGCACAAAGCCAACAAACAGCCATACAGGAAACGGATCAAGCGTTAGCAGCCGAGCACGTACTTGCTTAATCCTAGACACACTCCTCTACCTCTGTTTATTGATTTAGCCAGCCTGTTCGGCGCATCACAATTTTCTCGACTTCCAATATAGCCATCATCACCATGCCGATGCTGATGACTAATACGCCATCCAAAAATGCTAACGGACGCGTATCGAAAAGGGCATGCATAACAGGCCAGTAGGTAAACAATGCCTGAGCAACGATCACCACAGTGACAGCAGACAGCACAGCGGGGGTGCCTATTAGCCCCTGCCAGCTAAATGAAGTGTAGTGTAGATAGCGCACGTTAAATAGATAGAAAATTTCCAATACGACGATCAAATTGACCACTAAGGTGCGAGCCATCGCAAGCTCATCCCCTCGCCCTAGTGAGTAAAAAAATACGCCCAACACCGCTGCCAGAAACAGGAACGACACAAGCGCTACCCGCCAGATCAAAAAAGGTGTCAGCAGCCCTTGGTTGGCAGGCCTAGGGCGGCGCTGCATGACGTTGGGCTCTGCCGGTTCGAACGCTAGAGCAAGGCCAAGGGTGCCCGCCGTAACAAGATTGATCCACAAAATCTGCACCGCAGACATCGGCATTGAGAAGTTAAACAAGATAGCGGCAATCACCGCCAATACCTCGCCGCCATTAGTAGGCAGTGTCCACGCGGTTACTTTGCGGATATTGTCATAGACTACTCGCCCTTCATTCACTGCAGCGACGATGGAGGCGAAGTTATCATCCAGCAAGACCATCTGGGAGGCCTCCTTCGCTGCATCAGTCCCTTTATGCCCCATGCCAACACCGACATTTGCCTGCTTCAACGACGGTGCATCATTGACGCCATCGCCGGTCATGGCCACGATCGCCCCCGTCGACTGCAAGGCACGCACGATACGCAGTTTGTGTTCAGGGTTGGTTCGAGCAAACACACTGGTTTCGGTCACGATAGCAGGCAGGTCAGTGTCTGAAATGTCATCAAGATCACGCCCCGTCAGGACGTATGGTTCCTCTCCAAATCCTAGCTGCCGAGCAATCGCCGCAGCCGTCTCAGCGTGATCACCGGTAATCATTTTCACCGCAATACCTGCAGAGTGGCACTCTTTAATGGCGGCCACTGCCTCTTGGCGCGGGGGGTCGATAAACCCTATCAGGCCAATGAAGACAAGCCCATCCAGGTCGGAAAAAGCCAGCTTATCAATATCGGAGGCTACTGTTTTAACCGCAAAGCCGAGCACTCTTTCTCCCTGGGCGGCTGCATTCGCGACCTTGGCGCCCCAGGTATCTCGGTCTAACGGCGCCGTCCCTTCACCATCTATTTGGGCGATACATCTCGTCAGCAGTTCATCGGGGGCGCCCTTGACAAAAATCCGACCATCGCCTGCTGAATGGCGATGAAGCGTGGCCATAAAACGATGCTTGGCATCAAAGGGGATCTCATCAAGTCGCGGCCATTCATGGCGGGTTAGCTCCGGCTCCAAACCAGCTTTTATCGCCAACGCCACCAGCGCCCCTTCCATCGGATCGCCCATCACATGCCAAGCACCATTTTCCTGGTTCAATTGGGCATCGTTGCACAGCGCTCCCGATAGCACTAAACAACTACTCTCTAGCCGCTGTTTATCCGCAGCAGCATCATCGGTAGAAGCGGCTTCCAGCCGACCTTCCGGCACATAGCCCGAACCTGTCACCGTGTACTGCCCATGAGGGACTTCCAGCCGTCGCACTGTCATTTCGTTACGCGTCAAGGTGCCGGTCTTATCGGAACAGATGACCGACGTAGCGCCGAGTGTTTCTACCGCCGGTAGCTGCCGGATCGCTGCATGACGACGCGCCATGCGCTGTACACCAATAGCCAATGTAATGGTGATGACTGCTGGTAAGCCTTCAGGAATAGCCCCCACCGCCAGAGCAACGACAGCTATCAGTGCGTCCGGCCATGCATAGCCACGTACTAATACCGCAAAGGCAAAGAGTACGGCCGCCACCGCCAGGGTGATCCAAGTAAACTGCTTTCCAAAATGATTAATCTGGCGCAGCAGCGGTGTGGTCAATGGCTGCACCTCTCGCAACAAAGCACTGATGCGCCCGATTTCCGTAGCACCCCCCGTTGCGACCACGACACCTAGCCCTTGCCCAGCAGCCACCAGCGTACCCGAATAGGCCATTGAGTGCCGGTCACCCAGCGCAGCTTCCTTTGATGCTGGTATTACCTGCTTTTCTGCTGCTACCGACTCACCAGTCAGAATGGCTTCTTCGATACGTAAAGCACTCGTACGAATAAGCCGCAGGTCAGCAGGGACCCGTTCCCCTGGCTCAAGCGACACGATATCCCCAGGTACAATCTCTTCGACAGGCACCTTGACTCGCCTTCCTTCTCTTACCAGATAAGCGTGCGGGGCGATAAGATTGTGGATCGCGCTCAGCGCCTTTTCCGCCTTACCTTCCTGAATAAAACCGACCACGGCGTTGACTAAGACCACCGCAGCAATGACCGATGCATCGACAAAATGCCCTAGCAGTGATGCAGCAAGCGCTGCCGCTAACAGAAAATAGATTAATGCATTATGAAAATGCGCAAGAAAACGAAACAGTGGGTGGCGGCCAGCCACTACCGGTAACTGGTTGCGTCCGTACTTAGCCAAGCGCCTGGTCGCTTCGCCTGCTGTCAGACCCGACGATGAAGTCTTCAAGTCCGCAAGGACCTCATCAATATGCCTAGCATGAACCCCCAAAGACGAGTTATCTAATAACAAACTGGTATCGGCAGTAGGCGTTTCCATCCTGACTCCCTGGCAGACGTATCCAAGAGGAATAAGCAATCACTGTCACAGATCACCACCGTCACGGTATCGACTTCATCACGGTCATGGCAGCAAGCAAAGTGATCGTGGTGTGGGAAAACAAAGTACCCAACTTACGAATCGACATCGAACATCTCAGATGCTGGTGATGTCTCCATCACCAATACTGCAGCGCCGGTTACTTTGCCTTCCCTGAGATCCTTAAGCGCTTCATTAGCAGCGTGGAGCGGATAGCAGGTTGTACTGGTTTGAAGGGCCGCTTGGGAGGCCAGCGATAAAAACGCCTTACCGTCCTGGCGGGTCAGGTTAGCTACCGAGCGTAATTGGCGCTCTCCCCAGAGTAGCGCATAAGGGAAAGAGGGAATGTCAGTCATGTGTATACCGCCACAGACAACGACTCCCCCTTTGCGCACGGCACGAAGTGCAAGGGGTACCAGCTTCCCCACGGGTGCAAAAATGATAGCGGCATCCAGGGGTACCTCCGGCAACTGTTCAGAGCTACCTACCCACATCGCGCCCAAGTGTTGCGCAAATCGTTGAGACGCTTTATCGCCCGGGCGAGTAAAGGCGTACACTTCCACGCCCTGCCGTTTTGCGACCTGCGCCACGATATGCGCCGCCGCGCCAAAGCCATAAATACCGAGACGCTGCAGGTCATCGCCACACATGACTAGAGAACGATAGCCGATCAGACCAGCACACATCAGTGGAGCTGCTTCTACAGCGCTATAGTCGGGGCCGATTGAAAAGCAGAAGCGATGGTCCGCCAGCGTGTATTCAGCAAAGCCACCATCAATCTGGTAGCCAGTAAAGCGCGCCTGATCACAAAGGTTCTCCTGCCCATGTAAACAGTAACGGCATTCACCGCAGCTATACCCTAGCCAGGGAATACCCAGTCGTACTCCCTTCTCCAGCGACACACCAGGGCCACACTCGACAACATGACCAATAATTTCGTGGCCAGGAATAATCGGATAATGGATGTCTGGCAATTCTCCATCGAGTAGGTGCAAGTCAGTACGACACACGGCGCACGCCTCTACTTTAAGCAGTACCTGCCCCGGCCCCGGCGTAGGAATTACCCTTTCATGACACTGCAAAGGCCCACCCTGTTTCTCAAGCACCATGACCTTCATGCGACTTCCCTAAGCACGTAAACTACAATTTAACTAACGTCCCTTACCTAGCTTTTGTGCGCTATTTTTTGCACAAACCCATGCCTCGACCACAGCGACTATTAGTAGAGTATGAATAGTTATAGTGTAAGCTCTCTTGAAGAGAAGCTCTCCAAGCAAATAAAAGCACTTACTCATAACAGTATTGATCTAGCGCAAAAAAAAACCTCTCAACGTGGCTCACTCTGCGTCAGTAGAAATATGCTCCTCCGCTGACATATGTTGTGTACAAAGCGGCGCTTTAATCACATCGCAAGACTTAACTTAGAAGAGCCTACTCCCCACTGCTCACGACACTCCCGAAGCACATGGCACTCTTTCGTTTTCTGTGTCACAAAGTCGAATAATGGCTGATGTAGCTCAGGCGTCGCATTTGTTTCCAGCAGCCAACCAAAGAACGTACACGTCGCTTCAGCGGATTTTTCGGCATTTGCTAGTAGGTATTTCCCCATATTTTCATCAACAACGAAGAGGTGCTTATTAACTTTATTAAAAAAAGGAGGCTCCTTTTGCTGGTTAGCATTTGCGCAAGCGCCAAGCTCCATCTGACTAGCCACTTCCTGCAAACTGCAGAGTCTGTGCACACACTCCATACCAATCGCATCCATCAGGCGACTAATAGGTGGATCAAAGGGCAGAAAACTCAGTGCCAAGCCCCGGTAGCGATTCAGCTCACGTACCTCGTGCAAATAAGCTAAGCTCAACTGGTCTTGCGGTAGATAAGTAAGTGCTGTCAAGTTATCCATCATTAAAGCCCTCTAATCATCAAAAAAAGCCCAACAATGGGCAGCTTTTCAAAGGGCATCCTAGTGTGAGGTAAAGCTCGTTTTCTATGATACCGGTCAATTTTCTATATCAACATTAAAAAATTAACACTCATTAAAATCTTACCTGTTTTTTAACTAATCAACTATTAATACTTTATCACTATCATGATAACTAAAAATCTAATCATTTAGGTTATCATTTTCAAAACAACAAGGCACCCCATCCTTAGCAGCAGCTCTCTCCTTGAAATCAAGCATACTATCCATAAAAAATTTCAAGCCATAAAGCTGACAACGGTCAAATTTTTGTGCACCCATGTCGTCTATACTATTTGAAAGTTATTATTGGAGTTCTAGCTAACTTTTTGTATAGACACCATAAAACGTCAGTGTCGGCTGGCTGGTAAAAACATAAAATATTACAACAACATTAAAGCCATCTATACGGCCTTACCTTCAAAGAGGACAATAAAATGGTAACGTCAGATCTTACAAAACAGCCTTTGAAAGCACCTCTCACAGAAAACTTGCTCGTTTTGTGGTCTCAACCGTGGATGGAATCCACTAATACAGCGATCAAGTTGCAGCGAATTTGGCTAGAGACACTGAATGACGCAACGCGTCACGAACTAGACTTCTTTTCAACCGTGACGAGTTCCTGCAACAAGCTGACAAGCTGCATGTTGGGCCTTGAGGGTCTGCTAACACCTTCGTCTATGGTGTCCTGCTATCATGAAATCACTGGTGATATGACAGAAGCGACGTTAAAACGCGCGCGTAAGGTATCAAAGCTCAGCGATGACCTAAGAGAGCGCATTTGGTGTGAGATCTAAAGATTCTGCTCAGTAACGCATCACTTCCAACAAGAGCCAACCTGAGATAGGACAAGGGCATGACGGTTGAAACCATTAAAGACATATTGGAGCTGACCCGGAAATTGCATGCCAATCTGGCCGATACACTGAAGCGCGCCGCCATGGATGCCCGGCAAGAAAAGCTGCGCATGTTACTTGACTATCTTTCCCAACATGAACAAGAACTTAGCAGGGTCATAGCATTGAGCGAGGAAGATGCAGAGAAAGCCACGCTCCAAACGTGGTGTGCAGAATACTTTGACAAGTACCCTTTCAAGCTTGAAACACTGGGTAATTTAGACTTTGCCAACATGAGCACTGACGATGTCCTGCGCTCTTTGCTAGCAGTACATGATCGTATTATTGATCTCTATCGCTATTTATCGACACGGGCTGAAGTCTCGTCCACCGAGGAATTATTGAATGGCCTCCTCGCTTTAGAACAACACGAAATCATGCGCATGATACGAGACGCGGAAAAGCTGGAAGATCTTTAGTCACAGCTACAAGTTCTAGCGCTCATGCTGTTGGACCTTACTCAGAAAGCCGTGATGGTGTAACGCCACCGTCGGCCCGATTAAAACAGGTTTGAGCATAACGCGAGCTGTACCAAGTGTATTAGATGCCATATACCGCTCAATAGAGCCACGTACTAACCAACATTAACGGGTACATCATGTCTACTCAAGATAGAAAGGCCTGGCTAGACAACCTACGGTTAGAGCTCAAAGCCCGCATCCATCACTATGAAGAACACCAGCATCGAAGCAGTGGCGCTCTGAATAAAGATCTTGATGATCAGGCGCTAGAGGTTCAAAACGACGAAGTTGTCGCGCGGCTGGAGGAAGAAGCCAGGCTAGAACTGGCCCAGGCCGAACGCGCCTTGGCACGCATCGCTGCCCAGGTCGGAGACTTCTGCGAGGAATGCGGCAAGCCCATCGCACCAGATCGTCTCAAGGCATTGCCCTACACAACCCGCTGCAAAAACTGCGCGACCAGTAACGAGGGCGAATCCTCCTCCAATAAGGCCTTCTAGGAAGCCGCATTGAGGTTAGCATGGACAAACGTTACCAAGCATATATCCTCTTTTTTATTTTCGGCTATATTTTTGTCCTATTGGCTCAGGATTTCATTGCGGAGGGGCGTTCCTATGAACCGATTCCCTATTCCGAGTTTCGTCATCATCTTGAGCAAGGCATCATCAACACGCTTGATGTTAGTTCAGAGCGGATCAAAGGCACCTACAATACGCCACTCTCCGACGGTACTACTGGCTTCACCACCTATCGCATCGACCCGACCTTGGCCAATGACCTAGCCCAATACGATGTCACTTTCAATGGTGCGCCTAGTGAGTCATGGCTGACCTCTCTGCTTTCTTGGCTCTTGCCGTTCCTGCTCGTATTCGCTATCTGGGGATTTTTCCTGCGCCGTATGGTATCAAGTCAGGGAGGCCTCGGCAGCATGATGACACTGGGCAAATCGAAAGCCCGTGTTTATGTTGAAACCGAAACCAAGGTGACCTTCGCCGACGTGGCTGGCATTGACGAAGCCAAGGATGAACTCAAGGAAGTAGTGGCCTTTTTGCGTGACCCACAGCGTTACGGACGACTAGGCGCCCACGTGCCAAAGGGCATTCTGCTGGTCGGCCCTCCTGGCACTGGCAAGACGCTGCTGGCCCGTGCCGTGGCTGGCGAAGCTGGCGTTCCCTTCTTTTCGATTTCAGGGTCCGAGTTCGTAGAGATGTTCGTCGGCGTGGGGGCAGCCCGAGTTCGAGACCTCTTTGAGCAAGCTGCAAAAGCCACGCCATGTATCATTTTTATTGATGAACTGGATGCACTCGGCGGCGCCCGAGGGCTTGGTATGCTCGGTGGCGGTCATGACGAAAAGGAACAGACCCTCAACCAGCTACTAACTGAGCTAGATGGCTTTGATACATCATCCGGGATTGTACTTCTGGCCGCGACTAACCGACCCGAAATCCTTGATCCCGCCCTGCTGCGTGCAGGACGCTTCGACCGTCAGGTTTTGGTTGATCGCCCCGAGCGTCGGGGACGTATTGCCATTCTCAATGTACATCTAAAACACCTTAACAAGCTGGCGTCTGATGTCGATGCCGAGCAGATAGCCGCCTTGACCCCAGGGTTTACCGGTGCTGATCTAGCCAACTTGGTCAATGAAGCGGCTCTGCTAGCCACGCGCCGTGATGCCGATGCGGTGACATTAAGCGATTTTACACTCGCCGTGGAGCGCATCGTTGCTGGACTGGAGAAGAAAAGCCGTGTGCTTAATGAACATGAGCGACGCGTAGTAGCGCATCACGAAATGGGCCATGCGCTCGTCGCCGCTTCGTTGCCTGGAATGGACCCTGTACACAAAATCTCTATCATTCCACGTGGGGTGGGCGCCTTGGGCTATACAATCCAGCGCCCAACAGAGGAGCGTTTCCTGCAAACGGTTGCCGACCTAAAGAGTCGCATGGCAGTGCTGATGGGCGGCCGAGCCGCCGAACGCATGATTTTCAATGAAATCTCAACTGGAGCGGCTGATGACTTGGCCAAGGTGACCGATATTGCCCGTAGCATGGTCACCCGGTTCGGAATGAGTGAGGAAGGCGGTCAAGTCATTTACGAGGAAGACCGACAAGCTTTTCTAGGCGACAAATTTGGGCTTGCAAAGCCCAAGACCTACTCTGAGGAAACTGCTCGTGAAATCGATACTGCCATACGCAGGCTGGTCGACGACGCTTTTGATAAAGCCACCCAGATACTGACTAGGCGCCGTAAGGTACTGGAGACCGGTGCCGCCATGCTGCTGGAGCGCGAGACGCTAACCGCCCAAGATTTTCCTCCCATCGGGGAAGTAGTAGAGATAGCTGACAGGCCAGCGACGGATCGCATATAAGCTGGATCATTCTTGTGCTTTTCTGAGCCTTAACAGGGCGGCCAAAAAAAACGCGCTGCCAATGATGACCAGCGCCAACAAATGCGGCCAGACAATTCCCAATCCGGCGCCACGAAAGAGAATGGCCTGAGCAAGTTCGACAAAGTGAGTGGTCGGGGCGACAAACATGATGCGCTGCACAAGCTCAGGCATGCTTTCACGCGGGGTCATCCCACCCGACAGAATCTGCAGGGGAATCAGTACCAGAATGATTAACAGGCCCAGTTGCGGCATTGAGCGCGCCAACGTGCCGAGAAAAATCCCCATTGATGTGGTCGCAAATAGCAGTAGCGTGGCGCCGAAAAGATAGAGCGTCTGCGAGCCGCGAAGAGGTACTTGCAGCCAACCCTCGACGATGATGCGTAGTGCGAAGACCGAAGCCAACAGCACGATCAACCCCATCGACCAGACCTTGGCCAACATGATCTCGAACGAGGTGACCGGCATGACCAACAAATGCTCAATGGTGCCGTGCTCTCGTTCACGGATCAATGCTGCTCCTGTCAGGATAATCGACAACATGGTGATTTGATTGATAGCTTCATTAATGGCGCCGAACCAACTTCGGTTGAGATTAGCGTTGAATTCAGCACGAACTACTGCCTCAATGCGGCCCGGCGATGGGTGCTGGTATGCTCCGATGAAATCGGCCACCTCATCACTGATAATCCGCTGAATATGCCCAGCTCCCGTAAATGCCTGACTGATCTGGGTAGCGTCGACATTCAACTGAATGGTCGGCTGTCGAGCGGCCAGCAGATCACGCTGAAAGTTAGGAGGAATATTAAGTGTAAAGGTATAACGCCCCGCATCCATGCCACGATCCATCTGGCCAATATCGATAAATTCAGGCGGCAAAAAATAGGGAAGCTGAAAGGCATTAACAATACGTAAGGATGCCTGAGACCGATCCTCGTCGACAATGGCCACGCTAGCTCGGAATGGCGCCTCCGGCTCGCCAGTGGCACTCAGGTAGATCCCCAAAGTGAACGAGTAAATGATCAGTAACATCAGAGCCGGGTCGCGATACAGGCTGCGTATTTCTTTGATACCCAGTTGCAGAATATTGGCAAGCCTGGCCATCTCAGCGCTCCTGTTTCCTGAGACCCAAAACACTCAATAACGTCAGTACGGGGATGGTGATCAGCAGGGCCAGAAAATACGGTGTCAGATCTCCCAGACTGAGCGCTTTGGAAAACACGCCTCGGCTGATAATCAAAAAATGGCTGGTGGGATAGATATGTCCAATGACAGCCGCACCCCCTTGCAGCGCGGAAACTGGAGAGAGTAGCCCCGAAAACTGGATCGCAGGCACCAGTGTAGCGATGGCGGTACCGAAGATAGCGGCAATCTGACTATGCAGAACCGATGACATCAACAATCCCATCCCCGTGGAACAGATGACATAGAGCAGCGCGCCTAGGCTCAATGTCAGCAGGCTACCCTTCACCGGCACACCAAAGGCCAACACGGCGAACGCCACCAGGGTGACGAAATTGATCATCGCCAGCATGATGTAGGGCAACTGTTTGCCGAGCAGAAATTCCAACCGAGAAACCGGCGTAACGTAGAGATTGATAATAGAGCCGAGCTCCTTCTCACGTACGACTCCCAAGGCAGTCAGCATCGCAGGTATCAACATGAGCAGCAGTGGGATCATCGCCGGGGCCATGGCTGGCAGACTTCTAACGTCGGGATTGTAGCGGTAGCGAATGGCAATCTCGACGGGAGGAGAAAAAGCTCCAGCCCCTTCGCTCAAGCGAGCCAAGGTGTCCGCATGAATCCCCTCGACATACCCCTTGATAGTATCGGCCCTGACCGGCATGGAACCATCGACCCAGTAAGCAACTTTGGGCACATTGCCACGCTTGAGATCACGGCCAAACCCTGGCGGAATTTCCACCGCCAGGCTGATGTCGCCGCTGCGTAGACGCTGCTGTACATCGCTGTAGTCGGTCAGAGGAGGCTTTTCGGTGAAATAACGCGATCCCGTTAGATTGAGAGTATACGCTTGGCTGGTCGTGGTCTGGTCACGGTCGAGCACGGCATAGGTCAAATGTTCGACATCCATATTGATGCCATATCCCATGATAAACATTAGGATCAGACTACCCAGCAGCGCCAGCGTGGCGCGTATCGGGTCGCGACGTAGCTCCAGGGTCTCTCGGTGGGTATAGCTGAACAAACGGCGCAAGCTAACGGTCAGCCCGCCTGACCGGGTCGGCGGGTGCGGTTTGAGAGAGGTAGTCGTCGGCTTTTCGGACTCGGCTTCATCTATCTTACTAGCCTCTTTCAGATACGCCATAAAGGTAGCTTCTAGTGTGGGTAAGCCACGCGACGCTAGTAGCTTCTCAGGGGTGTCGGTAGCCAATACGCGCCCGGCATGCATCAAAGCGATCCGGTCGCAGCGCATTGCCTCGTTCATGAAGTGGGTGGAGATAAAGATCGTCACTCCCTCTCCACGGGAGATCTGCCCTAACAGCAGCCAGAAGTTATCGCGTGCTATCGGATCCACCCCGGAGGTGGGTTCATCAAGAATCAATAACTCAGGTCGGTGAATAACTGCCACCGCCAACGACAGCCGTTGACGCACTCCCAGTGGAAGCGCTGGCGGTAATTTGTCAGCCACTGCCGTGAGATCAAAGCGATCCAGCATCTCCCTCACGCGTGTGGCACGCTCAGCCTTAGGCAGATGAAACAGGTGCGCATGCAACTCAAGGTTCTGACGTAGCGTCAGTTCTGTATAGAGAGAAAAACCCTGGGACATGTAGCCCACCCGACTGCGCGTAGCAATATCGCGCGGATCGACGGGCTTATCGAACAGCAATGCCTTTCCTTCGCTGGCGGATAGTAGCCCGGTGAGCATCTTCATCGTGGTGGTCTTCCCACAACCATTGGATCCCAGGAAACCAAATATTTCACCGCGCTCGATACGAAAGTCGGCGCGATCCACGGCGACAAAATCGCCGAACCGCTTGGTCAGTCCATGGGCCTCGATGGCTATATTGGCATCAGGTTGGCGGGGCGATATTTTGAACTCTCGATACCTGCGCCGTTTAGTCTCAGGCAACAACCTGATAAAAGCTTCCTCGAGCGTTGCACTTCCCGTCGCTGCCAGCAGATCGTTAGGCGCGCCAGTATTCAATACCTGCCCGTCATCCATCACCACCAACCAGTCGAAGTTTCGAGCCTCCTCCATATAGGCAGTGGCGACTAACACGCTCATACCTGGACGCTTGCTCCGTATCCGCCCAATCAGGTCCCAAAACTGAGCCCGTGATAAAGGATCGACGCCCGTGGTGGGTTCATCGAGTATCAACAGGTCGGGATCGTGGATCAGCGCACAGCATAACCCCAGCTTTTGCTTCATACCGCCGGAGAGCTTGCCGACAGGGCGTTCCGTGAACCTAGCCAGCCCAGTACTATGCAAAAGTTCGGCAATACGACTATGCCGGCTCTGGCGATCCAGACCGAATAGACGGCCGAAGAAATCGAGATTTTCAAAGACTGTCAGGGTGGGATAGAGGTTCTTTCCCAACCCCTGAGGCATATAGGCAATCCGCCGACACACCTCTTTGCGATGCCGCCCTTCTGCCATGTCGCCGTCTAATACGACAACCCTACCCTGCTGAATTTTTCTGGCACCGGCAATCAGGGCCATCAGACTGGACTTACCGACGCCATCGGGCCCGATCAACCCCACCATACAGCCAGCGGGAATGGCCAAATTTAGACCGGATAACGCATGCACTGAACCATTGCGCAAGCTGACACCTTCCAGTCGCACTACAGATCCATCAATGGTCATGGCGTCACGTTGACCTTCAGTTCGTCGGGCCAATCGAGCGTATCATCAAGCTTGAGATAGGCCATGCCCGGCAAACCGGTTTTGACTTTGTCTAGGTGCTGTTCAAGTAGCGCGGGGTCGATACGGGCCTTGACCCGAAACATCAGCTTTTCACGTTCGCTAGCTGTCTCCACGGTCTTGGGAGTGAATTGGGCCACGCTGGAGACGTAGCTGACGTTAGCCTGGATTACATACTGAGGTGCTGCGTCCAGCACCAGGTACACGTCGGCACCCAACGCAACACGCCCGGCTTGACGCTCAGGCAGGAAAAAGGTCATGTAGACATCGGTCAGATCGACGAGGTTGAGTACCACACCCCCGGCTGGCAGCACTTCACCGGGCTGGGCGACACGATATTGAACCCTTGCCACCCGGTCGCTGCGCAGTTGACTGTCCTCAAGATCTGCCTCCAGCTTGTCCACTGTTGCGCTGGCTGCCTCAATGGCCGCCTGTGATTCAATAACCTTTGAATCGGCTGCCTCGATGGCTGCCAAGGCGGAGAGCACACCCGCACGTGCAGCGGCCAGCGCGGCTTCGGTACTCTCCAGGCTGGCCAAGTCATCGTCGAGTTGCTGCCTCGACAAGGCATTGCGAGCCACCAATGCCCGGGTGCGATCATAACGCTTGTGCGCTGCAGACAGCTCGGCGTCTCGTTGCAGCACGACGGCCTCAGCAGCCGTTTTTTCGCTCTGTCGTTGAGCTACTTGTGCCTGGGCGGTTCGTCTCGCACTCTCGGCTTGTCGAACCTGTGCCCTGGCCTGCCCCAGTTCGGCTTCTAGCACCTTCGTGTCCATACGCGCCAAGAGCTGATTCGGCTCGACCTGCTCCCCTTCGCCAACAAGCACCGCTTCGATACGACCCGCCTGCTTGGTAGCAATATCGATCTCTGTCGCTTCAATTCGCCCATTACCGCTGGCAAAACCATCACCCAGCCCCTCAGGTCGAAGCTCCAGCCACACCAACACACCGGCAATAAATACAACACCGGCAATTATTAACATTCGCCATACCACTTTTCTCAGCGTGGAGGGCACGATTCGGCATCCTTGACTAACTAGTCATTCAGAAGGAAAAGAGCGTATAACGGCTAGTGCCAGCATTGGTCTTTACAACCAGTATGAAACTAGAAAATGTAAACGTGGTGACGCAGATCAAGAATTTCTCAAGATATCTTGCATTCCTGATGTCAATTCCTGAATGAGTAGCGCTAAGCTCAATAGCCTGTCACTTCTGACTAGGAGGTTAGACATGCAAAATACTTGCGCGAAGAATAGGCCATTTGCTTTCGATGAAGCAAAAGCTTAAGAGGGAAGATCAATAACTGGCTTGCCGCCAAATATTTTATTACATACAGCTTGTTATTAAAGGCTCACCACATGGATGAGTTCTTGCCTAATTAGCGGCTGATTTTATTGAAACCTTGCAAGTTACCGGGCAGCCCGAAGGATGTTATGACTCCCCGGTAATGCTGGCTATATCAGGTACAGATAGCTTCTGTCTAGGGACTTCTGGTTCCCTCGCGGAATGTACTATCTGCCCGTGGGCCGCTGTCTAGTTGCGTAGTCGCCGGTTCATATTTAACAATCGTGCTATTAGGACCCGACCCCTTCTCAGCGAGTGCTACACCTGAGATAAGCACTAATGTAATCATTAATACCGCATTTAACATTTTCATGATTTTACTCCTTTTGCTTAACTAGTGTTGTTCCACCCCCTCAGCTGAAAAAGGTACGCACGAAAAGGCCTCTACAGATGATGAGAACCTATGTGGCTTCAGCGTCTACCGCATTGCAAACGCCATCTCCTTCTCACCCACCTATCTGGTATTTCATTACATTTTTTTGACTCCAAGCTAGTTAGAGTTGTCACCAACACATACATTATTAGCTTCAATAAGACTGAAACGCATTGCACAATACTGTCCATTTCTTGCCTGATTTGGTAATCGCCTCTCTCGAAAAAATATGGTGCCACATATAGAAAATGTAGGATTTTTATAAAGTAGGTGTGAGGAGATTCTGTAGAAAACAAGCGCGACAACACGTAACTCTGCTGGCAGTTATAGACTATTGAACGAATTAACGAACTCCAGAGAATATAACTACCGTTTATATAGTCTTTTTCGGGAATAGCAAACTTGAGCATTTTCAAGGCGGGAGTGGCGACGCTTGCAGTGATACCTTGCGTCACCATTTTCGTAGTAATGTTACTAAAAAATAGCCTACGTCAAGATTTTTGAGAATTATGCCAAGTTTAGGTGGGAGCGACAGAATTGTCTGTTTCCACTTCATTTTAGCATAGCCAGTGCTAAAAAACAGTTACTTAAATTACGCTTCCCACCTAAAAATGACATAACTTTTCAACCTCTTAATGTCAAAAAGACAACGACCGTTCACTCTGGTAAAGAAATCACTTCATTTAGGAACAGACATCTGCTGCCAAAATTTACCGCACTTACATTCTAATTATAAAGTGTGCTTTCCAAAAGAAGTTTCCAACACCTTTGCTTATTTACATAATTTGAGAGCGAATGAAGCCGTCGCATTAAGTCAATTAAGGCTATGCGCGCACGCTGATATGACATATTTGATTATAGAGACTTCTTAAAGCCCTATTCGCCGATGCCCCTTATATTAAGGAACACTCAGGATATCTCTTCGATCCTGGGAAGTGCTAAGGGACGATTGACGCGGTGATAGAGGAAGCGGTGCCCGCATATGTTTTTTGTCGCATTTTTTGCCCGCTTCCGTGGTCGAATAGATATAATTTATTGTGAAAAACTGCTTACGGCAACGTCGCACTAACCGCCTGTTGCATTCATAAACCTCACTATTTGAACCTCACCATCCGTGGTGAAGTGATGACGCTCAGGTTTTTCCTTCATGGCCGCCACAATGCTCGATTTAAGCCGCTGGGAGTCCCCCGGATAACGGCGCATTACGGCGCGTAAATCTACCGAGTGCTCATTGCCCAAGCAAAGGAGTAGTCGCCCTTCAGCCGTCACTCGAACACGATTACAGGCAGCGCAGAAATTGTGGCTATGGGGAGAAATAAAGCCAATCCGCGACTGGCTGTCTACCATGCGGTAATAACGGGATGGCCCTAGGGTGGTCTCGGTGGTGGGTAAGAGTTGATAGTGGTTTTCTATGGTCTCGCGTACCGCATCGGTGGAAAGAAAGGTTTCACCACGGTTATGCTCGCTGATAGCGCCCAACGGCATCTCCTCAATAAAGCTTATATCGACTTGTTCATCCCGGGCAAAGTTTACCAAGTCGATAATTTCGTCGTCATTGCGCCCCTTGAGCAATACGGCGTTGAGCTTAATCGACTGAAAGCCAGCGCGACGCGCTACACGGATACCCGCGACCACCTGATCAAGATCCCCCGTCCGGGTTAATGCTTTAAAGCGTTCGGGCTTTAGCGAGTCGAGGCTAATATTGAGTCGATGTAGCCCGCCTTGCCGCAAAGCATCGGCATGCTTGACCAACCCTGAGCCGTTGGTGGTCATCGCCAGCTCGCGCAGGCCTTCCAATGCACCGAGTTTTTGCACTAGCGTGAGTACGCCCTGGCGTACCAGCGGCTCACCGCCAGTTAGGCGGATTTTTTCCACCCCCAGCTCGACGAAGGCCTGCGACAGCGTGGCTATCTCTTCAAGGGTAAGCAGTTGGGCCCGAGGCAGGAACGTCATCTCCTCAGCCATGCAATAAACACAGCGGAAGTCACAACGATCAGTCACCGATATGCGCAGGTAACGCACCGTACGGCCAAACCCATCGACTAGCGCACTCATTCTGAGGGCTCCTCTGCTTGGGCACTGGCGTTAACGGGTAGCCGAGCTATGAGCCCTTTAACTTCGGCAGTGACCTCTTCAATGGTTTCCTCATCATAAAATTGGCCCCGCCGCTTACGCAGTCCGTTCTCATACAGCTTGACGTGCTCAGTGGGTATAACGCCCGCTTTGGAAAGACAGTGGCTGGCGCAGTGCATCTGGCACCCGTCAATGGCTATAATAGGGCGCCCGGAGCGGGCAATGCGCACCAGACCGGGCACACCACCGCCCACACCGGCAATGCAGGACATTTCCGCCTCTCCTGCATGGTCAAGTCGCAGGGCAACGCTATTGGCAAGTTGCGCCACATCAGAGCAGCCGGAGCAGGCATAAATCAGTGTGCGGGGTTTGTATTGTGAAGACATACCCTCTCCTATGAAAAACAAACGAGGTCAGTGGCCACGATAGGAAAAGCTGTTCAAGCGGCGAACTGATTGATGGGGTAATAGTGATAGGTGGCCCCTTCAGTTACCTGCGTGGCGGGGTTAATCATTAAATAACCATGGGCCTGGCTAGCCGCGCTGAGCATATGTGAGCCCTGCCCGCCCGCTAGCTGCGCCACGGGAGCCCCCTGTGACCAATCCATCACCACCCTTAGTAGCTCGCAACGCCCCTGGGGGCCACGCTGAGAAAAGCCCGCTTTTACCGGATAACGCTGTAGAGCCGCTACGGCTCTACCTTGCATGGCATGGATAAACGGCAGCGCCAGCAGCTGCCAGCCCACCAGGGAGGCCACAGGATTACCCGGCAGCGCCATTAACGGTGTGGAAGAGGCAGGCTCTGCGCCCAGATAACCGAACGCAAAGGGCTTCCCTGGCTTCATGGCGACACCATGAAAATGTAAGCCACCGCGCTGCTCGATCACTGGGCGTACATGATCCTCCTCGCCTACCGAAACGCCTCCGGTGCACATCACCACATCCGCAACGGTTTGTGCGTGCTCAAAGGCCTGATGCAATGACTGCGGTGAATCAGCGATGACGCCCAAATCCAGCACGTCGCACTGAGCTTGCGCTAGCAGTACGTTAAGCATGGCGCGGTTGCTGTCGTATACCTGTCCCGGTGATCGCACTGTACCTGGGGCAATCAGCTCATCGCCGGTGGAAAGCAGCGCCACCCTCAGACGCCGTTTGACAGTCACGGCATTGATTCCATGGCTTGCTAGCAGCGCAATCGACGCGGCATCAAGAAGCTTACCCGCAGCGAGCAGCGGGGTGCCTATGCGAGTCTCCTCGCCTTGGCGACGAATGTTAGCGCCTAGCACCAAGCTACCCTCGAGGTGTATATGCCCGCGCGGATCAAGAGTCACCCGCTCTTGAGGCACCACAATATCTGCCCCCATGGGCACCGGCGCGCCGGTAAAAATACGCGCGCAGCCTCCTTCCGGTAGCAGCATGACGCCTGCGCCAGCTGGTACGCGTTGGAGAATGGGTAAGCCTGCGCCGCGAGGTGCCGCTTGGTAATCAGCCAGACACAGCGCGTAACCATCCATAGCGCTATTGTCCACCCCCGGCATATCGAGAGGTGCGACCAGCGTTTCTGACAGCACTCGCCCCGCCGATTGTTCTAGGGTGATGCTTTCTACTGCATTAATGGGCCTGGCGGCGTCGATAAGCCGTTGGCGTGCATCAAGCAGATCTAACAAGCCGGGCGTGACTATTTCTGCGCAGTGACAGTTCATGAGCGCTCCACCTCATTGGAAGAAGTCGCTTTATGACGTCCACTGCACGGGGTCGCTGAAGGCAGCACCATGGCGGCGAAGTTGCAGGGCCGAGTGCGGGAGTCCAGCTGCAAAGCGATTATTTTTTCCCACGCCAACGCACACGCTTTGGGCGAACCGGGCATCGCAAACATCATCGTTCGGTTGGCCACCCCCGCTACGGCGCGAGACTGGATCGTCGCTGTACCGATGGTCTTCAGAGAGTAGTGGCGGAACAGCTCGCCATAACCCTCAATCGCTTTGTCGAACAGCGGTATCAACGCCTCGGGAGTAGTATCCCGATTGGTAAAGCCAGTGCCGCCATTAACCAGAATCGCGTGGATATCCGTTCGCGCAATCCATTCCGAGACCACAGCACGAACCTGATAGATATCATCAGGTACGATGCGTCTCTCTACCAGGATATGGCCGCTTTCGCTCAGATGTTCAACCAGCAGGTCACCGCTGCCATCTTCATCGAAACCACGGGTATCAGAAACCGTTAGCACCGCGATGCCAAGCGGAGTGAAAAGAGCATCTACAGGAACATGGGACATCAAGCCTCTCCTATTAGCTTTGCTATTGCTTCAAGCTATTGCATCAAGCTGCCGCCAGCATCGTCATCCAGAACAATCCCTTCGACGCCTATTTCGCTCTCTAACGCCAGTAAATAGTGACGCAGCGCTCGTCGAGTTGCCTGTTCCCGCAGGCTATGGCGCACCCGGTCAATAACTTGATCAAAAGGTTGCGCCCTACCTTCTCGCCGTTCGTCAATACTCACCACGTGCCAGCCATAGCGAGACGCCAAGGGGCGCTCGTGTAGGCCTTCGGGCAAGTGCTGCAAAGCGCGATCCAGCTCAGGGACGGTCTGGCCTGACACTAGCCAGCCCAAATCACCATCCATCTCTTTTGAAGGGCACGCGGAATGGTGTTGAGCAAATTCGGCAAACCGTTCGGGTATCTGATTGAGCTGTTCGAGTAGCTTTTCGCCAAGCTGATAAGCATCGTCGCGACCCTGGGAGTCCTCGGGGGCGGCCGCAAGCAGGATATGCCGAACGCGTAACTGCACTGGTTCGCTGAAGCGCTCGCAGTGGGTGTCAAAAAAGCGCTGGCAATCTGCTTCCCCCGGTTCCGGCACCTCAAGCTCCTGTTCGAGCAAGGCAGCAATCGCCGCATCTTCCTGTGCTTCGTTAGTCTCCTGCCTCGACAGTAGGCCCAGGACGTTGGCTCGCTGGCGCAGCAGCTCCCTGACCACCAGGGCGCGGGCCGCCTGAAGCTGGGCCTCCCCCGCCGTTTCGGCGGGGTGGTACTGCATCTCCAACGCAATCGTTGCTTCATCGATAGGGGTGTCTCCGACACGTACCGGAGGCGCAGCGACGCCCCCAGGTAGCTGTTCGATATCAATCATCTGCATGTTATTTCTCCTCTAGGCCTGGCCGAGCACAAGCCAGTTTTTAGCCACGACGGCGGACAAGCTGATAGCGCCGGGTTACATAGCCGAACGGCACGCTCCACACATGCACCAGCCGCGAAAACGGGAACAGCAGGATGATGGTTAAGCCGATAAAGATATGCAGTTTGTAGATCCACGACACTTCCTGCATGTAGTCCGCCGCACCGCCGCTGAAGAAGACAATCGACTGCGCCCAGCTGGAGAGCGTCAGCATCATTTCACCGTCCATATGGCCTAGTGAGAAAATGATGGTCACCATTCCAAGGCATGCCTGTAAGACAATCAAACCCAGGATCAAGGTATCCATGAAGCTCGACGACGCCTTTACGCGAGGATTGACCAATCGCCGATAGAGCAACATGGCGCCGCCCACCACGCACATGGCACCGGCAATACCGCCCACCACGATGGCAATTAGCTGCTTGGTACCGGCATGCAGGAAAGGTGCGTAGACCCAGTGCGGCGTGAGCATGCCCACCAAATGACCGAAGAAAATCACGATAATGCCAATATGGAACAGGTTGCTGGCCAGGCGCATGTTTTTCGAGGACAGCATTTGGCTGGAGCCGGTCTTCCAGGTGAACTGGCCTTGGTCGTAACGCACGAGACTGCCGACCAAGAACACCGTACCGGCCAGATAGGGATAATAGCCGTAGATAAGATGTTGTAGATATTCTATGAACATGGCGATTCTCCTTTTAGCGATCGGCCACGGTTGAGGAAGGCGAAGCGCTCCAGGCGGACGGCATGATTTTGACGGGGTCGCTGTGCACTGCTTTTTTGCGCTCGGCAAGCCGCCGTCCTTCCGCAGACTGCAGCGCGCAGTCTTCGTCAGAAGTGGCTGAAAAGCGTACCGCTTCTTCTTCCCATACAGCGTCCAATGCTTCAGGCGTGTTGTCGGGCGCTTCTTTCTTGACCTGTGGCCGATGCTCTTCGACATCCCCCTCGGCGCCAATTAATGCCAAGAGTGATAGCGGCACCAGGGCGTGATCCGCTCCGCGCTCCTCCAATCGTGCGGTGAGCAGCGCCAGGATATGGCGTATTTCGCCCAGCCAGCGGCCGATCTCGGCTTCTTCGCACATCGAAAGGTATTCAAGGAACACCGGCAGATGGTCGGGAAGCTCGCGAGCATCCAGTTCGAAACCGGCCGCGCTGTACTCGGCCATAAGATCGACCATGGCCTGACCTCGATCGCGGGATTCACCATGAACGTGCTCGAATAGCAGCAGCGACGTAGCGCGCCCCTTATCGAACATGGCAACGTACTCGGCCTGCAGCTCAAGCAATTCGCCCTCATGAAGACGTTGGCACCACTCCATCAATGACAACTTGAGGCCCGCACCCAGGCGGCTCTCGGCATTGAGGATTTCGATGAGCTCGCCGCAGGCATCCTGCAGCTCCTGAGTTGGGTAATCGAGCAAGCGGGCCAGTACACGCAGGCTACGCATGCCTTGTGCTGGCTCGAACGACGCCTCTACCGGAGCGGCTGAGGCAGAAAATTGAATAGCGGCTTCAGTCATGACGTGACTCCTCAAGTTGTGGCTGCGGGTCGAAGACCTCTACCGGTTTTACCAATACGCTGGTCTGCTTACGGCCGTTAAACAGGTTGGGCTGGCTCTCACCGTGGCAACCATCACCAAAGGTAAAGCCGCATCCACCCCGTTCCGGGAAGGCTTCGGTGGCCATCTCGCGATGGCTGGTGGGGATCACGAAGCGATCCTCGTAGTTGGCAATCGCCAGGTAGCGGTACATTTCTTCCACCTGGGCTACGCTCAGCCCTACGGCGTCAAGCACCTCGGCATTAGGGGCGCCATCCACATGCTTACTGCGCATGTAAACGCGCATCGCCATCAACCGCTTGAGTGCCAGCACTACGGGCGCCTCTTCGCCGGCGGTTAGCAGGTTGGCTAGGTACTTCACTGGAATACGCAGCGATTCGATCTTGGGCAGGATGCCATCAAACTCTACATGCCCCGCCTCAGCGGCGGATTGAATCGGCGACAGCGGCGGCACGTACCACACCATCGGCAGCGTGCGGTATTCCGGGTGCAGCGGCAGCGCCAATCCCCAGTCGATAGCCATCTTGTAAACCGGTGAGGCCTGGGCAGCTTTGATGACGTTATCCTGGATACCATCCCGCCTGGCCTGGGCAATCACTTCCGGATCATTGGGATCAAGGAATATCTCGCGCTGGCGGTGGTAGAGATCACGCTCGTCAGGGGAGCTTGCCACTTCCTCGATCCGATCAGCGTCATACAGCAGCACGCCGAGATAGCGAATGCGGCCCACACAGGTCTCGGAGCAGATGGTCGGCTGACCGGCCTCGATACGCGGGTAGCAGAAAATGCACTTCTCGGATTTACCGCTTTTCCAGTTGTAGTAGATCTTCTTGTAGGGGCAGCCGGAGATACACATCCGCCAGCCGCGGCACTTGTCCTGGTCGATCAGAACGATGCCGTCCTCTTCCCGTTTGTAGATGGCACCGCTCGGGCAAGCCGCTACACAGGTGGGGTTCAAGCAGTGCTCGCACAGGCGCGGCAGGTACATCATGAAGGTGTTTTCGAACTGGCCGTAAATATCTGCCTGCACCTTGTCGAAGTTGGCGTCTTTACGTCGCTTGGCGAACTCGGTGCCCAGGATCTCTTCCCAGTTCGGGCCCCACTCGATCTTTTTCATGCGCTGACCGGAAATCAGCGAGCGTGGGCGTGCAACCGGTTGGTGCTCGCCGATCTTGGCGGTATGCAGGTGTTGGTAGTCGAATGTGTACGGCTCATAGTAGTCATCCATTTCAGGCAGGTCGGGATTGGCGAAGATATTCGCCAGCACCCGCCATTTGCCACCAATACGCGGTTCAATCCGGCCGTCGTTACGGCGCATCCAGCCGCCCTTCCACTTGGCTTGGTTCTCCCACTCTTTGGGATAGCCGATACCGGGCTTGGTCTCGACATTGTTGAACCAGGCGTACTCCATACCTTCTCGACTGGTCCAGACATTTTTGCAGGTCACCGAACAGGTGTGGCAACCGATACACTTATCAAGATTGAGAACCATGCCTACCTGGGAACGAATTTTCATTTCACGGCCTCCCTAGGACTGTTCTTAAGAGCCACGTTCTCCTGAACACTGTCATTGCCTTCACCATCCAGCCAGTCAACGTGTTTCATCTTGCGCACCAACACGAACTCATCGCGATTTGAGCCGACGGTGCCGTAATAATTAAAACTGTAAGAGAGCTGCGCGTAGCCGCCGATCATATGTGTTGGCTTGGGGCAGACACGGGTGACCGAGTTGTGAATACCGCCCCGCGTGCCGGTGACCTCAGAGCCAGGGACGTTCACGTTGCGCTCCTGAGCGTGGTACATCATCACCATGCCCGCCTTGACCCGCTGGCTGACCACTGCCCGCGCGGCAATCGAGCCGTTGGCGTTGTAGACCTCGATCCAGTCGTTGTCCTCGATCTCGATTTCCGCCGCGTCCGCCTCGGAGAGCCACACCACCGGGCCACCGCGGTTGAGCGTCAACATCAGCAAGTTGTCCGAGTAAGTGGAGTGAATGCCCCACTTCTGGTGCGGCGTGAGGAAGTTCAGCGCCTTGCTCTTGAAACCGTTGTCGGCGGGCAGCGTGAAGCCTTTGGCCGCCTTGGTGTCGATGGGTGGGCGATAGACCAGCAGGCTTTCGCCGAAGGCGCGCATCCAGGCGTGATCCTGATAGAACTGCTGGCGGCCACTCACGGTGCGCCAGGGGATCAGCTCGTGAACGTTGGTGTAACCGGCGTTATAGGAGACATGCTCATCCTCGAGGCCGGACCAAGTCGGGCTAGAGATAATCTTGCGTGGCTGGGCGACGACATCGCGAAAGCGGATTTTTTCGTCATGTTTGGGCCTTGCCAGGTGGGTATGGTCACGCCCGGTAATTTTGGAGAGCGCTTCCCACGCTTTCACTGCCACGGCGCCGTTGGTTTCTGGAGCCAGGGTCAGAATCATTTCGGCAGCATCGATAGCGCTGTCGATCAACGGGCGCCCTTTATGCGGACCATCCAATTTGCGATGGTTGAGCTTGCCCAGCAGCTCGACTTCAGCATCGGTATTCCAAGCGATGCCCTTGCCGCCGTTACCGATACTTTCCAGCAACGGCCCTACGGAGGTAAAGCGCTCATAGGTTTCGGGGTAGTTGCGCTTGACTTCAATCAGCGATGGCATGGTCTTGCCGGGAATCGGCGCGCATTCGCCCTTCTTCCAATCCATCACCGCCGGCTGGGCCAACTCTCCTGGCGAGTCGTGCTGCATCGGCAGTGTGACCAGGTCGGTTTCCTCGCCCAGGTGGCCTACACACACCTTGGAGAAAGCCTTGGCAATTCCCTTGTAAATATCCCAGTCACTGCGCGATTCCCAAGCCGGGTCGGTGGCGGCAGTCAACGGATGAATAAAGGGGTGCATGTCAGAGGTATTAAGGTCGTCCTTCTCATACCAGGTTGCCGTAGGCAGCACGATATCCGAGTAAAGGCAAGTGGTGGACATGCGGAAATCCAGCGTCACCAGCAAGTCGAGCTTGCCTTCCGGCGCCTCGTCACGCCATACGACTTCTTCGGGCTTCTGGCCGCCGAAATCGCCCAGGTCTTTACCCTGAATACCGTGGCGAGTACCCAGCAGGTACTTGAGCATGTACTCATGGCCCTTACCGGAACTGCCCAGCAGGTTAGAGCGCCAGATGAACATATTGCGCGGGAAATTCTCTGGCGCGTCCGGATCTTCCGCGGCAAAGCGCAGTTCACCACTCTTGAGCTGTTGAACCGCATAGTCAGCTGTCGACATGCCCGCCGCTTCGGCTTTTTTCGCCAGGCGCAGCGGGTTCGTGTCCAGCTGTGGTGCTGAAGGTAGCCAGCCCATGCGCTCGGCGCGCACGTTAAAATCAATCAGGCTTCCCGGGTAGTCCTCAACCTTGACCAATGGCGAGAGGATTTCCTTGATTTCCAGCTTCTCGTAGCGCCACTGGGAGGAGTGACTATAGAAGAACGAGGTGGAGTTCATATGACGCGGCGGGCGCTGCCAGTCGAGGCCGAAGGCTAGCGGCGTCCAGCCAGTCTGCGGGCGCAATTTTTCCTGGCCCACATAGTGCGCCCAGCCACCACCGCTCTGGCCGATACAACCACACATGACCAGCATGTTAATTAGGCCGCGGTAGTTCATGTCCATGTGGTACCAGTGATTCATACCGGCACCAACGATGATCATGCTACGGCCGTTGGTTTTATGAGCGTTGTCGGCAAATTCACGGGCAATGCGGGTGCACTGCTCTGCCGAGACACCGGTGATTTTCTCCTGCCACGCGGGAGTATAGGGGCGAATTTGATCAAACGAGGTTGCGCCATCATCTTCGCCGTCGCCGACAAAGCCACGATCGATACCGTAGTTGGCACACATCAAATCAAAAACGGTGACCGCTAGCATTTCACTGCCATCGGCTCTCTTAAGCCTTTTGGCGGGCAAATTGTGAAATAGCAGGTCGTCAGCGGCACCAACACCGGCCCCTTTGACGTGCTCAAAGTGCTCGTGCTCGATGCCACCGAAGTAAGGGAACGCCACGCGCGCGACGCTATCGTGGTGGTTGACCAAACTTAGCAACGGCTTGATTTCAGTGCCTGCGGCGTCCAGCGATTCTAGGTTCCACTTGCCCACTTCGTCGCCAGTTTCGCCCCAGCGGAAACCGATGGAACCGCGCGGAACCACCAGCTGGTCGCGAGTTTCGTCCCAGGCAACGGTTTTCCACTCGGGATTGTTTTCCTGGCCCAGGGCAGCATCAAAATCACTGGCACGCAGTTGGCGACCCGGTGCGAAGCTGCCATCTTCACGCACTTCCAGTTCCACCAGAAACGGCATGTCGGTATAGCGGCGCACATAGTCAGTGAAATAGGCGCTGGGGTTCTCAAGGTGGAACTCTTTGAGAATCACGTGCCCCATGGCCATCGCCAGGGCGGCATCGGTGCCCTGCTTGGCGGACAGCCATTCGTCGGTCAGTTTGGAGACCTCGGCATAATCCGGGGTGATCGAGACCGTCTTGGTGCCCTTGTAGCGCACTTCGGTAAAGAAGTGGGCATCGGGAGTACGCGTCTGGGGCACGTTGGAGCCCCAGGCGATAATGTAGCCGGAGTTGTACCAGTCAGCGGACTCAGGTACGTCGGTCTGCTCGCCCCAGGTCATTGGTGACGCTGGCGGCAAGTCGCAGTACCAGTCGTAGAAGCTCATGCAGACGCCGCCGATTAGCGACAGGTAGCGGCTACCCGCTGCGTAGCTGACCATCGACATGGCAGGTATCGGCGAGAAGCCGAGAATACGGTCGGGGCCGTACTGCTTGGCGGTGTAAACATTAGAGGCCGCGACCAGCTCATTGAGCTCGTCCCAGTCACCACGCACGAAGCCGCCCATGCCGCGAGCACGCTTGTACTGCTTGGTTTTGGCCGGATCTTCGACGATAGACGCCCAAGCGTCTACCGGGTCTGGGTTAGCCTTGAGCGCTTCGCGCCATAGCGCCAGCAGTGGCTTACGAACCAACGGATACTTGAGGCGGTTGGCGCTGTACAGATACCAGGAGTAGCTGGCGCCGCGCGGGCAGCCACGCGGCTCATGGTTGGGTAGGTCGGGACGGGTACGCGGATAGTCGGTCTGTTGGGTCTCCCAGGTAACCAGGCCGTTTTTGACGTAGATTTTCCAGCTGCAAGAGCCGGTGCAGTTCACCCCGTGAGTGCTGCGCACCACTTTGTCGTGCTGCCAGCGGGCACGGTAGCTATTTTCCCATTCACGGGATTCGCTGCGTAGTTCACCGTGTTCGTTGGCAAAAGGCTCGCGGGACTTGCGGAAGAAATTCAGCCGATCTATGAAGTGACTCATGGTCGATCTCCAGGCTCCTCGGAAATTTGCATACCCGTCAGTGCGGGTTCCATGGAGTGGATTCTGCGTGATCGACAAGCGAATTACTGCGTGATTACCTCCATATACACCCTGTCTACCCCCAAGGTGATAGAGCTGCCAACGTAAAGGAATAGACGCTGAGAGTCGTTGAAATGCCATCACGCTAAGTGCTGTGCTGGCTTTTCTCATTGCAACTTGCTGAACGTTCATACAACATACTTCTTTAATAACTAGCTAGCCCTCGGAGCAAAGCTCACTCCATGCATCTCACCCGATTTACCGATTATTCGATACGCGTGTTGATATTTCTTGCCACCAAGGGAGAAGAGCGCTCTACCATTAATGAGATTGCCGAAACCTTTGATATTTCACGCAATCATTTAATGAAAATTGTTCAGGAGCTTAGTCAAAAGAACTACGTTACCGCTATCCGGGGAAAAAATGGTGGCTTACTGCTGACACGCGACCCAGCGACAATCGTGCTGGGCGAGTTGGTACGCGAGATGGAACATGGCATGGAATTGGTAGAGTGCTTTCATGGCGATAACGCCTGTATTATTACACCGGCGTGCCGACTTCGACCTATTCTTAAGGATGCTTTGTCGGCATTCATGGCGGTGCTCGACCAATATACGTTGGCCGACCTGCTAGGTAATCAACAACCTCAACTGGCGCAACTGATGCGCATCCCTACCGTCAGCGCATAGCGCTCACTAGCCGTCCTGCCCGTCCACACGCGCCTGCATCAACGGCCAAGTATAGTGCACTAGGAATATACTGTAGGCCAAACACCAGGCGATAATGCTCAGCGTGTAGGTCCAGTGGGTGAGCTGGGGAAATAACGCTAATAGAGGTGAGCGCACCAAGGCAGCTATTATCATCAATCCCAGCGCCACACCAATACCCGGCAAAGTGCGAATGGGGCGGCCCGTATGGCCTAGCGAAACCCTGGCCATCATAGCCAGCATCATGGTGCCCATGCCACCTATGGTCAGAGCGTGCACGGCTAGCTCTGTACGCATCAGTCCCATAAGTGCCAAGACCCACATAATAAGCCCTAGCGGAATGCAGGCGTAGCTACCGTGGAGCCCCCAAAGTAAAGGTTCATGCCAGCTATGCAGCCCACCCCAGCGCGCCATGCGAACAATATTTGCCAACGCCGCTAAGAGCATCACTCCCCCCGTTAATACAGCAGGCATGGCAACACCAAACATGACGACCAGCTGCAGCACGACTACGCCAGCCGTGCTAACCAACGTCACTTCTTCGAGTAAAGGAATAGGGTCAGGTTTGGTTCGTCCCAAACGGTTGGCGGTAAACATGGCAATCACGCGCCCGCCAACGACTGTCATCATTAGTGTGATTAACAGCACGGCTAAGTAGGCGGCTTGGCGGATCAGCTCGGCGTCACCCTGCATCA
>NZ_JBANSN010000037.1:0-31579 GCF_037070215.1 Vreelandella arctica | reverse complement strand
ACGCCTGACGACCATAGCACGCGTGAACCACCTGATCCCTTGCCGAACTCAGCAGTGAAACCGCTTAGCGCCGATGGTAGTGTGGGGTCTCCCCATGCGAGAGTAGGTCATCGTCAGGCACTTATACCGCAGAAAACCCAGCCACCCGGCTGGGTTTTTTGTGTGCGTGGAAGAAAAACAAGGGTCTCCCCATGGAGAGTCCCGGCAGCCCGGCGCAGCCATCGTCAGGCACCTATACTAAAAAACCCCCAGGGCTAACGCCTTGGGGGTTTTTTTTATGGCAAAATGCACTCCTCAAGGAGGATTGCCCATGACTCAGATGCGCTGGGAACAGCTACTTTCCCCACGTCGTCTTCACGACCAACGCTCAACAAGTACTCGTGAAATCGGTCGTAGCCCATTTCATAAAGACCATGACCGGATTGTTTTTTCAGGCTCGTTCAGGCGTCTTGGCCGTAAGACACAGGTGCATCCACTGACAGAAAACGATCATATTCATACTCGCCTAACTCACTCGCTAGAAGTCGGCTGTGTCGGTCGTTCTCTGGGTATGATTGTCGGAGAGTTACTACATGATCGCTTGCCAGAATGGATAACGCCCGCTGATCTTGGGGTCATTGTGCAGACAGCGTGCCTGGGACATGACATTGGGAATCCCCCTTTTGGGCATGCCGGTGAGTATGCCATTCGCGATTGGTTTCAGCGTGCTCAAAGCAGTGGGCTATTAGAAGGCCTTTCAGACGCAGAGCGCGAGGATCTGTTGACCTATGAAGGCAATGCTCAGGGTTTTCGAGTGATTACCCAGATCGAATATAACCAGTTTAATGGTGGCATGCGGCTGTCAGCAGCCACCCTGGGGGCACTACTCAAATACCCTTGGACGGTTCGTTACAGCGGACGCGCGGGAAAATTCGGCGCTTACCAGTCAGAGCAAGTGTTACTCAAAGAAGTGGCTGAAGCGGTAGGTTTGTTGCCGCAAGGCGAGCAGCGCTGGTGCCGCCACCCGTTGGCTTGGCTTGTCGAAGCCGCTGATGATATTTGTTACGCCCTGTTAGACCTGGAAGATGGTTTAGAAATGGGTATTCTGCGCTATGAAGAAGTCGTCGAAATACTGCGTCAAATTGCCGGAGAGTTCCCGCCTGAATATGCCGATATGCAAGCCCGTAATGTCTCCCAGCGGCGGCGTATCGCTTTACTGCGCGGTGCTGCTATGGAACGTGCCGTCAATGATGTCGGCGCGGTGTTTGTACAGCATGAGCAGGCCCTGCTAAGCGGCACCCTCAATGACGACCTATTAGAGCTGTGTCACCCCGACCTTGGGTGGGGTGTTCAGGCGGCGAAGCAGCTTGCCCGAGAGCGTATTTTCCAAAACGAGCGTAAAGCGAAATTAGAGATTGGTGCCTATACGACGCTAGGTATTCTCTTGGAAGCTTTTATTGGTGCTGCCCACGAGCTACATCACACCGGGCATTCATCGTTTAAACATCAGCGTGTGTTGGCCCTGATTGGCGAAAACACGCCGCTGCCTTCTTGGCCGCTTTACGATAGCTACCGCCGAATGCTGGACTTTATCGGTGGGATGACGGACCACTATGCAGTCGATCTTGCCCAAGAGATGGGTGGGCGGTTACGCGGCGACTAAGCCGTACATTATACGGACGGCTGGCGGAGATGTTTGAGTTCCATTAGCCGTGCCCGCTCCAGTAAGATATGAATGACCTTATCGTGAATGGCATCGCTCATCTGTCCCGGCGTTATCTCGGTGAGCTGTTGGGCAAGTTGCTCGCCGCTCACTACCAGGATATCCGGCGAGGCCTCGCTGGTATCAATCTCCCAGCCGGGCAGCACTAACACTCCTTTAACCGGTACCGGCACACTGCAGCGGCGCTCTAACCATTGGCCGAGCCAGCTAACGCCTTGGCGCGTTTTATGCAGTGGCCGGCGCTCTTGCCAATGTGGAAAGCGTAGCCGCTCGCGCTCTACCGCCACTGTGTTGAGTTCGTTGCCATCAGTGCCGATAGCGAGTGTTCTTGCCCTTGTTTCCACCACAAAAACACCGTGAGGTGTTACCACCACGTGATCAATCGTGAAGCTATCGGTGGGGACATCATGAAATACGTAGTAGGGGTGGGCCTCAGGGCGGACTAAACGCTCAAGCTCTTGGCCAACGGCAAGCTCGCAAGCGAGGCCTAATTTTAGTCGCCGAATACGTTGATAATCACGTACCAGCAGCAGTGAAAACGTCAGTACCAGCAGTGTGCTGAGTAGTCCATATAAAGCCCATTCGACCCAATCTTGTTGGTCCACAAAAAGCATGCGGCCCATGCCATACACCAGAGGGGCCAAGCTAATGATGGGCCCTAACGCCCCGTTTAGAAATAGGCTGGAAAAAGCTTGGTCAAGGCGATGGCGCAGCGCTTGGCCCGGTTCATGAAGGGGAGCTTTGAAGGGCGAATGGACGCGCGCATCGTGTAGGTTGCGCAGCGCCAGGACAATACTGGCCATTGCCGCCATGGGGAATAAAAAAATGAGGGGTAGCAAGTATTCCAGCCAAGCCATTGCAGTGCCTTGCCCTATAGCGACTTACTTGACGGTAAGTCTTGGTGGTGTAGAGGCTTTAACCCCCTGCGAGTTTAACCTGATAGCCGAGTGTGCTGAGCTCCTGGCGCAGAACATCACGATGGTCGCCTTGTATTTCAATAATACCGTCTTTAATAGCTCCGCCCGTCCCACAACGTTTTTTAAGCGTTTTTGCTAATGTTTTAAGTTCATCACCAGACAAAGGGATGCCGCTAACAGTGGTAACCCCTTTGCCTTTACGGCCGCTGGTTTCGCGTCGAATACGCACTATGCCATCTAGCTCGGCTAAGCGCTGTTGTTCGCTTACATCATCACAGTAACAGGCTTCAAGTGCTTCCCGGCAGGTGGGGCAGGTTTTACCATGTTCGGTGGAGTAAACAAGCCCACCCAATTGGTCACGTAAAGAGGCCATTATTATCCTCCGATAGAGTGTTGGGGCACGGGGGTCTGCCAATATTCACGCGTGAGACGCTCCACTACGGCGGGTAACTGATACATATTGCTGATCATAATGGCATTTTCAGGCGTTTCTTCGGCATCCGGGAAACGATTTAAATGAATCACCGTCATCCCCGCTTGCAGTGCTGCGCGAACACCGACTAAGGCATCGTCTATTGCGATACAGTCACGCGCTGCATAGCCCATGATACTGGCTGCGTGTAAATGTAAACAGGGTTCAGGCTTCCAGCAATTGGCGGTATAGCCACTGAAAAAGCGGTTTCCAAAATAATGGCTAAGTTCTGTGGCTTCTAGCGCCGTAAGAATTTTACTTTCAGGCCCATTAGAGACTACCGCACTTGGGTAAGAGCTCAGTATATCCAACGCTTCACGAGCACCTGGTATGGTCGTCAACTCTTGGGCAAGCCGAGTTGCTAGATTGGCTCGCATAAGGATTTCCATGCGCTCAAGTTGATCAGGATCAACATCACCATAGCGCTGTTGAAGTTCAGCAACGATACGCCGAAAGCGCGCTCCACGAAATTCACCGAGGTAATCGGTAGTAGCAAATGGCAGCCCTACTGAATTAAGCCCGGCGGCCATCTCTTCGGCTAGTAGCGGTTCGCTATCGACGAGTGTGCCATCACAGTCAAACAGCAAAAGTGGGAGCGGCATTACGGTTCCTTGCAGCGGCTTTAGCGCTGCCAGTGTTAGTTGAAGCCATCTATACTGCTATTGAACGGGATTTTACGTCATTTGTGAACACTGTTTTGTTATTTTTTGCTTGCCTATACACTACGCTTGAGCCAGCTTAAACGGCTACGCTCATTTTGGTGGCCGCTGTTGTCTGTCATCTAGCTTCAGGAAACGCTGTAGCGCTAGCGTTGGAAACGGCCAAGCTGCGCTGAAGAGATAGTAGGGATACACTATTCTGTCATAACCAAAACATGGAGAACGTCCGATGCGATTCACCCCTTGGATCCTACCCTTAGCCCTCAGCGCTGCTTTGCTAACGACGACTGGCTATGTGTTTGCTGATAATCATGAAACGGAAGGCGAACAGCACGAGCCTCTTAATGATGAAGCGCTTGAAAAGGAATACGGTATTAAAGCCGGATCGGTAAAACGTGACGACGTGGCGTCATCTAGCGATGCCGAGGATACTAATGAGCAGACCCGTGTGCGTGAAGAAGAAGAGGAGGAGGAGAAGAACGAAGAAGTAGCCACCAGCGCAGGAGAGGATGACGTAGAGTTAGAGACTGGCAAGAGTGAAGAGCGAAACCCAGAGGCTGGCACAGGCGGTACTGGCAGCCCGGATGATGCTATTCATAGCAGCGAAGAAGAAAATAGCGAAGATGACGATGGAGACACTGACGATAACGAGTAACGTCAGTGCCTGAAACATTATTTAGCTAGACGGCGTGAGTTAGCACTGCTGCGCTGATGATAAGGCTTCATTGTGAGCTGGCTGGTGACCCACCAAGGGGCTAGCTGGCCATTCATAGAGTTAAACAATGCTTTCTGCATTTCGAGGCCAGCTTCCATGCTGGCCTCGAGCTTTTCGGTGACCATTTTTTGATTTTCTTTCATCATTTTAGGGCTGAAGAAAGGCTGTGTTTGCCATAAGTGATTGCGCATCGTGATAGTCGACAGGGAAGTGGACCATAGTTCAAATGCCATTAGGCCCGCCTTCCAAACATCAAACATCGCTAACGGAGTGGTGGGCATAAGTGGCGGCATTGTGGAGCTTTTCATGAGTATTAGCCTCTCTATTTGAACACGAAACCTCGTGGACTCATCACCAGTGTTAGCATATCAATGCTGCAATGCAATATGTATTTCGTCGAGCATAACGTGGGATAGGTAAAAAAAGACGACCGTTTGGTCGTCTTTATAGTAAACAATGGAAGTAACAGGTTTACTTGATCTTAGGAGCCAGTTCACCGCGCTCATAGCGCAGGGACATCTCTTCTAAACTGATCGGTTTAATTTTGCTAGCGTTACCTGCTGTGCCAAAGGCTTCATAGCGAGCAATACACAGATCGCGCATCGCGGTGACGGTTTCTTTGAGGAATTTACGTGGGTCGAATTCGGCAGGATTTTGAGCCATAAAACGACGCACAGCCCCTGTAGACGCCAAGCGAAGATCGGTATCGATATTCACCTTGCGTACGCCGTGCTTAATCCCTTCAACGATCTCTTCCACCGGAACGCCGTATGTTTCTGGAATCTGGCCGCCATACTGGTTAATCACTTCCAGCCACTCCTGCGGCACGGATGAAGAGCCGTGCATGACGAGGTGGGTGTCCGGAATCCGCGCATGGATCTCTTTGATGCGCTGGATAGAGAGCGTATCCCCGGTGGGTGGCTTGGTGAACTTATAAGCGCCGTGGCTGGTGCCAATGGCAATGGCCAAGGCGTCTACGTGCGTCGCTTTGACGAATTCGGCCGCTTCTTCAGGGTCGGTCAGCAGCTGTTCCATATCCAGCTTGCCTTCAGCACCAATGCCGTCTTCTTCACCGGCCATGCCTGTTTCCAGACTGCCCAGGCAGCCCAGCTCGCCTTCAACAGACACACCGCAGGCGTGGGCCATTTCGACGGCACGACGAGTAACGTTAACGTTGTAGTCGTAATCGGTGGGTGTTTTGCCGTCTTCGCCCAGTGAGCCATCCATCATTACCGAGGAGAAGCCAAGCTGGATAGAGCGCTGGCAAATCGCAGGGCTAGTACCGTGATCCTGATGCATGACCACCGGGATATGGGGGAACTCTTCTACCGCCGCTAAAATCAGGTGGCGTAGAAACGGAGCTCCCGCATATTTACGAGCGCCAGCAGAGGCTTGCACGATTACCGGTGAGTCGGTGGCATCAGCAGCTTCCATAATGGCGCGCATCTGCTCAAGATTATTAACGTTAAATGCTGGGATGCCGTAGCCATATTCGGCGGCATGGTCGAGCATTTGGCGCATGCTGATCAGAGCCATTCAATCACCTTATCTAAGTTTTAAAAAAAGCATGTTGTCACAATGGGGCTAGTAACACCGCGGCTTTATTGCTCGGGTGGTTTAAGTCGCCCCATATTAACCGCGTTTGGCGGCAGCTTCGAGCGCTGCTACGGCGGGCAACTGCTTGCCTTCGACATACTCAAGGAAAGCACCGCCGCCGGTGGAGATATAGGAAACACGATCAGCAATAGCATATTTATCAATGGCCGCTAACGTATCACCACCGCCCGCAATCGAGAAACCTGCGCTATCAGCGATAGCCTGGGCGATAACCTGGGTGCCTTTGCCGAACTGATCGATTTCAAATACCCCGACGGGGCCATTCCACAAAATGGTGCCAGCATCTTTAAGCATACCGGCCAAGTGAGCGGCGGTATCGGGGCCAATATCTAGAATCATCTCGTTGTCAGCCACTTGATCGACCGGTTTGACAATGGCCTCTGCCGATTCAGAAAACTCAGTGGCCACCACGACATCGGTGGGTAACGGAATCGACACCTTCTCCATCAGGGCTTTTGCCTGGCCAATCAAATCGGCTTCATGGAGTGATTTGCCGACATTATAGCCCGCAGCGGCGATAAAGGTGTTGGCGATGCCGCCGCCCACGATCAGCTGGTCGCATTTGTCGGCCAGCGCAGTAAGCACGTCCAATTTGGTAGAGACTTTTGAGCCACCCACAATCGCCGCCATGGGGCGTGCCGGATTCGCCAGGGCTTTCTCTAAGGCATCCAATTCTTGGGCAAGCAGTGGACCTGCGCAGGCGCTGGGGGCAAAGCGCGCCACACCATGGGTAGAGGCTTGCGCTCGGTGGGCGGTGCCGAAGGCATCCATGACAAAGATATCGCACAGCGCGGCGTACTGCTGCGCCAGCTGTTCGTCATCTTTTTTCTCGCCGCTATTGAAACGCACGTTCTCTAGTAGAACGACATCGCCGTTGGCGATTTCTAACGTCTCACCAAGATACGCTTTGATTAGCGGCACGGGGCGACCTAACAGCTCCCCCAAATGCTCAGCCACCGGCGCGAGTGAGAATTCTTCGGCGGGCTCGCCTTCAGTAGGGCGACCTAAATGGCTCATGAGCATCACTTTTGCCCCCGCTTTCGCCGCTGCTTGAATGGTTGGCAGGGCGGCTCGCAGGCGGGCGTCACTGGTGACGCGGCCATGTTTGATGGGCACATTCAAATCTTCACGGATCAGCACGCGTTGTCCTTCCAGGGGAAGGTCAGTCATCTTTTTCACGTTCATGTGAGCGGTTTCCTCGTGTTTATGCCATTGAGCTGAAAGTAAAAAGTAAACCAATAATGCCAACAGGTTATGTCTGTGCCGAAAGTGTGGCCAATCGCTGACTAATATCGAGCATCCGGTTAGCGAACCCCCACTCATTATCGAACCAGCACAACAGCTTGATAAGGCGCTTACCGGCCACCCGTGTTTGGGTGGCATCGAGAATGCCTGAGCGCGGGTCGTGGTTAAAATCAACCGACGCCATAGGTGCTTCAGTATAGCCAAGTACGCCCTTTAAGCGCTGCTGACTGGCGGCCAGCAGCAGCGCATTGACATCATCCCGGTGAGTATCACGGCGAACCGTCAACGCGACATCCATCGCAGAAACATTGATGGTAGGAACGCGTACGTGCAGGCACTCGAAACGGCCCGCCAGGTGAGGCATTAAGCGGCTGATGCCGAGCGCCAAGCCGGTATCCACTGGCACAATGGAGTGCATTGCCGAGCGGGTAAGACGCAAGTCGGTTTGATGATACGCATCAATCACCGGCTGGTCGTTCATCGCCGAGTGAATGGTCGTGGTGACACCGTGCTCAAGGCCGAGCGCTTCATCCAGAATGGTTAACAGCGGCACAAGACAGTTGGTGGTGCACGAAGCGGCAGAAAGGATGCGCTGGGAAAGCGCCAGCTCGCCTTCATTAATACCCCATACAATGGTGGCGTCGACATCATTTTCCGCAGGCTGGGAAAACAGCAGCCGCTTAGCGCCTGCCTTTAAATGCTGCTCGGCAGTGGCACGATCTTTAAAGCTCCCAGAGCACTCCAGCACCAGGTCCACATCAAACGCCTTCCAGGGCAGCTTGCGCGGATCTTGTTCGCATAGCACCTGAATACGTTGGCCGTTGACCACTAGACACTCGCCGTCGTTATCCACCTCACCTGGGAAGCGGCCATGGGTAGTGTCATAGCGGGTCAAGTAGGTGATAGTGGCAAGATCGGAGAGCTCGTTAATGGCGACCACTTCAATTTCCGGGTGGTGCCGCTCAACGAGCGCCCGAAGCACGCATTGGCCAATGCGTCCGTAACCGTTAATGGCGATGCGATACCGGGGAGCAGAATTAGCCATGCGGAGGGCGGCTCTTAAAAGTGAATCAATCATGAAAATGACGTCGAAAACCGTGGAATGATAACGCATTTCTGCCGGCGATTCTTATCAGTTGCCGGTTCCTATCAGCCACCCATCCCTAACAGCCGCCAGGCGAGAGGTAGCAACACGGCAGTGAAAATGCCGGTAAGGCTCATTCCCAGCGAGGCAAATGCGCCAGCCGTGGGGCTGAGTTCAAACGCTCTAACGGTACCAATTGCATGACCGTTAAGCCCAAGCGCAAAACCGATCAGGCGTTCGTCATCAATATGTAAAAAGCGCGCGGCGAGACTGACACAGGGAATCGTGATGACGCCAGTGATCAACAGCGCCCCTAACAGTAGCGCTACCGTTCCGCCAAGTTGCTCGGTTATGCCAATCGCAATCGGCGCAGTAACGGATTTGGCCGCAATGGAGGCGAGTATCGTGTTCGAACTACCCAGTAACCAGGCAATTGCCAGCGAATAGAAAGCCGCTAGCGCCGCGGCGATGGGCAAACAAATCGCCAAAGGCCGCCATAGTTCGACGATACGCGGTAACTGTTGGTAAAGCGGCATGCCTAGCGCCACCGTGGCTGGCCCCAGCAGCACCGTTAACCAAGTGGCACCTTGCTGGTAGGTAGCGTAAGGCAGCCCTATCAGGGCTAATGCCCCTGCCAACAGCAGCGCCGCGATCAAAATGGCGGGCAGCCAAGAGGGACGTTTTAGGCGCTGAAATAGCCCGTTACCAATTAGATAAGCGGTAAGCGTTAACCCCACCGCAAACAATGGCGTGGTGGTTAACAGGGCGAGCAGCGATGAATCATCGGACATGTGACTGTCCGATGAGGCGTTTAAGCAGCCAAAGCGTAGTAAACACGCTGAGTAATGTGCCTAGTACTAGCGCGATAAGAATAGCGCTCCATTGCCCGGCCAGCTCGCCGATAATAAAAAACACCCCCACTACGCCGGGCATTATCAGCATAGCGAGCAGGGCAATTAGCGGCTGGGCGGCAGCAGCAATGCTGCCAGGAACGCGACCACGGATAGCGAGAGTAACGCATAGCAGCAACATGCCGATAACGCCTGACGAGATCGGTAAAGCAGTGACATGAATCACCACTTCACCGATCAGCCAGTAGCTAATCAACCATAGAAAGCCACTGAGTGCGGGCATGGCTTAGCCGAGTAGTTCGTTGGCTTGCTTGACCACATTTTCGACGGTAAAGCCGAAGTGCTTGAACAGGTCGCCCGCCGGGGCGGATTCGCCGTAAGTGGTCATGCCGATCACGCGGCCGTCCAGACCTACATACTTGTACCAGTAGTCGGCGTGAGCTGCTTCGATCGCGATACGCTTGGTGACTGCTTTAGGCAGCACGCTCTCACGGTACTCAGCGTCTTGACCGTTAAAGCGGTAAGCCGAGGGCATGGAAACTACGCGTACGGCTTTGCCTTGCTGCTCAAGCTCGGCAGCGGCGTCCATCGCCAACGACACTTCTGAACCGGTGGCAATCAGTATCAACTCCGGCGTTCCTTCGCTGTCCTTGAGAACGTACGCACCGTTTTGGATCGCTGCCAACTGCGCTTTCGTGCGCTGCTGGTGGGGCAGGTTCTGGCGGGACAGCACCAGCGCCGTGGGGCCTGAGTGGCGCTTGATGGCGGCATCCCAAGAGGCGGCGGTTTCCACTGCATCACAAGGGCGCCAAGTATTGAGGTTCGGCGTGGTACGCAGGTTGGTAAGTTGCTCAATCGGTTGGTGGGTCGGGCCATCTTCACCCAGGCCAATGGAGTCGTGGGTAAAGACGTAAATCACCTGCTGGCCCATCAGCGACGCCATGCGGATCGAGTTACGCATGTACTCCATAAAGATCAGGAAGGTCGCGCCGTAAGGTACCAGACCGCCGTGCAGAGCGATCCCGTTCATGACGGCTCCCATGCCAAACTCACGGACACCGTAGTGCAGGTAGTTACCGCTGGCGTCTTCTGGAGTGATCGCCTTGGCGCCTTTCCAGAAGGTCAGGTTGGAGGGCGCCAAATCGGCACTGCCACCCAGCAGTTCCGGCATTTGCGGGCCAATCGTATTCAACACTTCAAAGGAAGCTTTGCGAGACGCGATGGTCTCTCCGCGTTCTTGGGCCTGCTCGATCAGTGCTTCAGTGGCAAGTTCGGTGGGCAGCTGGCGCTTCATTCGGCGCTTAAACTCCCGCGCTTCGCTGGGGAAGGCCTCGGCATAGCGAGCAAAGCGCTCATCCCACGCCTGCTGGGCTGCTTTTCCAGCGGCACGGGCATCCCAGGCGGAGTAGATGGGCTCAGGGATATGGAACGGAGCGTGGGGCCAATCAAGCTGGATGCGGGCCAGGGCGACTTCGTCATCACCCAATGCCGCACCGTGGGCTTCCTCTTTGCCCTGCTTGTTGGGCGCGCCAAAACCGATGATGGTTTTGCAAATAATCAGGCTCGGCTTATCGTCGTGGCTCTTGGCCAGCTCAATAGCGGCTTTTACTTCTTCGGGCTTGTGACCATCGACATTCGGTACCACGTGCCAGCCGTAAGCTTCAAAACGCTTGGCGGTATCGTCGGTAAACCAGCCTTCGACTTCGCCATCAATGGAGATGCCGTTGTCGTCATAAAGCGCGATCAATTTACCCAACTGCTGGGTACCCGCTAGTGAGGCCGCTTCGTGGGAGATGCCTTCCATCAAGCAGCCGTCACCCAGGAAACACCAGGTGTGGTGATCAACAATGCTGTGGCCAGGGCGATTGAACTGCGCCGCCAGGGTTTTTTCTGCAATCGCAAAGCCTACCGCATTGGCAAAGCCCTGGCCGAGCGGGCCGGTGGTGGTCTCAATGCCCGGCGCGTAGCCGAATTCCGGGTGGCCCGCGGTGGGCGAGTGCAGCTGGCGGAAATTCTGCAGTTGTTCCAGGCTTAGCTCATAGCCGCTTAGGTGCAGTAGAGAGTAAAGCAGCATGGAGCCGTGACCATTGGAAAGCACGAACCGATCACGATCGGCCCACTTGGGGTCTTCGGGATTGTGCTTGAGGTAGTCATTCCATAGCACCTCGGCAATATCCGCCATGCCCATGGGCGCACCAGGGTGGCCGGACTTGGCCTTCTGAACGGCATCCATGGAAAGCGCGCGAATGGCATTGGCTAGCTCAAAACGGGATGGCATGGGGGTGCTCCTCGCCTGGAAACAGAAATTATAAAGCCGCTATTGTCGCTGACTTCCCATGTTGCGGCAAATATGATGGCAAATTCTGGTAAGCGCGTTCTGGGAAGCATCGCCGACAGCGTGTAGACTCTGCCCCCCGAAGTGGTGGAGAAAGTGGTGCTGCCGCTTCTCTTACGGGCAGGAGTTACCTGCCATGATTTCCTGCTGATGCTGTGGATTAGAGACAGCCGTCATACAGAGGGTCGAGTGCGCGATGAGCGAATATTCCCTGTTTACCTCCGAGTCCGTCTCCGAAGGTCATCCCGATAAGATTGCCGATCAGATCTCTGACGCGGTGTTAGATGCCATCATCGCCCGTGATAAACAGGCGCGTGTTGCCTGTGAAACCATGGTAAAAACCGGGGTGGCGATCATTGCCGGCGAAATTACCACCTCCGCCTGGGTTGATTTAGAAACTCTCGTGCGCGATGTGATTATCAGCATCGGCTATAACTCGTCTGATGTCGGCTTTGATGGCGCGACTTGTGGCGTGGTTAACCTGATCGGTAAGCAGAGTGTCGATATTGCCCAAGGCGTCGACCGTACCAAGCCGGAAGATCAGGGCGCAGGCGATCAGGGCTTAATGTTTGGCTACGCGACCAACGAAACTGATTCGTTTATGCCCGCGCCGATCCACTACTCGCACCGTTTAGTCGAGCGTCAGGCCGAACTGCGTAAAAATGGCCTACTGCCGTGGCTGCGCCCGGATGCCAAGAGCCAGGTCACCTTCCGCTATAATGCCGAAGGCCAGCCTTGCGGTGTCGATGCCATCGTGCTTTCCACGCAACACGATCCTGACATCGATCAGGAAGATCTGCGTAAAATGATCAAGCGCGAGGTCATTGAGCAAGTGATCCCCGCTGAATGGTTGGATGAGCACACCCAGTACCACATTAACCCGACCGGCAAGTTCGTCATTGGCGGCCCGGTAGGCGATTGTGGCCTAACGGGGCGTAAGATCATCGTCGATACTTACGGCGGCATGGCACGTCACGGTGGTGGTGCATTTTCAGGCAAAGACCCCTCTAAAGTTGACCGCAGCGCCGCCTACGCGGGTCGCTATGTGGCTAAAAATATTGTTGCGTCGGGCCTGGCAGACAAGTGTGAGATTCAGGTCTCTTACGCCATTGGTGTGGCCGAACCCACTTCCGTGTCGATCGATACCTTTGGTACCGGCAAAATTGACGATAAACAGATCGTTGCGCTGGTTCGCGAGCATTTCGATCTGCGCCCTTACGCAATCACCAAAATGCTCGACCTGCTCCACCCGATGTATCAGCTCACTGCCGCTTACGGCCACTTTGGTCGCGCGCCGTTCGAGCACAGCTACACTTGGAGCGATGATAAAGGCGAGGAACATACCGAAACCTTTACCGCCTTTCCGTGGGAAAAAATTGATAAAGCCGATGCGCTGCGCAAGGCGGCCAATTTGTAAGACATTCGCTACTGCGTTTGTAAGCAATGTATGAAATCGCCCCTTTGGCTCCGGCCGGGGGCTTTTTTTATGCGCTGCTTCGAAGCCCTGCGTTAGGCTAAGTCTATTTGCTAACGATTCGTGTGAAGAGGAGGGGCAAGATGGCAAGTGGTCTCGTTGCGTGGGTATTCGCTAGCCTTATCGGGCTTGTCACGTTTTCCGCACAGGCTGCCGAGTGCCCTGATTGGTCGAAGGAGCGCTTGACTCGCGAAAGCCAAGCACTGGCCGAGCAGGTTCAACGCTGGGACACAGCCTACCATGACGAGGGCGTCACGCTGATCAATGACGCCCTCTACGACCAAGCCGTAGAGCGCCTAGCCACTTGGCAACGTTGCTTAGGTAATTCACCAGCCCATCGCCCGCTTTCGCGAGTTACCCGAAGCAGCGGTACTCTCGATCATCCGGCGGCGCAGCGTGGGCTTACTAAAGCCGATGACGACGGAGTCAGGCGCTTTACCAGCCGCCGCGAAGACCTATGGATTCAACCCAAGGTAGACGGCGTGGCGATTACGCTGCGCTATGTCGATGGCGAATTGGTCGAAGCCGTTAGCCGTGGCGATGGCGAGCGGGGCCAAAACTGGACGAGTCGGGCGCGCCAGTTACCCGCTGTTCCCAGTACGCTGCCTGAGCCTATTTCTGCGGTGCTCCAAGGCGAATTGTACTGGCGGCTAACCCAGCACGTGCAGTCACGGTCACCCGCATCGGGTGCCCGGGGCGCCGTGGCGGGAGCAATGGCGCAGTCCTCACCTACCGTGGCCACCCTTGAGCGTATTGGCCTGTTTGTTTGGGATTGGCCCGACGGGCCTACTGGTATGGACGAGCGTTTAGCGCGTCTTACCGCGCTGGGCTTTGATACTGCCAGCTATACCCAGCCGCTAGATGACCGACGTGATGCCACTTACTGGCGCGATAGCTGGTTCAACGGCCCGCTGCCGTTTGCCACCGACGGCGTGGTCATCAAACAAGCCGAGCGCCCTGGCGTACGGAGCTGGTCATCGTCACCGCCGGAGTGGGCCATTGCCTGGAAATACCCCGCTCAGCAGGCGCTAGCGGAAGTACGCGGCATTGAATTTCGCGTAGGGCGTACCGGCCGTGTGACGCCGCTGGTGTGGCTTAACCCGGTACAGCTGGAGGGGCGTCGCATCAGCCGTGTTTCGTTAGGCTCGCTGGAGCGCTGGGAAGCACTGGATGTTCGACCTGGCGATCAAGTGGCGATCTTCTTGGGCGGGTTAACGATTCCCCAGTTAAGCGAGGTGGTGTGGCATACCCAGGAGCGCTCGCCGTTGACTCCGCCTTCACCCCAGCGCTTTAACCTGCTGAGCTGCTTTGAATTAACCCTTGGCTGCGATGCCCAGTTGCTGGCGCGGCTCACCCATCTTGGCGAGCAGCTTGGCATGCAGGGTATTGGTGAAGGTACCTGGCAAGCGCTGATGGACGCGGGCGTAGTCACTCATTTACTGGACTGGTTGGAGGTTGAACCACGTCAGCTAAAGCTGGCGTATGGCATTGGTGAGGTCACTGCCGCTGCGCTCATTGAGCAGTTTCAGGTTGCCCGTAGCAGGCCGTTTTCGGCATGGCTGAGTGCACTGGGGGCGCCGCCGGGTAGCGAGTCAGTTCGTGGGGATTGGGATGAGTTAGCAGGCTACCAGCGCGAAGAGTGGCAAGCCGTTCCTGGCGTCGGTCGGGTTCGTGCTGATGCGCTGGTAGCGTTTTTCAGCCACCCCGACGTGCAGCGCATGGCTCGGCAGTTGCAGCAGGCGGGGGTTGCAGGGTTTTAGCTAACTCACTCACTAACCAAGCCCGGTGAGACGCAGCATCAAACCGAGATAAAGCGGAATCAGCAGCGGCGCGAGCAGTGTGGTGACCAGCACGGCTAACGCGCCTTTTTGTGGCTGAATACCCAGCTCCATGGCCACCACCACTACGTTGGAAGCCATGGGTACCACGCCTATCAACAGCAGTGCCAAGGCCAGTTCCGTGGAAAGAGGTGCCACCCACTGTAGTATTAAAGCAGCTCCCAACATGACGAGCGGCCAGAGCAGATAGCGAAGGCCCAGACAGGTGGCTACAAAGCGTGAGTCCCAGGCGGCAAGCGTTACTTGGCTGAGCGTCATGCCAATGATCATCATGCCCAGTAGCGTATACGTAGCGGGGAAGACTTGTAGCGAACTCATTACCGCGGTGGGGATGGTTACTTCCAAAGCGCTAAGCATTAAGGCTAATAAAAAGGCGTAAATAAGCGGTAGACGTGAAATTTTGATCAAGCTCTCACGCACTGAAAAGCGCCCGCGCGCGCTAAGGTAAAAGCCTACGGTAAATTCGTAGATATTGATCCCCAGCATGCAGAACAGGTAAAGAGTGACGCCCTCGGGGGGCAGCAAGATTAGCGCGATCGGCAACCCGAAATAGCCGGTGTTGCCCGTCCCTGAGGAGAACGCCAGCAGGGCGGCTTCATGTTCACCAAAACGGTGGCGCGTAATGCGTTGTACCACCAGCGCCATGAGGCTCGCCAAAATGAACAGCGCTAATGTCAGCAGCAAATAGTCAGGTGTCGGGCCACCGTTCATCAATGCACGGAAAATGGTAAAGGGGGCAATCAGGTAAACCAATAGCGTGGCAATCGGGCGAGGATCCAGTTTAAGCCGTTGGGCGGCGAGCCAGCCTAACGCCACATAGCTCAGTAACATCAGTAGTGGCCCAACCAGGGCCGCAGGTGCAATATCCATTTACCCTCCCGTAAAATATGTGGTGACTGACGAACATGAGCCGAATTAAAGGCCGAGCGTGAAATCTTTCATTAGCCCCAGCGCAATGGAACAGCGAGAATACCCCAAATATCATCACTATTGATCTAAAAAGGAAATCCCATGAGCAGCCACGAGCATCCGTTAGGCATCAGCTTTGAGTTCTTCCCGCCCAATACCGATGCTGGGCGCGACAAGCTGATCCACGTTCGTGATGAGCTGGCCGCCCGCAAACCGCGTTTTTTCTCGGTGACATACGGCGCCGGTGGGTCGACTCAGGCGCGTACCCGCGAGGTAGTGCGTGCGGTCGGCGAGAGTGGCATCACCACCGCGCCGCACCTTTCTTGTATTGGAAGTGAAAAAGCTCAGCTGCGCGACCTGCTGGCGCAGTACCGGGAAGAGGGCGTGGATAGCCTGGTAGCGCTGCGTGGTGACATGCCCTCCGGTATGGGAAGCATTGGTGAGCTACGTTATGCCAACGAATTGGTTGAGTTTATTCGCACGGAAACCGGTGACCATTTCGATATCGCCGTAGCCGCTTATCCTGAATCTCATCCACAGGCGCCTAATCTTGATAAGGATGTGGAAAACTTCGCGCGTAAAATGAAGGCGGGGGCCAACATGGCCATCACCCAGTACTTCTTCACCGCCGATGCCTATTTCAACTTCGTTGATAAAGCCCGCGCGCTCGGCGTTGAGCAGCCGATTATCCCCGGCATTATGCCGATTACCAACTACACCAAGCTGGCGCGTTTCTCTGACGCCTGTGGTGCCGAGATCCCGCGCTGGATTCGCAAGCAGTTGGAATCGTATGGTGATGACAGCGAAGCGATTGCCGCTTTTGGCACCGATGTGGTGAGCCGTCTTTGCCAACGGTTGCTGGATGGTGGTGCGCCAGGCCTGCACTTTTATACCCTTAACCAAGCCGCACCGGTGCTGAAGGTCGTCGACAACCTGACTGACTAAGCCCCTTTATTACTGGTTGGCGCTTAACTAAAAACCCCGCTCAACAACGTTGAGCGGGGTTTTTTTACGCTTCGTATTTAGCGGCTTAAACCACTCAGCCAGCTTGCGCTGTTTTATTACCACCGCCGTGTAGCTTGCGCTGCATAACGAATAGCACGATACCAATCGCGAGGCCGAGGACGTCGGTATAGATACCGCCGTAGATCATAAACATCGCCCCCACCAGCATGACAACGCGCTGCCAAGCATTAACCGGTCCAAAGAACCACGCTTGTACCATGCCCGACAGCAGAACAATCCCCAGCGTTGCAGTCACCCCAACACGCAAGATCTGCATCGGCGAGCCTTCCATCAGCATGGCCGGGCTGTAGAAGAACATAAACGGCACAATGAACGCGGCCAAGCCAATCTTGAACGACGCCACTGACGTGCCCATGGGGTTGTCGCCAGAAATGCCGGCGGCTGCATAAGAGGCCAAGGCAACGGGCGGGGTGATCGCCGACACGACGGCAAAATAGAACACGAAGAAGTGCGCGATCAGTGGCTCAATACCGATATTGATTAGGCCTGGCGCAACGACGGACGCGGCCACCGCATAGGCGGCGGTGGTCGGCATGCCCATCCCCAACAAAATGCTGATCAACATGGCAAACACAAGCGCTAGCAGTTGGCTGACACCGGCTAAACCAAGCAGCAGCGATGAGAAGCGTGCACCGACACCCGTCAGTGAAATCACCCCGACGATTAAGCCCGCACAGGCGCACACGGCGATAATCTGAATCGACATGGTGCCCGCAATCTGCAGGGCTTTAAGGATTGCACGAAGGCCCATTTTATTGGGCGAAATCCAGCTCACAACGGCGGCTGAAGCGGTTGCCAGGGTGCCCGCTCGGATAACCGAGTAGCCCATGAACAGCGCGACAATCAGGATAATAATGGGCGCAAACAGGTAAACCTGTTTCACCAGCTTCGAGAACAGCGGGATCTCATCCTTGCGCATGCCACGCATGCCTTTACGGGCGGCTTCAAAGTCGACCATAAAGTAGATAGAGGCAAAATAGAGGATGGCAGGAATGATCGCCGCAATGGCAATTTCGGTATACGGAATACCGGTCACTTCAGCCATGATGAACGCGCCAGCACCCATGATTGGCGGCATGATCTGCCCACCGGTTGAAGCGGCGGCTTCGATGGCACCCGCACTACGCGCGGGATAACCGACTTTCTTCATCAAAGGAATGGTCAGGGAGCCGGTAGAAACCACGTTACCCGCCGATGTGCCGTTGATCATGCCCATCAGGCCAGAGGCGAAAATAGCCACTTTAGCGGGGCCACCGCGAGCACGACCCGCTGCGGCAAAGGCAAAGTTAACGAAGTAGTCGCCGACTTTCGAAGCTTGAAGAAATGCGGCAAAAATGATGAACAGAATAATATAGGTCGATGACACTGCCGTGGTGGGCCCGAGGATACCGGCATCGGTGTACACCTGGCTGAAGAAACGCTGCAGTGACAGGCCCGGATAGCCCAAAAAGCCCGGTAAATAAGGACCGGCGAAAACGTAGGTCAAAAAGACTGCGGAAATCACCACTAACGCTAAACCAGCTACTCGGCGAGTAAGTTCTAGAATCAGCAGAGAACCTGCGATGGCCGCCCAGGAAATACCTGACGGCGCAAACGACGTACCCGTCGACATACGGATATTGGTGTTATAAGCCACTAGCAAATAGCCTGCGCTCGCCATCGCGCAAACCATCAGCACCAAATCGGCAGGGTTGAAGCGGTGCCGAGCTTGACGGTAAAACCATGACAGCACAATCGCACCCGCCGTGGTCGCCATGAGCGGATAGCCGTAGTGCCAGTTTTCGACACTTGGGTCGATGCGCATGGCACTACCGCTGAGCGTTTGGTACATCACGAAAACTTGCGCCAAGGTATAGGCAGCGGGGATCAGTAGCGCATAGCTAACCCACTTAATCCAGGCGCCTGACGCCTGATGATCGTCCTCGGCAAAGCGGGCACCGGCAAATAGCCCGTAACCCAGAATAAGCGCACCGGCAATGTGTACGATACGAAACGACCAGGTTTCCATCGGATACACGTTGAGTGAAATCAGATGGAAACTTGAGTAAGCGATCGCTAATGCCGCAAATAGCAAGAATTGCCAGCCCGTAAACAGGCGGCGATTGGGTTCAACAACGTCGTCATCGACACCATCAGCAATAGACTCTGGTATCGCAGAAGCCGCGTGGGCATCATCCTTGAGGCCAGTGGGTTCTTGGTCGGTTTTGTGACTCATTAGAGTTCACCCTCACAGCAAAAGCAGACAAAGGGGGGGGAGCAGCGAAAGCTGCCCCGCCCGGCGAAACCGGAAACGGGGCAGTTAGAACGGTTTAAGGTTGCTTAGTTGATCATGTCATCAGCAATTTCATAGCCGTTCTCTTCATACCAGCGAGCAGCACCGGGGTGGAACGGCAGCACGGTGTTGTGCTTGATGTTTTCTGGAATGGTGGTTTCAGCACTACGGTGCACAGAGCGCATACGGTCGTTGTTTTCCATGGTGGCTTTGGTGACTTCATAAACGAAGTCTTCCGGCAGATCACAGCCAGCGATAGCGAAGTTCCACATGGAGACAGCGCGAGCATCTTCTTCAAGCGTTGTATAAGTGTTCGCCGGGATCATGAATTCAGCGACTGGGTAGTTTTCCAGTACCGTAGCTAACTCTTCTTCATTAAATTCGATGATGTTGACGTCAGTTTGTACTTCCAACTGACTAACTGCCGGGATCGGAATGCCCGCAGCGAAGGCAACAACGTCAAGTAGGCCATCCTGCAACTGACCGCCCAGGTCTGACCAGCCGCCGTTACGGCGCTCGAAGTCAACGCCCAAGGTTTCTAAAATGGCCGGGAAGTAAGTGTCAGACGTTGAGGCAGCCGGACCAAAACCGATACGTGCGCCATCCGGAATATCGGAGATTGACTCAATGCCGCTGTCAGCAAGCGCGGTAATGGAGAACGGCGTTTCGTACATGGGGAACATGGCGCATACATTGTCCATCTTCATACCAGGCGCCAGTGGGCTTTCGCCTTTAATGGCATCAGAAGCGGGACCCATGGTGGTTAAGCCAAATGCCATGTCGCCCGTGTGCACGAGTGCCAGGTTTTGAGTAGGGCCACCGGTGACTTCACCGCCACCCGATACACCCAGCTCATCAGCAATAAAGTTTGCCCAGCCTGAACCGTAAACGAAGTAAGTGCCGCCTTGGCTTGCGGTACCTACAGTGAAGTTGTCAGGCCAACCGGAACGGTCTGCTTGAGCTTGAGCACTGCTGGCAGCCGCCACAAGCAGGGCGCTGCTGGCGAGAAGAGTGAACGTTTTAGGCATTTGATTGCGCATGGCGAAAGTTCCTAGCTGTTATTGGGGTTATAGTCTGATGATTCCGAGTAATAGCGCTCATCGAACGGCATTAATCAGGCTATGCAGCAGTTATAACAGCGATAGTTGTGCCAGCTTATATTTATTTCTTTAAAATCAAATGCTTATAATTTTTTTATTCAACTTTGGTGGAAAGGGCTTTTCGCTATTGTGTCCGGTTGTTCGCACGGCAACGGCTTTTAAGTGTGCGGATAACCGCACACTTGCTGCGCTCTTCTGATACGACCAGTGCGAGAGGAGGGAATTAGCGGGAAGACTTGCCTGGATCCATAATGCGTACGGGTTGCACATCCTGCTGTTTCTGATCATCACGAACCTGGTTGACCCTAGTGGTCATCTCAGTAAGCGCATCTTCTTCGATGGGCAGTTGCTCAAAAAAATCGCAGCTGACGCACTCGCGATAACGGATGCCGTTTTGTTCCCAGGCGCGGATACGATCCATCGCCGCACAGCGCGGGCAGGTAACACCGGCGATAAAGCGTTTAACAGTCGACATTCAAAACTCCAAACGCGTGGCACCCAAGGTGCCACGCATGGGAAAGGGTTTAAAAAATTTAAGCAGCGCGAATGCCGCAGTGGCGCAGCAGCGGTTCGACGCTGGGTTCACGGCCACGAAAGGCAACAAACAGATCCGCCGCGTCTCGGGCACCGCCCTGTTCGAGGATTTCACAACGAAAGCGCTGTCCTGTTTCAGGGTCGAAGATACCGGCCTCTTCAAAGGCGCTCCAGGCATCCGCCGAGAGCACTTCCGCCCATTTATAGCTGTAATAACCGGCAGCGTAGCCCCCGGCAAATACGTGACCAAAGCTATTCTGAAAGCGGTTGTACGTTACTTTCGGCAATACTGATACGGCATCGCGCACTTCATCTAACAAGTTTTGTACGTCGCTGGCGCTGGGAGCGCTCAACTCGTGGTGCAGTCGTAAATCAAAAAGTGAGAACTCGATTTGACGCATCATGCCCATGGCGGATTGGAAATTCTTAGCCGCTTGCAGGCGCTCAAGCAGCTCGGCGGGCAGTGGTTCGCCGCTATCAACGTGTTTGGCGAGCAAGTCTAGCCCTTCGCGCTCCCAGCAGTAGTTTTCCATAAACTGGCTGGGCAGTTCGACGGCATCCCAGGCAACGCCATTAATGCCGGAAATATCGGCAATATCCTGTTTGGTCAGCATATGGTGAAGGCCGTGACCAAACTCATGGAACAGGGTGGTGACTTCATCATGGGTGAGCAGCGCAGGTCGACCGCCTACCGGGGCCGTGAAGTTGCAGGTTAAAAAGGCGACCGGCAATTGCAGGCCCTGCTCTGTTTGACGCCGCACGCGGCAATCAGCCATCCAAGCGCCGCCCCGTTTGCCTTCACGGGCGTATAGATCCAGATAAAAACCGGCAATCGGCTGGCCGTTTTCGGTGATGCGGAAATAGCGTACGTCAGGGTGGTAGCGAGGCGCTTCGGTATCTTCTTCAAAGCGCACGCCATAAAGACGCTCAACCACCTGAAACAAGCCATCGACCACCCGTGGCGCGGGAAAGTAAGGGCGCAGCTGTTCTTGAGAAATAGCATGGCGCGCTTCGCGCAATTTTTCACTGGCGTAGGCAACATCCCACGGTTCTAACGCCTCCAGGCCAAGTTCGTCACGGGCATAAGTACTTAGCTCGGCAAACTCTTCTTGCGCCTGGGGAAGCGCCCGGCGGGCTAAGTCGTTGAGAAAGTCGAGTACCTGCTCGGGGGACTCTGCCATTTTGGTAGTCAGCGAATAATCAGCGTAGGTGTCAAAGCCGAGTAGTTGGGCAATTTCGCTACGTAGCGCCAGTATCTCTTCCATGATCGCGGCATTATCAAACTTACCCGCATCAGGGCCCTGGTCTGAGGCGCGGGTAACGAAGGCGGTATACACTTCGCGACGCAGCTCGCGGTTGTCAGCGTAGCTAACCACCGGGAAAAAACTGGGGAAATCCAGGGTAATACGGTAGCCCGCCACGCCTTTCGCTTCGGCAGTCGCTTTTAATGTTTCAAGGGCGCTTTCGGGTACACCTGCTAAGGCTTCTTGGCTGTCGATATCTTTATGCCATGCTTGAGTGGCATCCAGCACGTTATTCGAGAACTGGTTTGACAGCATGGAGAGCCGCGACTGAATCTCGCCGTAGCGGGCTTTTTTGTCTGCGGGAAGGTCGACACCGGCCAGACGAAAATCGCGCAGCGCATTCTCAACAGTACGCCGCTGTGCGGCATCCAGGGTTTCCCAGGCCGGGCCTTCTTTTAGCGCTTGCCAGCCATGAAACAGCCCTTCGTGTTGTCCAACCCAGGTGCCAAAAGCGGAGAGTTTTTCAAGGCATGCCTGATATGCTTCGCGCAATTCTGGAGAGTTCATGGTGCCGTTAAGGTGCGAGACCGGTGACCATGCTTTAGTCAGCCGGTCATTGACGGCTTCGAGTGGCACCGCAAAATTCTCCCAGCTTGGCGGGGCGGCGGCTGCCTGTTCGGCGAGGCGGTCAATGGCTTCGCGGCTCTCGCTAAGCAGCGTTTCCACAGCGGGCTCCACATGCTCGGCGCGAATCTCAGCAAAGGGGGGTAGCTCGTGCGTTTCAAGCAGCGGGTTGGTGGACATAGGCACCTCAGGTGGCAGCAATTTTAAAACCGTATAGGAAGCGCAAAACGCGCAATAATAATGACACAGTGCGGGCGGTGGGGCTGCGTTTCAATGTTCGCTTCAATAACTATAATAACGATGTTTAATATCCGGGTTTACGCTTAGGGTTTGGCCTGCACGCAAGCGCCTGCTAGTCTTGCCGCCTTTTATTGCCACCAATGGCAGGAGCATGTGATGAGCGAGACGCTGGAGCGCTGGGGGTCGAAACGGGCCTTTATCTTGGCGGTAACAGGTGCTGCGGTGGGGTTAGGCAACATCTGGCGCTTCCCTTATGTGGCAGGGGAGAATGGTGGCGCGGCCTTTTTGCTGATTTACGTGGCGTTCGTGCTGCTGCTGGGGATTCCAGTAATGATGGCCGAGATCCTGATTGGCCGTGCCGGTCGGCGTGGGCCGATGCAGGCGCTGGGGGCCTTGGCGGCCGAGGCGGGGGCTTCCCCGCACTGGCGCTGGCTAGGGTTGTTCGGGGCGCTCACCGTGTTCTGCATTTTATCGTTCTACTCGGTGGTATCCGGCTGGTCGATTGAGTTTCTGGTGGCCTCCGTTAACGGCAACTTTAATGGCGCGAGTGCCGCTGAGATCGGTGCCAGCTTTGAATCTTTTTTAGCCAATCCGGGGCTGCTGATTTTTAATCACTCGCTGTTTCTATTTATGACCATGAGCGTAGTCGCGGCGGGCGTTGCCAAGGGGCTGGAGCGGTTGAACAACCTGCTGATGCCGCTGTTGTATCTGTTGTTGCTGCTACTGGCGGGCTATGCCGCGACGACCGATGGTTTTGGTACGGCGCTGGCGTGGCTGTTCTTACCCTCTTTCGAGGCGCTGACACCATCGGTAGTGGTGCATGCCATGGGCCATGCCTTCTTCACGTTGGCGGTGGGGGCCTGTGCATTAATGGCCTATGGCGCTTATATGCCGGAAGAGCAAAGCTTACCCAAGGCGGCGGTTGCGGTCGCAGTACTCGATATCAGCGTGGCGTTACTGGCGGGGATCGCTATTTTCTCAGTGGTATTCGCTCAGGGTATGGACCCTGCCGACGGCCCGGGCTTGATGTTTGTGACGTTGCCTATCGCCTTTTCTGAGCTGCCATGGGGCTCGGTATGGCTAAGCGTGTTCTTTTTACTGCTGCTGTTGGCCACCTGGACATCGGCGATTAATCTGGCGGAGCCGATGGTCGCCACGCTGCAAGGGCTGGGGCTGCGTCGGAGTATTTCGACGGCGATCGTAGCGCTCAGCGTCTGGTTGATCGGGCTATTATCAGCCTTCTCCTTCTCCTCCCTGGCTGAGTTTCGGCCGCTGTTCGGGCGCAACGTCTTTGAGCTGGTTAGCAGTATACCGCCGGATGTTTTTCTGCCACTGGGTGGCCTGCTAATCGCGATTTTTGCGGCTTGGATCATGCCACGTGAAAGGGTGGTCAGCGCGTTAGGTGTTGGTGAGAGCGGCTACTTAGTGTGGCGTAATATCATCCGCTGGGTGTCGATTCCGCTGACCTTTATTGTTCTATTGGCCGGGTTGCTATAGTGGGTTGGTCAAGTTCTCTACGTTTTCCTTCCAACATTTCAGGAGCGAGTGATGAGCAGTGCGCTAAGAGGCTATCAAGGTATCGAACCCCAATTGGGTGAGCGTGTTTATATTGATCCGGCCAGCGTGGTCATTGGAGATGTGGTGCTGGGTGACGACTGCTCCGTGTGGCCAATGACGGTGATTCGTGGCGATATGCACCGTATTCGTATCGGCGCACGAACGAGCGTGCAGGATGGCAGCGTGCTGCATATTACCCACGCAAGTGACTTCAGCCCCGACGGCTTTCCGCTCACCATTGGGGACGACGTGACGATCGGCCATAAAGCGATTCTGCATGGCTGCACGCTGGGCAGCCGGATACTGGTAGGGATGGGCGCGATTGTGATGGATGGCGCGGTCGTCGAGGACGAGGTCATTATCGCCGCGGGTGCTGTCGTCACGCCGGGTAAACATTTGGAAAGTGGTTATGTGTATGCTGGTAATCCGGCCAAAGCGATGCGGCCGCTGAAAGATAAAGAGCGCGCTTTCTTCCCCTATACCGCCGGTAACTACGTCAAATTAAAAGACCGTTTCTTGGCAGAAGCGTCTCTTTAATCATTTTTCTTAGAAAAGCCTAAGCAGTTGCTCAGCCAACCTTTTTTCTAAATAAGTCATGTCGCGGCCGCAAGAAATCTGTTAATTTATACAGTTTTCTGTTTTGCAGACTCTGGGATGCCGCGTCATGGCTAATTTTCGCACGCATATTACGGTAGCAGCGGCGGGCGGCATGCTAGTAGCTTACGCAGGCTGGAAAGGCCAATGGTGGCCGCCTTCCCAGGCGGTGGTGATGATTGCGTTGGTCACGTTTGGTGGCATTCTGCCCGATATTGATGCCGACCGTTCTCACTCTATCCGTTTGATATTTAACCTACTTTCAGTGCCTGCCTTGGTGCTGGGGGCACTGTTGCTCCAGCCCTGGCTAACGCCTGGTGCGCTGTTGGTTGCCTGTGGTGGGATCTACTTCTGTGTTCGCTATTTGGCGGGCGTACTATTTTCGCGACTGACCGTTCACCGCGGTATTTGGCACTCTCTGCTGGCAGGTGGGCTATGTAGCCTACTGGCCGCCGCGTTTAGTTTTAACTTACTCGGCCAGCCAGCGTGGTTGGCCTGGTCCCACGGGGCTGCCACGTTGGTCGGTTTTTTGATTCATCTGAGTTTGGATGAAATATATAGCGTTGACCTGGAGGGTGCCCGGCTAAAGCGTTCGTTTGGAACGGCGCTGAAGTTAGGTGATAGCCGTCGGCCGATGTCCAATCTGTTGATGCTGATTGCGACGTTTACGCTAATTCCCTGGGTGCCGCCCTGGTCGGTATTGGGTGAATTGCTGCATCAAGGCTCGCTGCTGTGGCGGTAGTCGTCGGCGTTGAGTCCATGCTTTTTAAGTTTGTCGTAAAAGGTTTTGCGCGGAATGCCTAAGTGGCGACACACGTCGGTTACCCGGCCGTGGTAGCGCGCCAATGATTGGCTGATCAGGCTCTTTTCAAACAGCTCTACCTGGCGCGGCAGAGTGAGCTCTTCGGTATCGGCGTTGACCCCTTCCAGCAGCGCGTCCAGGCGGTAATCAAAAGCAGCACCCAGCAGCACATAACGCTCAGCAAGGTTACGCAGCTCACGTACATTGCCGGGCCAGTCGTGGGCCAGCAGGGCGGCAATGGCGGGGCTGTCTAGGGTTGGCGCTTCCAACCCGCTGCGGTTGGCAGCCACCACGGCAAAGTGTTGAAACAGTAAAGGAATATCTTCGCGCCGCTCACGCAGCGCGGGCAGCGGCAGGGTAACCACGTTCAGCCGGTAGTATAGATCTTCGCGAAAATTTCCCTCTTCAGAGGCGGTTTTGAGATCGACTTTGGTGGCCGCAATCACGCGGATATTAAGCGGAACGGTTTCATTGGCGCCTAGCCGCTCGACGCTGCGCTCTTGCAGTACCCGCAGCAGTTTGACCTGCAGCGCCATGGGCATCGATTCAATTTCATCTAAAAATACCGTGCCGCCATTAGCGTGTTCAAACTTGCCGATGCGCCGTTCTACGGCGCCAGTAAAGGCGCCTTTTTCATGACCAAACAGCTCTGACTCAATGGTGTTTTCAGGCACCGCACCGCAGTTAATGGCCATAAACGGACTGTTACGCCGGGCGCTGCGCTCGTGAATGGCACGGGCGACCAGGTCTTTGCCGGTGCCTGTCTCGCCAAACAGCAATACATCGGCTTCCACTTGGCTGATGCGCTGAATCATCGAGGCCAGCCGTGAAATGATCGGTGTGCGCCCTACCAACCGCGGCCCTAATGCGGCCTGTTGCACCTCTAGTTCCGCTTTTAGGCGATGGTTTTCCAAACTGAGCTGGCGCTTTTCAATACCACGACGTACCACATCCAGCAGTTGATCACCGGCAAAGGGCTTCTCGAGAAAATCCCAGGCGCCTGCGCGCATCGCTTCTACCGCGGTAGAAATATCGCCATGGCCGGTGATTAAAATAATCGGCAGGGTGGCATCGCGGCTGTGTAGCTCATGCAGTAACGCCATGCCATCCATCCCCGGCATGCGGATATCACTAACAATCACGCCGGGGAAGTCCGGCGTTAATGCCGCCAGCGCTTGTTCTGCCGATTCAAAGCAGTAGGGCGTGTAGCCCGCAAGTTCGAGGGTTTGGCTGGCGGTGATCCGCAGATGCGGTTCGTCGTCGATCACCATGACCGGCAGCGTCGACGGCTCATGCATAGTGAGTGCGCTCCTGGGGGTGCGTAAATGTTGAGTGGGGCAGGGTAATGGTGAAGCAGGCGCCCCCTTCGGGTTGGTTAGCAGCCTGCAGCTTGCCGCCTAGATCGTCCATGATACGTGAAGAGATTGAAAGCCCCAGACCCAAACCACTCCCTGGCGCCTTGGTGGTAAAAAAGGGTTCAAAAATATGCCCTAAATGCTCCTCGGGAATGCCAGGGCCGTTATCGGTAACGCTGATAACGACCTGCTGCTGGTGGGTATGCGTCCCTAAGATCAGTTGTGGGGTCGGCACGCCTTTCATAGCCTGCAGTGCATTGCCGATTAAGTTAACCAGCACCTGTTCCAGCCGCACCAGGTCGCCTTTTACCCACAGCGTTTCATCGGGCCAATCCTGAATAATGCTGATATTGCCTTCGCGCAGGCGGCTCTGAAACAGGCGTAAGGCGTAGTCGATACAAGCTTGTACCGATATCGTCTCCTGGCGTTCGCTGCTTTTGCGCGAAAACTGCCGCAGCTGGGCGCTGATATCCGCCATGCGTTCGGTCAGCTCGACAATTTGTTCCAGGTTGGCATCCGCCTTGTCGTGGCGGGCTAATGCGATAAAGCGACGGGCGTTTTCTGCGTAGGCGCGAATAGCCGCCAGCGGTTGATTGAGTTCATGGTTGATGCCCGCGGCGAGTTGCCCTAATACCGCCAGTTTGGCGGCTTGAATAAGCTCATCCTGGGTTTGACGCAAGTTGGCTTCAGCGCGGCGACGTTCTTCAATTTCATCGGAAAGGCGCTGATTACTGGCCACCAGGTCACGAGTGCGGCGTTCAACGCTGACTTCCAGTTCGTCACGCACGCGGGCCAAAGTGTTGCGCTCGCGTTGGGCAAATGCTTCCCGCTCACGACGCAGCCTTAGACGCTGCCAGCCAATGCCCACACCAAGCGTTACCACACCATAAAGGCCGCCTGCCATGAGGGCGGCAATCCATTGGGCACTAATCACTGGTGTTAGCGGCTTTAAAATATGCATTTGCCAGCCAAACTCAGGAATATGCCGGGTCAGGCTAAGGTAGTCGCCGTTACTTAGCGGGCCCTGGGAGAAACTGACCAGCTGACTGCCCTGGCGGTAAGGCGCATCGACTTCTATACCCGAAGGCGACAGCGGCTCCATGGCGTAGCGGCGAGTGTCGTGCAGTGTTTGGCGCTGTTCATCGCTGAGCGGGTAAAGTGCGTTCATGCGCAGCTCTGGGTGGCTGGCCATGAAAATGATGTTGTCGCTATCGGTCACAAACAGCTCGGCATCCTGTTCCGCCCAGCTCTCTTCAACGTCATCTAGCAGGACTTTAACCACTAACACCCCGTCTGGCTGTGAATCTGGCGAGGTGTCGTCTAGCCACACGGGCGAAGAAAAGTAGTAGCCCCGCTCAAGAGACTTGATGCCCAAACCAAAAAAACGGCCCTGGCCGCCTGCAATGGCATCGGTGTAGTAGGAACGAAATGCATAGTTCTGGCCGATAAAGGTATTGGGGCGGTGCCAATTGCTGGCGGCGATCGTGTCGCCATCGCGGTTGAGCAGATAGACGTCCGACACGCCTGCTGTGAAGCGGAAACGATCCAGTAGCATATTCAATGGCATTGGGTCTTGGCTGTCGGGAGAGGCCAGAAAGCGCTGCACGCCTTCCCGGGTAGCAAGCATTTGCGGCAGGTAGTCGTAGCGCAGCAAATAGCCGTTCAAGTTGGCGGCAGACAGTCGCAGCTCGTTTTCAGCATCGTCCTGCAAGTTGGAAAGCGCTTGCTCACGCGCTAGGTGAGCAGCCTGCCAAACACATAACAGCAAGCCGAGCGAAATGACCAGTAGCCACAGGCGCCGCCAACGTAGCGGTAAAGGAGCCGGGGCTTGATTGGTCATGGCAGCGCTGTTCATGCCGGTGTCTTGCTATTGCCTTGGGCGCGGCGAAGGGCGCGCTGGGCGCGTGTCTCTGCCCGAGCCATTTCCAACAATCCTTCTTCGACAAACACTAGATGTTCGTGGGCGCGAGTGCGGGCATCTTCTGCGCGCCCTTCTAAAATGGCATTGAGTAGAGCGCGGTGCTGTTGCATTAATTGGCTGCGTGAACCTTCCTTGGCAAACAAGTGGGCGAGATTATTAACAATGCTTTTCTCCAGCAGATGAAAAATGCCGCGAATGGTATGTAGCAGCAAAACATTATGGGCAGCCTCGGCAATCGCAAGGTGGAACGCTGCATCCAGTTTCGCTTCTTGAATAGGGTCGGCACCGGCGAAGCCGCCGTCGAGCTCTTTAAAACGCTGGATCAGAACGGCCTTATCCGCGGGTGTTGAACGCAGTGCAGCGTAATAAGCGGATATCCCTTCCATGGCATCACGGAATTCGAGTAAATCCAGGTTGAACTCGTCGTGGCGGGAAAGCATTTCCAGCAATGGGTCGGTATAACCATTGCTGAGGTCGTCGTTAACAAAAGTGCCGCCGCCTTGGCGGCTGGTCAGTAAACCGCGAGCCGCTAGTTTTTGGATTGCTTCACGTAAAGAAGGGCGCGAGACGCCGAAGCGTTCGGCCAATTCACGCTCAGGAGGCAGACGTTGCCCTGGTTTTAGGCTGCCTTCCAACATCATGGCTTCTAGGCGCTCAGTAATTACATCGGCCAAGCGCTGCTGGCGGAGCGGTGGGTAGCTCATGTTGGTTGGCTCCTTTAATTGGTAAGACCAATATTAAGGGCTTTGAAGCCTTAGCTCAAGAGTCTCTAGGGCAGGGGGTGTTGTCAGGCCCATAAATAGCGGCTTTAAACTAAAGTATAGCGCAGTGGGGTGCTATAAAGCGGCATCATCGTTTGACACGCTTAAGGCGCCTCACTAATGTTGGCGTTACTTTTTTGTCAATTGGTAAAACCAATTCTAACAATTGAGCGTCGATGTAAAACGCATACACTGCATAGGGCTCGCCATGATCATTTCAGCATCCACGGATTACCGACAAGCGGCCAAGCGCCGTATCCCGCCCTTTTTGTTTCATTACGCGGACGGCGGGTCTTATACCGAACATACGCTGCGGCATAATGTCGAGGATCTTGCCGGTATCGCGTTACGTCAGCGCGTGCTGAAGGATATGTCTTCATTGTCACTGGAGACCGAGCTGTTCGGTGAGAACCTTGCCATGCCGATTGCTTTGGCGCCGGTGGGGTTGGCAGGCATGTATGCAAGACGCGGTGAAGTGCAGGCGGCGCGCGCAGCTACTAATAAAGGTATACCGTTTACGCTGTCGACAGTATCGGTGTGTCCAATCGATGAAGTAGCCTCGGCAGTCGATCGGCCTATCTGGTTTCAGCTCTATGTGCTGAAAGACCGTGGCTTTATGAAGCATGCATTGGAGAAAGCTAAGGCCGCTGGCGTCAAAACGCTGGTTTTTACCGTCGATATGCCGGTGCCTGGGGCGCGTTATCGCGATGCGCACTCTGGTATGAGCGGCAAGTATGGGCCAATCCGGCGAATGGCTCAGGCCGCAATGCATCCTTTCTGGGCTTGGGATGTGGGTATTCATGGTCGCCCTCATGATCTAGGTAACGTGTCTGATTATCGCGGTAAGCCAACGGAGCTTGAAGATTATATTGCCTGGCTTGGTGACAACTTCGATCCGGCTATCTCCTGGAAAGACCTGGAGTGGATTCGGGAGTTCTGGGATGGCCCTATGATCATCAAGGGCATACTTGATCCCGAAGACGCTCGTGAGGCGGTTCGCTTTGGCGCGGATGGCATTGTTGTTTCTAATCATGGTGGACGCCAGCTTGATGGGGTACTTTCTACCGCGCGTGCTTTGCCTGCTATCGCCGATGCGGTTAAAGGTGACATAGCGATACTGGCTGATTCTGGTATACGCAGCGGACTTGATGTCGTGCGGATGATTGCTATGGGTGCTGACACGGTATTGCTTGGGCGTGCCTACATCTATGCTCTTGCCACTGCCGGCGAGGCTGGCGTTACCCATTTGCTTGAGTTATTCGAAAAGGAAATGCGGGTAGCAATGACACTCACCGGGGCCCATAGCATCGCCGACCTCGGGTCTGATTCTTTGGTTCCAACTTCGCTCCGCGATGTCTATTAAGCGTCGCTTGCGCCTTACTACTATCAATATTAAAAAAGCTCTTGCCAACGCGTCCGCGAAACCGTAAAGTACGCATCCGCTGCCGGGGACGCCAAGCGTTACCAGCGGTGTATAAGGTGTAAAAGCCTTGGTTTGTCAGGAGGTTAGCGCATTTTTTATCGCTCGCTTCACCCGCTAAACACAGCGGTTGACAACCACCAGGAAATGCGTAGAATACGCCTTCCTCGCTGCGGCAAGCCAAGTCAAAGGCTCGCCAGGTTGCTTTCACAGTAACCACGACAGCGAAACAGCTCTTTAACAATTTGATCAGGTAATTCATGTGGGCGCTTGCTGACGTTGGTGACAAATCACCAAATATCAAGGCAAGC
>NZ_JBANSN010000036.1:0-35955 GCF_037070215.1 Vreelandella arctica | reverse complement strand
GTGTGTCTGAACGCCGGAAAGTGGTTAAAAAGTAGCCGATGTAAGTCGAGCCAGTAGGTGTTTAGCGGTGTTACAGCCTGAGTGCGGTACTGGCTGAGGTACTATGAGAAATCCAGGCTAGTGGTGTACGTGAAACAGACCATGACCAAGTCAATCAAACAGGCAGTACGCTGAACTCAGCACAGGCTGGTACTGAGCAGTATTCTGAGATCCTCCAAAGCGGTCCGAATGGTGGTTCATCGAGCGGAAATGAAGCTTATGTGGATCAAGGCAGTGGTGGCAGTGAGCAAAACGTTTCTCTTATACAGCAGATTAATGGATCAACTAACCGAGCAGACGTAATCCAAAAGGGTAACGGCTATAATGAATCCCGAATTGTTCAGCAAAACGGGGACTTAAACAAGACAACTGTTAATCAATATGGTACAAACGACCAGTCAGACATACTTCAGGCCAATGGTAGCTTAAATACAGCGGAAGTTAATCAATATGGAGGAAGTAATAACCAATCTATTATTGTTCAACGTAATGGAGACTCTAATATGGCATTAGTTGAACAACGGAATAGTAACTGGAGCGATTCTTACATTTTGCAAGATGGCAACGAAAATACAGCTGATGTGAGCCAACGCAATAACTCAAACTATAGTGATTCCATAATTCGTCAAGTCGGTAACAATAATAATGCCGAAGTTGATCAGCAAAATAACTCTGAACAGACATGGAGCTTTATTGAGCAGCGTGGTGAAGATCATCTTGCTGAGGTTACCCAGAATGATGCTGACTTGAGTGCCTCTTACATTTACCAAGGTGGTAATGTTGGTGGACACGAAGCTTACGTAACTCAGACTAACGAGTCCGGCAGTCTATCAATGGTTCGTCAGAATGGGTCTGCAGCTATTGCTAATCACAATCAAACTGGAGGTTCTGGTAACGTAGCAAGCTCTTACCAGTGGTAAAGCATATATTCAATATATAACTAAAATTAAGCCGCCCTACGGGGCGGTTTTTTATTGCCAATACTTATAAATTGACAGTTCTTTATTGGTATGAAAAAAACCATTCACCAGTTGATTATAAACATTAGTTTTTTAATCTTCCGATTCAATTTAAATAACTATGGTAACGCCATCGATTACCGCCATACTGAATACAACAAAAGGTTACATGAATACACAAACAGAAACGGGGCATTACCATGTACACCAATCGATCTAACTCAAGAGCTTCATTGCGCGCCAACAATGCGACGGTTACCAAAGCTCTGTCACTTTTATCTATAGCTTGGTTAGCCATGGCATTTTCCGTTGCTGCGACTGCACAAGAGAACCCATTCAATTCACCTCAAGTAGACAAACAGACTGCCCAAACGATTATCACTGAAAACGAACTTCAGCTAGATGCTCAAGAACAAGCGTTTTCTCAAAGCCGCGCTAACGTGGCTTTGATCCGGCAAATTGGGGACGGAAACAGTAGCACTATTAATCAGAACCTTAATAGTCAAGGTCGCGCCAACCTGGCTTCGATTTATCAGAACGGTAATTTTAACGAAGCCATGATTAACCAGGAAGGTTCACATAATACTGGTCTTATACACCAAAACGGTAGTCAACACGAAGCCAGTATTACTCAGAGTGGTGATCGACTCGAGTCACAAATTAATCAGTCTGGACTTAATAGTAACGTCACAATTTCACATTCGGGGAGTGGCTACCAAGGCATTAGCGTTGAACAACAAGCGTTTTCAGGCAATGCACGCTCAGTCACCGTCGAAACCTACTGAACAACAACCGTTGTTTCAGTAATAACCAAGCAAGTAAATCATAAAGGGGAAACACCATGAAAACTCAAATCACCACTATTGCTGCTGCCATTGCGTTCGCTATGAGTACTGCTGCTTCCGCGCAGTATTGGGCAGGAAGTGACTCAACAATCGAGCAAAAAGGTGACAACAACACTAACAACATCACTCAGATGGGTACTCAAGAGTCACGTGTTCAACAAGAGGGTGACCATAACTCAACGCTCGTATCACAATCGGGTAAATCGAATGATTCGTATGTATATCAAGAGCAAAATAATAACACATCGAACGTTAATCAAGACGGCTTCTTAAATAAAACTGTATCGTTGCAGATTGGTACACATAACACTTCTAGTGCTACCCAGAATGACAACTGGAACGACAATTATACATACCAAGAAGGTAGCAATAATACGGCCACTGTTAGCCAAGAAGGCTATTTTAACAAGTCTGTGACAGAGCAAAATGGTGATTACAATAATGCTCAAATCACTCAAAGTGGCGAATGGAATGATAGCTACGCCTACTTAGAAGGTAATCATAATACGGTAGTCGTGGGTCAAGATGGCGCAGGGCTTGACAGCACTATTTTAGCAACGGGTGACCATAACGCGCATAACATTATGCAGTCTGGTAAGGGGCATGATTCTTATACCTCCACCACTGGCAGCCATAACCAGCAAAACGTTACACAAAGTGGTGGCTCCTTCTGGGGCGGTGCTCACACTTCTACCATTACCACTAATGGTCATGGAAACGTCAACACTGTGGCACAAGGCTACTAAGCAAAGCGGTATTACATTATATACCCTATGCTCATGCAAACCGCCCCTCATTAGGGGCGGTTTTTTTGTTAGCGAATTGACACTGTCAATGTCCCGCCCGCCCCTTGAGTCGACGAAGTCGAACGGTTGCTGCCTTTTTGAATATCCACTTCTAATCGCTCGTCATCACTTAACAGCTTTACCGTGCCTTCAAGTTCCGTACCGGTAAACGTGTACTCGGCGGGTACCGTTCCATGCTCTTCAACGTGCTCGGCGGTTTCGCCTTCGTGGGTAATCCGCCAATGGGCGGAAAACTCGGCACCCGGCGAACCGCTCATAGTGATGTGAATCTGGGTCATGTCCTGCTCCTGAGGCGACTGTGCAGCCAGCGGGAAGCAGACTGTTAGCCCCGCTGCGCATAGCAAAGTTCGCCAAGCCGTTGGTCGTATCATGATTGTATGTCTCACCTAACCTAAGAGCCGCTCATGGTGAGCGGCTCTTGCAGTATAGCGGGCTTTTAGTTACGTGCCGTTACATTACCGCAAAGGCTTTTTCCGCTGCATCTAGCGTGAATTGAATATCCTCTGGCGTATGGGCACTAGACATAAAGCCTGCTTCATAGGCGGAAGGCGCCAGATAAACGCCATGATCAAGCATTGCACCGAAGAAGCGGCGGAAGGCGTCTGGGTTACAGGCCGTGGCTTGGGCAAAGTTATCTACCCGGCTTTGCGAGGTGAAGAAGAGCCCAAACATACCACCCGCTGACTGCGTCATCATCGGCACTCGTGCAGCGTTGGCACGCTCCTGCAGGCCTGAACACAGTGTATTAACCCGCTGAGTTAATGCATCGTGAAAACCCGGTACCTGTAATTTGGTAAGCAGTGCCACACCTGCTGCCATGGCCAGGGGATTACCCGACAAAGTACCCGCTTGATACACCGGCCCAAGCGGTGAAATGTTCTGCATGATCTCGCGCTTGCCGCCAAACGCGCCCACCGGCATGCCACCGCCAACAATTTTCCCCAAGCAGGTTAGATCAGGCACGATACCGTAGTGGGCTTGAGCACCGCCCAATGCCACACGAAAGCCGGTCATCACTTCGTCAAAGATCAGTACGCTACCGTGTTCGTTACATACCCGGCGCAGTGTTTCCAGGAAACCTGGCTGGGGGGGAATGCAATTCATATTGCCGGCAACAGGCTCGACGATAATGCAGGCAATCTGATCGCCAATCTCGTTAAAACACGCCTCTACCCCTTCAGGGTCGTTAAACGAGAGAGTAATGGTGTGTTCAGCCAGCGACGCGGGCACGCCCGGCGAGCTAGGCTCACCGTGGGTAAGTGCCCCAGAACCGGCTTTTACCAACAGCGAATCAGAGTGACCATGGTAGTTCCCTTCAAACTTTACGATCTTATCGCGGCCGGTGGTGCCGCGCGCCAGGCGTATCGCCGACATGGTGGCTTCGGTGCCCGAACTGGTCATGCGCACCATATCCATGGAAGGAATCATCTCGCAGATCAAATCTGCCATGGTGGTTTCAACCGCGGTAGGCGTACCGAATGACAGGCCGTTATCTAATCGCGCCCGCACGGCTGCCAATACATCCTGGTCAGCGTGCCCGGTAATCATTGGTCCCCAGGAACCCACATAATCCACGTACCGATTGCCTTCGACATCGAATAGAAACGCGCCCTGGGCACGCTCCATAAAGACCGGCGGGCGGTGTAGCCCTTTAAATGCCCGGACGGGAGAGTTTACGCCGCCTGGGATATGGCGACTGGCAAGATCAAACAATTCAGCTGATGTGGTCATGGCATCCTCTCGGTCAATGGCAGATAGAAGATAGGATTAAAAACGAACAGGCCGTGAAAAACGGCTGGGCAAACACTGGCCACTCGGCGGCTGAAAGCCTTGTGACAGGCTCTGCCAGGTAAAGTGCTGCGCCTGTTCACACGCTGTTGGTAAGCGCTCACCAACAGCAAGACGAGCCGCAATGGCTGAGGCTAGCGTACAGCCAGAGCCATGAAACAGTTCAGGCAAACGTGGCCACTGCCACTGGCGAGTGGTATCGGGTGAGTGCAGGGTGTGCACGACTTGCTGATCATTACCGGGCAGCGGATCGTCAGTGGCCGTCACTAGAATTGCTTGGCAGCCCTGTGACATCAACGCCACCGCACGTGCCGTATCATCAAAAGGGGTGACGATGTCTGGTGTCAGTTGACAAAGCTCAGCACGATTGGGCGTTAAGATATCCACAAGCGGTAGCAAGCGATCGATGAACAGCCGACGTAAACCGGGTGTGGATAACTCAGTTCCACCACCAGCCTTAAATACCGGGTCCGCCACCACAGGAATGCCTGGAAAGCGGCGGATAATTTGTTCCGCTGCACGCAAGGTAGCTTCATCGGCGAGCAAGCCAATTTTAATCGCCGCCACTTGCATCTCGCCAAGTACCTCGGCCATTTGGCGCATCGCGGTAGGATCAGCGGGAATCACACGCGTCACATTGTGGCAATTTTGAACCGTCAGCGCAGTAGGGATCGTTACCGCCCAGCCACCACAAGCGGCAATGGCTTCGCTATCAGCCACTAAGCCTGCGCCGCCGGTGGGGTCGTGTCCCGCTAATACCAATACGACAGGCGGAAGTGGTTGGCGCATCAAAAGGGCTTCACAACGGCTAATAGTATAATCGCCACTAGCGCAATCACCGGCGCTTCGTTAAACCAGCGGAAAAACACATGGCCTTTGGTGCAACGATCCTGGGCAAACTGCTTTAAATAAATCAAACAAACATGATGATAGCCAATGAGCAAAACCACCAACGCCAACTTGACGTGCATCCAACCCTGGCTAAACCATTCGGGCACTAAATAGAGCATCCAGCCACCAAACAGCAGTACCGCAATCATCGATGGCGTCATGATTCCACGGTAAAGCTTGCGTTCCATGGTTTTGAAATACGCCATTGCTTGGCCATCACCGTTATCTCGCGCGGTGGCGTGATACACATACAAGCGGGGTAAATAAAACAGTGCGGCGAACCACGTCACCACTGCCATCAAGTGAATAGCCTTCACCCATAGGTACATTGTTGCTCCTTAAAATGGTCAATCCTTTTCGCGTGGCTCATTCGCTCGTAAATCATGCTCTCGTAGATAATTATCGCGAGTGTCAGCGCCACGGGGATCTGTATAGTGATAATAACGCTCAATGGCGCCACGGGTGATAATACCTGAAATACGCTGCTGTTTAGGGCGGTAACCGTGTACCACATAGAGTGCCCCCAGCGCGTTATCCTGCAGCTTCAAGAATGCTTCGGAAAGCGTTGCTTGCAAGCCAATCGGCGCAAGCTCCAAACGCTGCCCAGGAATTTCCAGCAGATCAATCAATTCATCCTCGGGCGGTTCTTTACCCTGCAGCGCTTCATCGTGTTCAAGTAACCACCGCGCCAGTTCAGCGGCTTTGAGCGCCAGCACCGGTTTTTCCTCGCTGGAGCGCTCAATCACCAACCACACCGGGTTTGTTTCCAGCAGGTGGCGTGCCTGATCAGGGGTAATCATCCGCTCGGTACGCACCAGTTGCCGCTCCATCACCGCTGGCACCGAAACCCGTGAGAGCGCTTGCATCAACGGCTGCTGAAGTGGATGCAGCCCATAACGCACCGTGCTGATAAAGAACCCTTCACAGCCAGTTAACTGCCGTGACGTCAAACACGCAACCACCACCGCCAGCATTCCAGGGAGCATGATACTCGGCGTATGGGTTAACTCCAAAAGCGCCATCAGCGCCGCAAGAGGAGCTTGCAGAACGGCCCCCATCATTGCCGCCATACCTAGCATGGCGTAAATCCCCGGGTCAGCGGCTTTGTCTGGCCACATCCAGCCCCCCAGCATACCAAACAGCGCGCCTGTAGCCGCTCCCACCACCAGCACCGGGCCAATAATGCCGATGGGTACACCGCCAGCAACGGTCAGCGCCGTTAGCAGTAGTTTGGCAATCATCAGCGCCAGCAGTACTTTAATTTCCAACTGATTATTGAGCGCTGCCGCCACGCTGTCATAACCGATGCCCTGCACCTGGGGGAACCACCAGGCAACGGCGCCAGTCGCCACGCCGACCAATCCAAGACGTACCCAAAGCGGCCAGTCCATAATTCGCTGACTGCGGGAAATATGGATAAACAGCCCCGCTAGCAAGCCAATCACCAACCCCGTCAGCACGATCCACGGAAGATTGATCAACGACCCCAGGGCCACTTCGGGAATGCGAAATGCGGGTTCATTACCGTAAGCCAACTGCGCCACCATCGCGCCCATGGTGGAGGCTAGGATGACGGGCATAAAGCTCATCAAGGTATACTCCATCATCACCACTTCCATGGCGAAGATCACCCCGGCAATCGGCGTATTAAAGGAAGCAGAAATGGCGGCTGCGGTTCCGCAAGCCACAAGTACTCTCAGGCTATTGTTGGGTAAGCGCATCTGCTGACCGAGACCACTGGCCGCTGCTGCCCCCAAGTGAATCGCCGGCCCCTCACGACCCGCAGAGAGGCCACCTAACACCACGACCACCCCGACCCACCACTGGTTCAACCAGTTACGCAGCGGAAAACGCCCTTGGTGATAGGTGAGACGCTCAATCACATGGCCTACACCCAGCTTGCGCGCTGCCGGTTTTTGCCGATACAACAGCACGCCCACTAGCGTCACCGCCAGCATGGGTAGCAGCGCACGTAACCAGGGCATCATATTTTCAAACGCCTCTGGGTCACCCTCCGTCATATAGAACGTGGCCCCTGCTTCCAGTAGCAGCCGAAACGCCACCATCACCGCGCCGGTAATAATCCCCGAGACAAGGCCCAGCAAGCAGAGTTGCGGCAAGGCGTCGACGTTGGCCAACTGACGACGAAAACTTTCTAACGTAAAATCCGATCGGGAAAAACGCGCCACAGCAATCTGCCTTGTTTTTGGTCTTAGTGTTCTTATCTCTTAATCCTCTTGTGTATCATAGCCCGATACACTTCGACAGCCCGCAGCAATCCGCTTAGGCTGATAACACCGCGTGTTGTCATCGCTGGTGGTGCAAACTGTGATGAAATACCTGTTCTGAAAATGTTTTGCGAAGCTCGCAAGGAGTGATTTGTGATTAAGGTCGGCATTGTTGGCGGTACCGGTTACACCGGCGTTGAGTTATTGCGGCTACTCGCCCAGCACCCTCATGTTGAGGTGGCCGCGATTACTTCGCGCTCGGAAACTGGCGTCAAGGTAAGCGATATGTATCCCAACCTGCGCGGCCATTACGATACGCTGGCCTTTAGCGAGCCGGATGCCAAACTGCTGGGCGCCATGGACGCGGTGTTCTTTGCTACGCCCCACGGTGTTGCCCACGCCCTGGCGGGCGAGCTTCTCGATAGCGGCACGCGGGTGATTGATCTCTCGGCCGACTTCCGGCTGCGCGATGCCGATGAATGGAGCCGTTGGTACGACCAGGCCCACGGCGCGCCGGAATTGTTGCAAGAGGCGGTATACGGCCTACCGGAAATGCATCGGGAAAAAATCAAAAACGCACGCTTAATTGCCGTGCCCGGCTGCTACCCCACGGCCGTTCAATTAGGCTATCTACCGCTGTTGGAAGCAGGTCTGATCGACCCAAGCCAACTGATTGCTGACTGTAAATCCGGGGTTACCGGGGCAGGCCGTGGCGCAAAAGTAGGGTCACTGCTCGCTGAAGCCAGCGAGTCGATGAAAGCCTACGGCGCCTCGGGCCACCGCCATCTACCCGAAATTAGCCAAGGGCTTAGGGATATTCAGCAATCCACGGTGGGTTTAACCTTTGTGCCCCACTTAACGCCGATGATCCGCGGCATTCACGCCACACTTTACGGCCAGCTCACCACTGAGCCCGGCGATCTGCAGGCTCTATTTGAGCAGCGCTACGCTAACGAACCCTTTGTCGATGTGATGCCTGCTGGAAGTCACCCAGAGACGCGCAGCGTCAAAGGCATCAATACCTGCCGCCTAGCAGTCCATCGCCCCGGCAATGGCAACACCGTCGTCGTACTATCGGTGATTGATAACCTGGTCAAAGGCGCCTCGGGCCAAGCGATACAAAACCTCAACCTGATGTTCGGCTTTGACGAGAACACTGGGCTTACCGCACCAGCAGTGATGCCTTAAACACCTCACAAAACCAGCAGGCAGAGACAACTCATTCTCAGCAATAGTTGACCAATTTGCTGGGAATTACCCATAATCACCCCCCAATGCCGATTTATTCGTTCTTTAAGCTCGCGGGAGGTACCCATGAGCGGTGCAGAAGCCTTTGTTCCTACTCCATTACTGCTCTCTGATAGTGCACGCAAACGTATTAACGCACTGATTGCAGAAGAAAATAACCCATCACTCAAACTGCGGGTCTACGTGACCGGCGGCGGCTGTTCGGGTTTTCAATACGGCTTCGACTTTGCTGACAATGTCGCCGACGATGATACTGTGATTGAGTTCGGTGAGGCCGCGCTGGTCGTCGACCCCCTCTCTTACCAGTATCTGGTGGGCTCCACGGTCGACTACGAAGAAGGCTTAGCGGGCGCGCGTTTTCGCGTTCAAAATCCCAATGCCACCACCACCTGCGGCTGCGGCGCTTCCTTTATGGTCTAAACAGCGTTGGCCCACGACGCTCCCCGTGACTTGACGCCCTGACGGTTTCTCGCCAAGGTTGATAGGTCAATAACGGCTAAAAAGGGTATTCGAGCGCCATACATTGCTCGGAAACCCGCTACTAGCCACATAAAGCACGGGGAAACTTATGAAAGTTGCACTACCACTCAGCCTAACCAAAACAACGCTTGCACTCGCACTGGGATTGGGCAGCGCCACTGCCGCCATGGCCCAAATGCCATCGGTGAACGTGGCCACTGACCCAAGCTTTGTGCCGTTTGAAATGATGGATCAAGAGACCGGCGAAATGGTCGGCTTCGATATGGATATCATCAACGAAGTCGCCGAACGTGCAGGCTTTGAAGTCAACCTGACGACCATGGAATTCTCCGGCATCATTCCCGCCGTGCAAACGGGTAGTCAAGAGATAGCCATCGCCGGTACCACCATCACTGACGAGCGCTCTGAAGTCGTTGACTTCTCCGACCCCTACTACGATTCAGGTTTACGCATCATTGTCCGCGCCGATAACGACAGCGTCGAGACACTAGAAGACCTCCAAGACCTCGCCGTCGGTACCAAAATTGGTTCCACCAGTTATGACTACCTTCAGCAAGAACTCGGCGAAGATGCTGAAATCACCCCCTTCCCAGGTACTGCCGACATGTACATGGCGCTGCTAGGCCGCAACGTCGACGCCGTGCTCTATGATGCCCCTAACGTCTCTTACTTCTCGCAAACTCGCGGTGAAGGCCGTACCAAGGTTGTTGGCCCTCTGTATGAAGGTCAGCAGTACGGCATCGTGTTCCACAAAGGCAGTGAGTGGGTAGAGCCGACTAACGAAGCGCTGGCCGCCATGCGCGAAGATGGCACCTACGATGAGATCTACACCAAGTGGTTTGGTGAAGCGCCTAGCGAAGAGTGAGTATAAAAGCTCTCTATTAGCGTAACGCTGTTACAGGGCCGGGTGGCCACAACCCCCGGCCCTGCTGCATTTCTCATGTGTTTTTTGTCATCTGCTTTTTTGTTTCAGGAGTCTACGCGTGGACGTCAATTTTCAGTTTGATTGGTCGGCAGCGTTTGGGTCGATCCCTTACCTGCTGCCGGGTATTCCCTGGACGCTGCTTATCTCGTTTGGCGGTCTCGCCATCGGATTCTTTATCGGAATATTCTTTGGCCTATTACGTATTAGCCGCCTGCGTTGGCTACGCTGGCCAGCCATCGTTTACGTCGAAGTATTTCGCGGCACGCCTATCCTGGTACAAGTACTGTTTATTTTTTACGGCTTGCCGCAACTATTAGGTAGCCCAATTAACGCGCTGGTCGCCGGTATTGCTGCGATCGCGGTTAATTCCGGTGCTTACATTTCAGAAATTGTGCGCGGCGGTGTGCAATCAATTGAACGCGGCCAGGGTGAAGCATCACTCTCCCTAGGGCTCTCCCGCACTCAAGCATTTCGCTACGTTATCTGGCCCCAGGCGTTTCGGCGCATGATTCCTCCCCTCGGTAACCAGGGCATCATCAGCATCAAAGACACCTCACTGTTTTCAGTGATAGGCGTCGGTGAGCTAGTGCGTCAGGGGCAGATCTATATCGCCACCACCTTTACGGCGCTTGAGGTCTACTTCATGGTCGCCCTGATGTACTTGGCAATCACCTGGACCCTCTCCATCATCCTGCGTCAACTCGAGCGCAGAGGCCTGGCCGGACAATAAGGACACGCGCAATGAGCGAGACAATGAGCAACACAACGCAACCAATTGTGCGTATGCAGCAGCTCAATAAACACTTTGGCAGTCTGCACGTACTCAACGATATTGATCTGACGATTGTGCCTGGTGAAGTGGTGGTGATTATCGGTGCCAGTGGCTCAGGCAAATCCACACTAATTCGCTGCATTAACGGCTTGGAAGAGTTTCAGTCCGGCAGTCTGGTGGTCGACAGCAACGAACTATTACCGCACGGCAAGAGCACTAAAGCGCTGCAAACCATCCGTACCGAAGTGGGTATGGTGTTTCAGCAATTCAATCTCTTTCCCCATCTCAGCGTGATCGATAATGTCACTCTGGCGCCGATGAAAGTGCGTGGTTTAAGCCGTGACGACGCAGTCAGCAACGCCAAACGCTTGCTTGACCGGGTAGGTATCGCCGACCAGGCCGACAAGTACCCCAGCCAGCTCTCAGGCGGCCAACAGCAGCGCGTCGCACTCGCCCGCGCCCTGGCGATGGAACCCCGCCTGATGCTGTTTGACGAGCCCACATCGGCGCTTGACCCGGAAATGATCGGTGAAGTGCTGGATGCAATGCGCGAGCTGGCCAAAGAGGGCATGACCATGGTGATTGTCACCCATGAAATGGGCTTTGCCCGCGAGGTCGCCGACCGGGTGATTTTTATCCATAAAGGCGAGATTACCGAGCAGGGCCACCCTGAAAAACTGTTCGATTCTCCTCAACACGAACGTACTCAATCCTTCCTTGCTCGCGTACTCAAACATTAAATTGAGCCCTTTTTACGCGTTAAAATAACCGCTAATTTGCTCTGAATTGCGCTTTTTTACTGGCCTGTCGACACGACAGGCCATTTTTTTGCCTGTGGATAAACTTTTTTTACATTGATCGGTTTTATCTCCGTAAGGCCTACCATGTACGTCGCTTAGCGTTAGCTCCACATCAATCGGAGGTTGTTCACAGGTGCGGTAACAACCCAGGTACTGGCCGGTGGATAAGCCGTGCTTAATTAACTCTGTGGATAAAGCGCTATTCCATCCACAGGCTTAACACCCCTTCTACCCAGGCACTCCCGCCTTCAAACATGTAGAAGTCAACAATATAAGCACATGAAAATATTAAGGATAAGTCGCTTATACACAGAAATTGTCCACACTAGTAATTACAACATTTACAGAACTTCTCTTATTTTATATTTATGTTGTTATTAATAACGAAGGGTTGGTGATTTGGGGTGTGGAAAAACCTGACGGTTACCCACAGGGGGTTTATACTTGCCGGCTCATTGATCTAAGGTGGCCATGTCTGAGAACTGCACTGGCCACATCATCCGTGCCGAAAGGCGCAAGACGAGGTGCCTCTTGAATTATCCCGACCGCTTTGACGTGATTGTCATCGGCGGTGGCCATGCGGGAACTGAAGCCGCATTGGCCTCTGCTCGTATGGGCTGTCAGACCCTGCTGCTCACCCACAACATCGAAACCCTGGGCCAAATGTCGTGTAACCCCGCGATTGGCGGCATCGGCAAAAGCCATTTGGTTAAGGAAATCGATGCGCTGGGCGGCGCCATGGGGCTTGCCACGGATTTAGGTGGCATCCAGTTTCGCGTGCTCAATGCCCGCAAAGGGCCTGCCGTTCGGGCAACCCGTGCCCAGGCTGACCGCATCCGCTATAAGTCCGCTATCCGCGGTATGCTGGAAAACCAGTCCAACTTGACGATCTTCCAGCAGGCTGCTGGTGATCTCATTGTGGATAACGACACCGTGCGCGGCGTTGTCACGGAAACCGGTATTCGCTTCCATGCTGAAAGTGTCGTGCTGTGTACCGGCACATTTTTGGGTGGCGTGATTCACATTGGCTTGGATCAAAGCAAGGGTGGCCGAGCAGGCGATCCACCCTCCAACGCTCTGGCCGAGCGGCTGCGTGCGCTACCGTTTCGCGTTGATCGGCTGAAAACCGGCACACCGCCGCGTATTAATGCCAAAACCGTGGATTTTTCCCAGTTGGAAGAACAACCCGGCGACAGCCCCACACCGGTCATGTCCTACATGGGGTCACTGGAAATGCACCCTCGGCAGGTGAGTTGCCACATTGCTCACACCAATCAGCAAACCCACGATCTGATTCTGGCGAATCTTGATCGCTCGCCGATGTACTCCGGTGTGATCGAAGGAATTGGGCCGCGTTATTGCCCATCGATCGAAGACAAGGTTCATCGCTTTGCCGATAAATCCAGCCATCAGGTGTTCATCGAACCCGAAGGCCTGGATACCCACGAGCTTTACCCCAACGGTATCTCGACCTCGCTGCCGTTTGACGTGCAGATTCAAGTCGTGCGTACGATCAAGGGCCTGGAAAATGCCCATATCACCCGGCCTGGCTATGCTATCGAGTACGACTTTTTTGATCCGCGAGACTTAAAACACTCGCTGGAAACAAAATTTATCCACAACCTGTTTTTCGCTGGTCAGATTAACGGCACTACCGGTTACGAAGAAGCTGGCGCTCAAGGTTTGCTAGCGGGTTTGAATGCCGCACGCCGTGCTCAAGAGCTGGACGCCTGGTATCCCCGCCGCGATGAAGCCTATCTCGGCGTACTGGTCGACGACCTGATCACCATGGGTACCAAAGAGCCGTACCGCATGTTCACTTCCCGTGCGGAATACCGCTTGCTGCTGCGTGAAGACAATGCAGATTTGCGCTTAACCGAAGCTGGCCGCGAATTAGGCCTCGTCAATGACGAACGCTGGGCCGCGTTTAGTCAAAAGCGCGAAGCCATTGAGCAAGAGAGTGCGCGTCTGGATACCATTTGGATCCAGCCAGGTAGCCCGGCTGCGGCACAGGTGGCGGAAACTACCGGTGCGGCGCTCACGCGCGAATATCGCCTGAGCGACTTGCTCAAGCGCCCAGAACTTAACTATAGCGATTTGGCCAATCTACCCGGCATCGAAGGCACGCTGGTTACCGATCCAGCGGTTGCCGAACAGGTGCAAATCCAGGCCAAGTATCAAGGCTATATTGACCGTCAGCAGGATGAGATTGACAAGCTAAAACGCCATGAAGGAACGGTGCTGCCTGCCGAGCTGGATTATTTGAAAATAGAGGGGCTATCCATCGAAATTCGCCAAAAGCTGGCTGAAGCACGGCCGGAAACGCTTGCTCATGCGGCGCGTATCTCGGGTGTCACGCCAGCGGCTGTGTCTATTTTGCTGGTGCATCTGAAAAAGCGCCGGTTAGTCGCAGCGGCAGAGGTGGTTAACGGATGAGTTCGTTGAACCCACTGTTAAAAACTCTGCCTGCAAGCGTTGCGCCACGTCTCGACCAAGGGCTTAGCCAGTTGGCTATCAGCGTTGACGACCATCAGCGCGAGCAACTGCTAGGCTTATTGGCACTGTTGCACAAGTGGAACCGGGCTTATAACCTCACAGCGGTGCGCGATGTGGACGAAATGGTGTCGCGCCATGTGCTGGACAGCGCCGTAGTACTGCCTTATGTGCAAGGGCCGCGGCTGTTGGATGTGGGGGCGGGCCCAGGTTTACCCGGTTTAGTGTTGGCTATTTTGGCCCCCCAATTAGACGTCACGTTGCTGGACAGCAATGGCAAAAAAGTCCGTTTTCAGCGCCAAGCGGTGATGGAGCTTGGTCTTAAAAACGTAACGCCTGTTCAGGCGCGGGTAGAGCAGTTTCAAGCCGCCACGTTTGACCAGGTGATTTCGAGAGCGTTTGCCAGCTTGGTGGATTTTGTCACCTTGACTCGCCAGTTACCGAGTGCCGATGGTCAATGGCTGGCCATGAAAGGACCGGGCGCTGACGATGAGTTACGCGAATTGCCCCCCGGTATTTGTTTACATAAGCGTCACCTGCTGGAAGTGCCTTTTGAAACGGCCCAGCGGCAGTTATTAATCTTGAAAGCTGAATGTTGATTCTGACCCCAGGAAGGAGTTGAGTAAGTGAGCCAGATCATTGCCCTGACCAACCAAAAAGGCGGTGTGGGCAAGACCACCTCAGCCGTTAACCTGGCGGCTAGCCTCGCTGGACTCGATCGTCGCGTGCTGCTGGTGGATCTTGACCCTCAAGGCCATGCCAGCATGGGCAGCGGCATCGATAAATACGAGCTCGACAAAAGCGTGCTGGATGTACTGCTAGGTGAAGCAACGGCCGCTGAGACCATCGTTAAAGACCTGGCGGTAAAGTATGACGTTCTGCCGGGTAACGGTGATCTCACTGCCGCCGAAGTCGAGCTATTGGATCGCGAGAAAAGTGAAAGCTGCTTAACCACCGCGCTTGCCTCGGTCTCCAGTGAATACGATGTGGTGCTTATTGACTGCCCACCCTCGTTGAACATGCTCACCGTGAATGCGTTAACGGCTTCTGATAGCGTATTGATCCCTCTACAGTGTGAATTCTATGCCCTGGAAGGGTTGTCAGCACTGCTCGATACCGTTGAACAGATTAAGCAAAATGTGAATCCTGACCTAGCGATTGCAGGCATTTTGCGCACCATGTACGACAAGCGCACCAGCTTAACGCGGGAAGTGGATAAGCAACTGCGTGACTACTTTGGCGACATGCTGTTAAAAACCACCATACCCCGCAACGTAAAAGTTGCCGAAGCACCAAGTCACGGGTTACCCGTGACGCAATATGCCCGGTTCTCCCGGGGTAGCCAGGCCTATCGTGTGTTGGCGAAAGAGATGATTCGTCGTCTTTCACTATAACCACTCTTCACTTCAACTCTTCAATTCAAAAAAGGGGCGCTGAAAAAATGAGGGAAAGCGAATGACGCGTAAACCCGCGCTGGGACGTGGCCTGGATGCTCTGATTGGTGCCGGTGCCCGTCGCCGTGACAGCCTAGAACTTGCAGGTAGCGGCACCCCGTTGGAGCTTTCTGACGCCGCGCGTAGCGCCGCGGCTGAAGATGTTAGCGAAGATCGCCTTGAGCGCCTCCCGTTAGGACAACTAACGCGGGGTAAATATCAGCCGCGCCGCGATATTCAGCCTGAAGCGTTAGAAGAGCTGGCAGATTCCATTCGCGCCCAGGGCGTTATGCAGCCTATCGTGGTGCGCCCGATCGGCGTCGACCGCTACGAAATTATTGCCGGTGAGCGCCGCTGGCGTGCCGCACAGCTGGCTGAGCTGGACGTTATTCCGGCCGTTATTCGCGATGTCAGCGATGAAGTCGCCTTGGCGCTGGCGTTAATCGAAAACATTCAGCGTGAAAATCTAAACGCTATTGAAGAAGCCATGGCACTCAAGCGCCTTGGTGAAGAGTTCGAGCTTACTCAGCAGCAAATAGCCGACGCAGTGGGGAAGTCGCGCACTCAAGTGGCTAATTTGTTGCGCCTGCTGGCGCTAGATCCCGAAGTACAAACCCTGCTTGAACGTGGCGATTTGGATATGGGCCATGCGCGGGCATTGCTAACGTTAAATAGTGCCCAGCAGCGGCAAGTGGCCCATGAAGTGGTCAATAACGACATGACCGTTCGGGCAACTGAAGCGCTGGTGAAAAAAGTGCAGACCAGCCAAGCTCCCATCAAAATGCCTAGCCGTCCAAACAAACAGCCTGATGTGGCAAAATTGGAAACCCATCTTGGCGAGTTACTTGGCGCGCCCGTCTCTATTGATCATGGTCAAAAAGGCAAAGGTAAATTAACGATACGCTATACAAGCTTGGAAGAATTAGACGGTATCTTAAATCATATTAAATAGCAGGCTATCAAACATCGCGTAAGAAGTGACCACGTTTTCCCTCTTTGGTCGCAAATCGACCCCTTAACGTACAAAATCGGTGCGACTTCGGTTGAAGGTGTGATAGCGCTTCCCTATAATCGCGCAAGATTTGTGCAGGTTGCCTGTGTTTGTTGAAGTATGCCGATTTTTTTAGGGCTGGGTATTGGTTCAAAGCGCTATTGCTAAGCGCCCGTTGAGAGAGCTCTTACAGAGAGCCCATATAGAGAGCTATGCAGCGATACGAAACCCAGCGGCGAAAAGCCTACATCCTTCGGCTTACGATCGTGCAACTCTCGATGGCCCTTTGCGGCATGCTGGCAGCCTATTGGGTGGAAGACGTTGAAGGCATGTCATCGGTATTTAAAGGAGCGCTGGTAGCCTTGCTCCCGCATGCTTTCTTCATCAAACGAATGGGTGTTTTGCGCGCGGTTAGGCCTTCACAGGCAGCGATGCGCTTGTTTCGCGCCGAAGCAGGCAAGTTTGGTTTGACGGTGGCACTGTTTGTTGCAGTGTTCGTGGCAGCGCCCCCTTCAAACCCTACTTTCTTTTTTTATGCTTATGTTGCGGTTGTTCTAACGCATTGGCTTACGCCTTGGTTAATGCCAAAAAACGTCAATGCCTAGAAAATTGCACAATTAAATTGAGGTGACACATCCATGGCCGCAGGAAACGAAGTCTCGACGACTTACTATATCCAGCACCACTTGCAGAACCTGACGTTTGGTAACCACCCTGTTAATGGCTGGTCGCTGGCGCATTCGGCGGAAGAAGCCAGTGAAATGGGCTTTTGGGCCATTCACTTAGACACCATGGGCTGGTCAATTGCCATGGGGCTGCTGTTTATCTGGATTTTCCGCAAAGCGGGAAAAATGGCCACTACTGGTGTCCCCGGCGGCCTGCAAAACGCAGTAGAAATGGTCGTCGAATTCGTTGAAGGCATGATCAAAGGGACCTTCAAAGGCCATAATCCGCTTATCGCGCCACTGGCCCTGACGCTGTTCGTGTGGATTCTGTTCATGAACACGCTAAAAATTATCCCGGTCGATTACTTCCCGGTGCTGTTCAGTAAGCTAGGCGTGGACTACATGAAAATTGTGCCCACCACCGATGTGAACGCTACGCTAGGGTTAGCATTAGGCGTCTTCGGGTTAATCCTCTACTACAGCTTTAAAGTGAAAGGCGTGGGTGGCTTTGCCAAAGAGCTGTCACTGACCCCATTCAATCACTGGGCCTTAATTCCCTTCAACCTGCTTCTTGAAATCGTTGCTCTGCTGGTGAAACCGTTCAGCTTGGCAATGCGTCTTTTCGGCAACATGTTCGCCGGGGAAGTGATCTTCATTCTGATCGCTATGCTGCCCTTCTGGGCTATCTGGGTGCTGGATGTACCGTGGGCGATCTTCCATATCCTAATCGTCGTACTTCAGGCCTTCATCTTTACAGTGCTATCCGTGGTGTATCTAAGCGCTGCACACGAACATCACTAACCCGAGCAATGCTTGCAACACATTAACCCTTAACCTCAACCCTCGACCTTAAACTTGAAAAACTAGGAGCATTACCATGGAACTTATCTACATTGCCGCTTCCATCATGATCGGTCTCGGCGCTCTAGGTACCGGCATTGGCTTCGCTATTTTGGGCGGTAAGCTGCTTGAATCTACAGCGCGTCAGCCAGAACTAGGCGACCAACTGCAAACCAAAACCTTCCTAATGGCAGGTCTGTTGGATGCGGTTCCGATGATAGGTGTTGGTATCGCAATGTACCTGATCTTCGTTGTTGCCGGTTAATGACAGCTCAGCCGAGCGTTAAACGCTCGGTTTTGTTTCACTCCGGTCGCCACGAACTTGTCAGAGGTACATTCCTGTGAATATCAACATGACGCTAATCGGGCAGACGATCGCCTTCGCGATCTTTGTCTGGTTTTGCTTAAAGTATGTGTGGCCTCCGATCAGCAACGCGCTTCATGAGCGTCAGAAAAAAATTGCTGATGGCTTGGACGCAGCCAGCCGCGCTAACCGCGACCTTGAGCTTGCTCAAGAGCGGGCGGAACAAACGCTGCGTGAAAGCAAGGAGCAAGCTTCTCAAATTCTTGAGCAGGCCAATAAGCGCTCTGCCCAGATAGTTGAAGAAGCCCGCGAACAGGCCCGCGCCGAAGGCGAACGCCTTGTAGCGAGCGCACGTTCCGAGATTGAGCAAGAAGTGAATCGCGCTAAAGATGAACTTCGTGCCCAGGTCTCTTATCTCGCCGTTATGGGTGCCGAGCGTGTTCTTGAAGCGTCGGTCGACGAACAAGCCCATCGCAAGTTACTTGATGAGCTTGCTGCTGAACTGTAAGGAGGTGAATCATGGCGGAACTACTGACCGTCGCTCGTCCTTACGCTAAGGCAGCGTTTGAATACGCGCGTGATCATGAGGCGCTTGATAGCTGGTCACAAGCGCTGAGTTTTTTAAGCTTTGCGGTAGCAGACGTTAACGTTCGCCATCGGTTAAGCAGTCCAAAACTAGACAGCGACCAAAAAGTGTCGCTGCTTGTTGAGCTGATTCCTGAGCAACAAGATGACGCTTTACAGCGGTTTTTGACTGTCCTGGCTGACCAAAGTCGCCTGATGGCGCTGGCATCGATTGCTGAACAGTTCGAGCACCTGCGTGCTGAACACGAGCAGCGGGTTGAAGTGAATGTCACTTCTGCTTATCAGCTAGATAGCGAGCAAGAAACGAAGCTAGCGAACGCGCTTAAAAAACGTCTGAATCGCGAAATCTCTATTACTACTCAAGTGGACAAGTCGCTGATTGGCGGTGTCATCCTACGTGCTGGCGATACCGTTATTGACGGGTCGGTCCGTGGTCGATTGAACCGTCTTTCTGACGCGCTAACCGCTTGAGTCTGAGGGACATGGCATGCAGCAACTGAATCCTTCCGAGATCAGCGACATCATCAAGCAGCGAATTGAAAAGCTTGACGTCGCATCTGAAGCCCATAATCAGGGCACCATCGTCACTGTTTCCGACGGTATCGTGAAAATTCACGGCCTCGAAGACGCGATGTTTGGTGAAATGATCGAATTCCCCAACAGCATCTTTGGCATGGTACTCAACCTGGAGCGCGACTCCGTTGGTGCCGTCGTGCTGGGTGACTACTTGCAGCTCGAAGAAGGCATGACCGCCAAATGTACCGGTCGTATTCTCGAAGTGCCGGTAGGCCCCGAGCTGATTGGCCGTGTTGTCGACGCGCTGGGTAATCCCATCGATGGCAAAGGCGATATTAACGCTAAAATGACCGACGCCGTCGAGAAAGTGGCGCCGGGCGTTATTACCCGTCAGTCTGTTGATGAGCCGATCCAAACCGGTCTCAAATCCATTGACGCCATGGTGCCGATCGGCCGTGGTCAGCGTGAGCTGATCATCGGTGACCGCCAGATTGGTAAGTCCGCCATTGCCATTGATGCGATCATCAACCAGAAAGGCAAAGGCGTGACCTGTGTCTACGTGGCGATTGGTCAGAAGCAGTCGACCATTGCCAACGTGGTGCGCAAACTCGAACAGCACGGCGCGATGGAACACACCATCGTCGTGGCTGCGGGCGCTGCCGACCCGGCGCCGATGCAGTTCCTGGCACCTTATGCGGGTTGCACCATGGGCGAATACTTCCGCGACCGCGGCGAGAATTCCCTCATCGTGTATGACGACCTTTCCAAGCAAGCCGTTGCGTACCGTCAGGTATCGCTGCTGCTGCGTCGTCCGCCGGGTCGTGAAGCTTATCCTGGTGATGTTTTCTATCTCCACTCGCGTCTTCTTGAGCGTGCTGCGCGCGTTAACGTCGACTACGTTGAGAAGTTCACCAACGGTGAAGTGAAAGGTAAGACCGGTTCCTTAACCGCGCTGCCAATCATCGAAACCCAGGGTGGCGACGTTTCTGCGTTCGTTCCGACCAACGTGATCTCGATCACCGATGGTCAGATCTTCCTGGAAACCAACCTGTTTAACTCCGGTATTCGTCCGGCGATTAACGCAGGTCTCTCGGTTTCTCGTGTGGGTGGTTCGGCGCAGACCAAAATCATCAAGAAACTGGGCGGTAGTGTACGTCTGGCACTGGCTCAGTACCGTGAATTGGCGGCCTTCTCGCAGTTCGCGTCTGACCTTGATGAAGCCACGCGTAAGCAGCTCGAACACGGTCAGCGTGTTACCGAGTTGATGAAGCAGAACCAGTACTCGCCGATGTCGGTAGCTGAAATGGCGCTTTCGCTTTACGCCGCCAACGAAGGTTATCTGGACGATGTCGAAGTAAACAAAGTGTTGGACTTTGAGCGTGCCCTGCACGACTACATGAAGTCCGAACACGCTGATCTCCTCGACAAGATCAACCAGAGCGGCGACTACAACGGTGAGATTCAAGACAGCTTGAAGTCGGGTCTCGAGAAGTTCAAGGCGACTCAGAGCTGGTAATGTCTGGCCCGCCCCTCATGGGCGGGTTTGCATGCTTTCTGAGAGCCACGAACGAAGGGTAGATCGCTATGGCAGCTGCAAAAGAGATACGCACCCAAATCGGGAGCATTAAAAATACGCAGAAGATTACCAGCGCCATGGAAATGGTGGCTGCATCGAAAATGCGTAAAGCGCAAGATCTGATGAGAGCTAGTCAGCCTTACGCTAAGCAGATCCGTAATGTGGTTGGCCACTTAGCCAACGCGAACCCTGAGTACAGGCACGACTATATGGTCGAGCGTAGCGAGGTTAAGCGTGTTGGCTACATTGTGGTGTCCACTGACCGCGGTCTGTGTGGTGGCTTGAACCACAATCTTTTCAAAGCCTTACTGAAAGAAGCCGTTAGCTGGAAACAGCAAGGTGTCGAGCAGGATTTTTGTGCGCTTGGCGCCAAGGCGAGCACCTTTTTCCGCAATTACGGCGGTAATTTGGTCGCAGCGAAAAGTGGATTAGGTGAAGCCCCGACGGTAGAAGGCTTGATTGGCAGTATTAAGGTCATGCTTGAAGCGTACGATGAAGGACGTCTCGACCGGCTGTACGTGGTGCACAACGAGTTTGTGAATACCATGACGCAAAAGCCAGTGGTTCGTCAGCTTCTTCCCCTGTCGCCCGATATGGGCGCAGACGCTGAGCAAGACGACGAAAACGCCCGTCCCGGAAGCTGGGACTACCTGTATGAACCGGATGCCAAGGCGTTGCTCGATAGCCTGTTGGTTCGTTTCATCGAATCGCAGGTGTATCAGGCGGTAGTGGAAAATGGCGCTTGTGAACAAGCCGCTCGAATGATCGCTATGAAAAGTGCCACCGACAACGCAGGCGGCCTGATCGACGATCTGGAGATGGTTTATAACAAGGCCCGTCAGGCTGCCATTACCCAGGAAATTTCTGAGATCGTCGGCGGCGCTGCTGCCGTATAACGCCTAGGGAGCCGACTCTTTTAAGCGGCTCCCGGCAGACAGGTTTCATTTGCAGGTTTTAGAGAGGAACCAAGATGAGCGGACGTATCGTACAAATCATCGGCGCGGTGATTGACGTAGAGTTTCCGCGGGACTCTGTGCCCAAGGTCTACGACGCGCTGAAGGTCTCCGATGTTGAGACCATCCTCGAAGTCCAGCAGCAGCTGGGCGACGGCGTGGTGCGCACCATCGCCATGGGCTCCACTGAGGGCTTGAAGCGTGGCATGGCAACGACCAGCACAGGTGCTGCTATTTCCGTACCGGTAGGTAAGGAAACGCTGGGCCGTATTATGAACGTACTCGGCGAGCCGATCGACGAAGCAGGACCGATCGGTGAGCAAGAGCGTATGCCGATTCACCGTAAAGCACCGAGCTATGCCGACCAGGCAGCCTCTAACGAGCTGCTGGAAACCGGTATTAAGGTTATCGACTTGGTCTGCCCGTTTGCTAAGGGTGGTAAAGTTGGCCTGTTCGGCGGCGCCGGTGTGGGTAAAACCGTTAACATGATGGAGCTTATCCGCAACATCGCCACCGAACACAGCGGCTACTCTGTATTCGCCGGTGTTGGTGAGCGTACGCGTGAGGGTAACGACTTCTATCACGAAATGACTGAATCCAACGTTATCGATAAGGTATCGCTGGTTTACGGTCAGATGAATGAGCCGCCGGGTAACCGTCTGCGCGTGGCGCTGACGGGCCTGACCATCGCTGAGAAATTCCGTGATGAAGGCCGCGATGTTCTGCTGTTCGTCGATAACATCTACCGCTACACCCTGGCAGGTACCGAAGTATCGGCACTGTTGGGTCGTATGCCATCAGCGGTAGGTTATCAGCCGACGCTGGCTGAAGAGATGGGCGTTCTGCAGGAGCGTATTACCTCGACGAAAACCGGTTCAATCACTTCCGTACAGGCCGTTTACGTGCCCGCGGATGACTTGACCGATCCGTCGCCGGCGACCACCTTCTCCCACTTGGATGCTACCGTGGTATTGGCGCGTTCTATCGCTGAATTGGGTATTTACCCGGCGATCGATCCGCTTGACTCCACGTCGCGCCAGCTGGATCCGTTGGTTGTCGGTGAAGAGCACTATGCGACCGCTCGCGGTGTGCAGAACGTTCTTCAGCGCTATAAAGAGCTTAAGGATATCATCGCCATTCTGGGTATGGATGAGTTGTCTGATGAAGACAAGCTAGCCGTATCTCGGGCGCGTAAAATCCAGCGCTTCTTGTCGCAGCCGTTCTTCGTGGCCGAAGTATTTACCGGTTCACCAGGTAAGTATGTCTCGCTGAAAGACACTATCAGTGGCTTCCAGGGCATTCTTGCTGGCGAATACGACGATATGCCGGAACAGGCCTTCTATATGGTCGGTTCAATCGACGAAGCCGTCGAGAAAGCCAACCAGATGAAGAAGTAATCCCGTCCATTAGGGGGATTCGCTATGGCGAATAGCTTTACTTGCAATATCGTCAGCGCTGAAGCATCCATCTTCTCAGGTACTGTTGAGCAGGTGATTGCTTCCGGAATGATGGGTGACCTGGGCATTTTGCCGGGTCACGCTCCGCTGCTGACCGAGCTTCAGCCGGGCCCGATCCGCGTGATCTATGATGGTGGCGCAGAAGAGAACTTCTACGTCACTGGCGGTTTCATGGAAGTTCAGCCGGACGTGGTAACGATACTGGCTGATGCCGCATCACGGGCCAGCGACCTCAATGAGGCTGCTGCCGAAGAAGCGCGTCAGCAAGCGCTGAAAGCCTTTAACGATAAGTCATCGGAGCTTGATTATACTCGAGCGGCCGCTGAACTTGCCGAAGCCGTTGCTCAGCTGCGAACGATTCAGCAGCTGCGTAAAAAGGCGGGTAAAGGCTAATACCCACGCATTTGGCGTGGTACAGCGCCCCTTAAGCCCGTTATCAGGGTTTAAGGGGCGTTTTTTTGTTGGGTAGTAAGGATAGTAATATAAGTAAGTATGATGAGTTAGGTAATGGATTAAGTCGGCAGCACGACGTTTGTCAGTGTGAAGGGGAGAGCCATGGCGCTTAACGATGAAAGCCTACAGCAATTAAAAGCCGAACTACTCGACGAGTTGGCCAAGGAAGTGCCTAGTAAATCGGTGCTCTCTTTGCGTTTGGCCGAAACCCGCTCAGCGGATATCGGTGAAGTGCTCGAAGAGATGATCGAGGATGACGAAGAGCTACCTGCGGCGCTCGCTCTGCTGGATATTCTCTCTGCCGAACGGGCTGCCAATGTGTTGGGCTATTTGCCCGGTGAGAGCCAGCTTGAGGTAGTCGGGAAGCTGGACGACAGCCAAGTACTCAAGCTGCTCGAAGAGATGGGCTCGGACGAACGTGCCGACCTATTTAATCTACTCAGTGAAGACCGGCGTGAAGCATTGCTGCGTCGCATGGCTCACCGCGAGCGGGAAGACCTAAAGCGGCTTGCCAGCTACGAAGAGGGTACCGCAGGCGCCATCATGACCTCTGACTATGTGTCCATAGCCAGTGGCATGACGGTGTCGCAAGCGATGATGCGGGTACGTCAGACCGCCCCGGATGCAGAAACGGTCTATCAGCTCTATATCCTCGATAGTGATGGGCATTTGATCGGTACTATGTCGTTACGCCAACTGATGGTGGCACGCCCAGGCGCCATTGTGGATGACATCATGATCAAGGATGTTATCAGCACCCGCGTTGATAATGCTCAGGAAGATGTTGCCCGAATTGTGGCAAAGTACGACCTGTTAGCGCTGCCGGTGATCGATGCGGACGGCCGGATGGTTGGCATCGTGACCCACGATGACGCCATGGATGTGGCTGAATCCGAAGCAACGGAGGATTTCCACAAGGGGATGTCGATCGGCCAGTTGGAAGATGGTGTGAGCCGTGTGAAGCTCTGGAGCCTTTACCGTAAACGCGTGTTCTGGCTGGTTCTATTGGTGTTTGCCAATCTTTTTTCGGGGGCCGGGATTGCCTATTTTGAAGAGACCATTGCCGCCCAGGTGGCGTTGGTGTTCTTTTTACCGCTGTTGATCGGCAGTGGCGGTAACGCGGGGGCGCAGGCTGCCACGTTGATGGTGCGCGGTATGGCGACCGGTGATGTCGGGGTAAAAGACTGGGGCAAACTACTGGGCCGCGAACTGCTGGTGGCGGGCTCGCTGGGTATCACCATGGCGATTGCAGTCACGCCGATTGGCATTATGCGCGGGGGCGAAGCGTTGGCCATGGTAGTGGCCTTTAGCATGGTCACCATCGTGCTGTTCGGCAGCCTGCTGGGCATGTGTCTGCCCTTTGTTCTCGAGCGCTTCAAGGTCGACCCGGCCACAGCTTCGGCGCCACTGGTGACCACCTTGATCGACGCCTCGGGGGTGGTGATTTACTTCAGTATTGCCACGCTGCTGCTGTCTTAATGGTGGAGAAAGGTTCTAGGGTTAACGCATGGAGCTGCTGGCTGCGCGGGTAATAAACAGCACTTCCACATGACCCAGCCACTCGATATCGCTAGCCAGCGCCTTCAACTGGCTAGCGAGGCACTGAGGCGGTTGATGCACTGCATCAGCAATAATCAGCGATACCGAGACCTTATCGTCCAGGTAGTGCAACTGCAGCTCGTTTAGCGTTCGCCAGACTGGGTGCTTATACCAGCGGGCATCTAGCGCAGCCTCTACTTCAGGTCGCAGCGGAAGGCCGGGAAGGCGGCTGGGATCGCCCGCACCGGCGTCGTCTTCGGGGTCAACGTGGAAGATCACATCGGTTAACGCAGGGAATTCGTGGCGCAGGCGGCGGCTGACTTCGTTACCGATCTCATGCGCTTCGGAGACGGTGATTTTGGGTCCTACCACCACGTGTAGATCAACCATGACCCAGCCCGCCGACTGGCGAGTACGCAGATCATGAACGCTATCCACACCCGGAACGCTGCAGGCCACATCGTGCATCTGATCCTGAACATCTACCGGCAGCGCGGTATCGACCAGCTCGCGGGCCGACTCCCACAGCAAGTCCAACCCTACCTTACCCACTAATAAACCGACGATGATGGCAGCGACAGCATCCAGCCAGCCCAAGCCAAACTGAGCGCCTACCAGGGCTACCAGCACCACGGCGGTGGATAAGGCATCGCTGCGCGAGTGCCAGGCATTGGCTTCGAGCAATTTTGACTTTACCCGCTTAGCCACTCGCATGGTGTAGCGAAAAATCCACTCCTTACTGAGCAGCGCAATCACCGTGATGACAATCGCCAGCATACCAGGCGCGTTAACGGCAGTACCGCTAAACAGGCGATCCAGGCTCGACCAGGCAATACCGCCCGCCACGAAGATCAGCACACTTCCCAGCAATAGGGTGGTCAGGGTTTCGATTCGGCCGTGGCCGTAGTGGTGGTCTTTATCGGGCTCCTGGCGGCCGTAATGAATGGCTGCCAGGACAAAACCATCGGTGACTAAATCTGATAGGGAGTGAATGCCGTCGGCGATCAACGCCGCTGAGCCGACCATAAAACCAATGGTGACTTTAACGACACTCAACAGGGCGTCCAGCCATGCACCGATGTAGGTGACACGCTTGGCTTCTTGGCTAAGTCGCGCTTGATCGTGAACCACTGGCGTTTCAACGGTCTGAGTCATGGGTACCTTGCAAGGAAGCACGCATTCAATAGATGCCCATTGTAGCGCACTCCTTATATCCTCTATAGCGTCCACTGCCTTTGGATGGTGAAACAGCACTTTTCAGTGGTTGTAGCGGTTAATATCAGCAAGGCAATGGCGGACAAAGAATTGGTGGATGTGTATCCTTAAGCGCCATTGAAAACCATCAAATTGTGACTCTACACAGGATTATTTATGGATTGGCTCCAGGTGGTGGTGTTAGCGGTTGTTCAGGGAATTTCTGAATTTCTACCCGTTTCAAGCTCTGCCCACCTGATTTTGGTGCCTGTGCTGACAGAATGGGAAGATCAAGGCTTAGCCTTTGATGTAGCGCTGCATTTGGGCAGCCTCTCCGCGGTAATACTTTATTTTCGCCACGAAATTTGGCAGATGATGACCAGCAGCCTAGCTGCTATGCGCGGTAAAGGCGTGAACGATGACGCACGGCTCGCCTTTTGGGTGACATTAGCCACGATCCCCGTGGGTATTATTGGTTTAGTACTGCACGATGTTATTTCTCACTATATGCGCTCTACACTGATAATTGGCTTCAGTTTAATTGGTTTCGGTCTATTGTTGGGGTATGCCGATTGGCGAAAAGGGGGAACGCGCAGCGAATATCAACTGCGTTTGAAGGATGTGCTGATTATTGGCGGTGCCCAGGCGCTGGCGCTAATTCCTGGCACGTCGCGCTCGGGCATTACTATTACGGCGGCTTTAATGGTGGGAATGAGCCGGGAAGGCGCCTCACGTTTCTCTTTTTTGCTGTCGATTCCGGTGATTGTGTTGGCCGGTGGCTTGGAAGCCATAGGCCTTTTTAACGCATCGGAGTCGATTGATTGGTTAGCGATGCTAGTGGGTACGTTCCTGTCCGGGGTCAGCGCGTACCTGTGTATCCACTACTTCCTAGTCATCATCAAAAAATTGGGGATGCAGCCGTTTGTTATTTATCGCGTATTGTTTGGCGCTTGGCTGCTGTGGTTCTTTTATTTTTAACAGCTTAATTTTTAGAGTTTTATTTCCAGGGCAAGGCAGCTATGAACAGGTCTGATAAGAAAAAGTCTGGCAAAACTGAGTTGGTAGAAAGGTCGGGTAGGTGGGGAAGGGAATTAGGAGTGTTAGGCGTATTGTTGGGTGCTCTGCTGGTACTGCCTGGCTGTTCCGAGAGTGATCGTCCGCTGGAATCCCCCGTCCGTTTTGACGGCAATATTTTTGGCACTTTTTATCAAGTCACCATTATGGATCCGCTCACTCAGGGCGAGTCTCTTGCACTGGAAGAGGGTTTCAAAGCGGAGCTTGAGAGCGTTGATCAGGCGATGTCCACCTACCGTGACGATTCCGAACTAATCGCCTTTAACGAGGCGCCTGTAGACGAGTGGCAACCACTCTCCAACGAACTGATTGAAGTGTTGGCCATCAGCCAGTCGGTGGCTGAAGCTAGCCACGGTGCCTTTGATATTACGGTGGGTGACCTGGTTAATTTATGGAGCTTCGGCCCCGGGTCCCGGCCTGAAGAGGTACCTGCTGATGAGTTGCTGGCCGAGCAACTTGCCCGAGTGGGTTTTGATGCAGTAGAGCTTGATAGCCAAAATATGCAGGCAAGGCGTACTCGCGATGTGTTTGTCGATCTTTCCGGTGTGGCCAAAGGCCATGCCACGGACCGAGTGGCCACATATTTGGATCAACAGGGTATTGAGCACTACTTAGTCAATTTAGGTGGCGACCTGATCGCCCGTGGCGTACGCGATGAAGACGAGCAGACTCCGTGGCGGATTGGCATTGAAGTCCCCGAAGATGGCCAGCAGCGTGCACAACATATTATTCCGCTAGAAAGCATGTCAGTCGCTACCTCGGGTGACTATCGCAACTATTTTGAGGTAGAGGGTGAGCGCTTCTCGCACACCATTGACCCGCGCACAGGCCGACCCGTCACTCACCAATTAGCGTCGGTGTCAGTCTTCCACCCCTCTAACGCTTGGGCGGATGCTTGGGCGACGGCACTATTAGTCGTCGGCGAGCAAGACGCTATGCAAATGGCCATCGAGAATAACCTAAAAGTACTTCTGCTCGTTCGCGAGGGTGAGCAGTGGCGCAGCATTGCTACGCCTGAATTTGTTAATTATTTCGGTGAATCACTGGTTGATGAGCTGGGTATTGAACAACTCCCTACTCCGACGCCCACCAACCAACCCGTAACAGGTGAATAACATGCATGAACTGGATATCGTCATTCTCGCCGCGGGTAAAGGCACGCGTATGCGTTCTCAAACCCCTAAAGTACTGCATACCTTGGCGGGTAAGCCAATGGTGCAGCATGTATTGGATACTGCCTCCGGGCTGCAGCCTGATCGTACCCATGTCGTCATCGGCCATGGTGCGGAACAGCTGCGCGAGGCGCTGGCCGACACTGCGGTGCAGTTTGCGGTGCAGGCCGAACAGAAAGGCACCGGTCACGCGGTGGCTCAAGCGCTTGAGCAGCTCGGTAGCGGCAAGGTGCTTATCCTCTATGGCGATGTCCCCCTGTTACAGCGTGATTCACTGAGGGAGCTGTTGGCCCAAGTGGATGAACAGCACATCGGGCTGTTGACGGTGACGCTGGATGACCCAACGGGCTATGGCCGGATTGTGCGCAACGACGCGGGCCATGCTGTGGCGATTGTCGAACAAAAAGATGCCAACAACTCACAGCTTGCAATTAGTGAATGCAATACCGGTATTATGGCTATGACCAGCGCTCAGCTAAAACGCTGGTTACCCCAGCTTTCCGCCGAGAATGCCCAGGGCGAGTACTACCTGACCGATGTGATCGCCATGGCCGCCGACGAAGGCATCAAGGTCTGCACGGCCCAGCCAGCCACTGCGGTTGAAGTGGAAGGCGTTAATAATCGCGCACAAATGGCCCGCCTGGAACGTGCTTATCAGCAGCAGCTTGCCGATAAGCTGATGGCAGAGGGCGTGGCGCTTGCCGACCCCGCACGCTTGGATGTGCGCGGGCGTTTAACCTGCGGCCATGATGTCTTTATTGATGTGGGCTGCGTTTTTGAAGGCGACGTTGAACTGGGTGAGGGTGTGCGTATTGGCCCTTACTGCGTGATTAAAAATAGCACCATTGGTGCCGAAAGCGTGGTAGACACCCATAGTGTGATAGAGGGCACCGTGGCAGCGGGCTTGAACCAGATCGGCCCCTTTGCGCGGCTACGCCCCGGGACACGGTTGGCGGTAAAAGCCAAGGTGGGCAATTTTGTTGAAACCAAAAATGCCGATGTCGGTGAGGGTAGTAAGATTAATCACCTAAGCTATGTAGGTGACGCACGCTTAGGCCGGGATGTGAACGTTGGTGCGGGCACGATTACCTGCAACTACGACGGTGCCAACAAACACCATACAGAGATTGGTGATAATGCCTTTATTGGCTCGAACACAGCCTTGGTCGCGCCTGTTTCGGTAGGCAAAGGCGCTACCGTAGGGGCAGGGTCGACAATTGCTAAAGACGTTACCGATTACGCCTTAGCCGTCACGCGTGGTCGCCAGCTAGAAAAAATCGACTGGCTGCGCCCCAGCAAGCGTACAGAGCCATAATTCGTTATTAATTCGTAAAATGGCGATTAAATTGGTTTTAAAATAGTGCTAAGAATCATTAAAAAGCCGTATTCATAATCAATGGCCGTTGTTTTACCGTTCTGCAGATTGGTTGAGTAGGGTTTGTAAGAAAAAGCTGGCGAGCGGAAAGGCTCTGGTTAAAAGTGCTCTGGTTAATAACCTAGGAGAGTGATTATGTGTGGCATTGTTGCCGCCGTTGCCCAGCGCAACGTCCAAGAAATTCTATTAGAAGGACTAAAACGCCTGGAATATCGCGGCTATGATTCGGCCGGTATGACGGTGTTTAGCGATGGCGTGCTGACCCGTCGCCGGGCGCTCGGAAAAGTGGCGGCGCTCGCTGCGCAATTGGAAGCTTCCGCGCTACCGGGTTTTTCGGGCATTGCACACACCCGCTGGGCAACCCACGGCAAACCCTCTGAAGCTAATGCCCATCCGCATCATAGCGGCTCCCACATTGATGAAAACCAAGTGGCGGTGGTGCATAACGGGATTATTGAAAACTACGAGAATATAAAAGATAACTTGCAGCGCAGCGGCTACACGTTTAACTCCGAAACCGACACCGAAGTAATTGCCCACTTACTCTCCGAAAAGCTGAACGATGGCCTCTCCCTGTTTGACGCGACGCAACAGATCGTTAACGGCTTAGGTGGCGCTTACGCCTTGGGCGTGATGAGCGCAAAAGAACCCGGTGTGGTCGTCGGCGCCCGCCAGGGCAGCCCGCTGGTCGTTGGCGTGGGCATTAATGAAGCCTTTTTAGCCTCCGACCCGCTGGCACTGCTGCCGGTGACGGACCGCTTCATTTATCTTGAAGAGGGCGATCTGGTTGAACTGCGTGAGCAGGGCTTTATTCGCATTGTAGATCGTCACGGTAACCACGTTGAGCGTCCTATCCAGACCTTTGAACACGGTGATGGGGCTGCCAGCAAAGGCGAATATCGCCATTACATGCTTAAGGAAATTTTCGAACAGCCGAAGGTGATCGAGGCAGTATTAGAAGGGCGGCTGAGCGCTCAAAGTGTGTTAGTGGAGAGCTTTGGCCCTGATGCTCTGGCGCTTTTCCAGCGTACCCGCCAAGTGCATATCATCGCCTGCGGCACCAGCTACCACGCCGGGCTGGTGGCGCGTTACTGGCTAGAGCGTTACGCCGGAGTACCGGTTCAGGTCGAAGTGGCCTCTGAGTACCGTTACCGCCACCCAGTCGTGCCCGAAGGTACGTTGTTTGTCAGCCTCTCCCAGTCAGGTGAAACCGCGGATACACTGGCGGCGCTGCGTTTTGGGAAAACGCTGAACTATGTCGGGTCGTTGGCAATCTGTAACGTGCCCGGCAGCTCATTGGTGCGTGAGTCGGACATTACCCTGATGACACGCGCAGGCCCTGAAATTGGTGTGGCCTCAACCAAAGCCTTTACGACTCAGCTAGTGGCGCTAATGCTGCTGACGCTTTCCGTGAGCAAAGCAAAAGGGCAGGCCGAATACCCAGATATCATCGCCGCTCTACGCACGCTGCCCGAGGTGTGCCAACGAGTGCTGGCGCTAGACAGCCAGATCGAAGCGCTTTCCCAAGCATTTGCTGAAAAACACCATGCGCTCTTTTTAGGGCGCGGCGCCCACTACCCGATCGCCCTGGAAGGGGCGCTGAAGCTCAAAGAGATCTCTTATATTCATGCCGAAGCGTATCCGGCAGGCGAACTTAAGCACGGCCCGCTGGCGCTGGTGGACAGCGAAATGCCGGTGATCTCGGTCGCCCCCAACGACGACCTACTCGAAAAGCTAAAATCCAACCTTCAAGAAGTCCGCGCCCGCGGTGGCCAACTGTTTGTATTTGCCGATGAAAGCGTGGGCATTGATGCCCAGGAAGATATTCGTGTGCTAACGCTGCCTCACGTGCATGAAGCACTGGCGCCGCTACTGTATACGCTGCCGTTACAGCTACTCAGCTACCACGTCGCCGTGCTTAAAGGTACTGATGTTGACCAGCCGCGTAACCTAGCCAAAAGCGTGACGGTGGAGTGATAACGTCGCCAAACATTACACTTAGTGTCGGAGACGAATAAAGTTTGATAAAAAACAATAAAGTCTGATAAGAAATAATAAAGTTTGTTAAAAATTGGCCTCCTGATATGCTTCATGCATAGGGAGGCCTTTCTATGGATACGAGTAAGTCCGTTGAGCCTAAGCAGAAGAAAAAACTGAAGACACGTGGGCGTGGTTCAGGGAAAGAATACGAACCGTTTATTAAAATCCACGAAATAAGCAGCAGCGGAGAGAGTGTCCGTATCAGAAGCGCTACGGTAGGTCGCACTCACCACCTGCTGTCGGGTATAGAGCGCGATGCGTTTCTTATGTTCGATCAGTTGGATCAAACGACAGACCTTCGCGAACAATTCCCTCTTCCTGTTGATGACACCTTAGAAATTTGTCGGCAGCTGGGCATCAAGCATCCCCAGCAGCGTGGTTACCTCATGGTTGTCTCGACTGATCTGCTGGTCGATTTTGCAGACGGGAAAAAAATAGCGATTGCGATAAAACCGGTATCAAAGCTGAGTGAGCAGCGAACCATAGAACTCTTGCAGATTGAGAAGAGCTACTGGGAATGCCGGGGCGTCGCGTGGCACTTGTTTACTGAGCGTGAAGTTACCGATGGGATGCGTGAAAATTTAAAATGGATTCAGCCCTATGTAGGTGAGGATGTGGCTGACCACTATCAGCTATCACTGAGCGAAGTCGACGACCTCATCAGGCGTATTCAGCCGCATCCGCAAGCCAAGGTGTCCCAGTTATGTGCAAAGCTAGACGATCAATATAGCGTTGAGCCTGGCTTCCATCTCAGTATTTTTCGTTACGCTGTCGCCCAACGCTTCATCAAAGCACCGTTTGATCAGCCTTTTCATAGCTGGCAATGCAAGGATTTAGCCGTAAGCGAAAAAGCGCAGGCCAATGAGGTGTTCAATGCATCTTAACCTTGTTTACACGGATCCCAGCACAAAATGCCGCTTTCGCGTAGTGCGAGAACAGATCAGTGAATTGATGTTGATTGACATCGATGACGCCAATGCGTGGCCCTTTCCCATAGAAGAAGAACAGTTAAAGGCGCTAGAGTATGAGCGCATTGACGACCCATACCCGTTGCCGGATGTTCCTGTTGGTAGCTTGGCTGCAGAGAAGCGAGACGAAGCGTGGGAAGTTATGGTGCCACTTCTGGATCGTTACCGTGACTTGTTCGATAAAAAGAAAAGAAACCAATTAATAAAACAGCGACTAGAGAGTACCACCAAAAGTCGGCTGTATATCACTCGTACGCTTCGCCGCTACTGGCAACGAGGCATGGCACCCAATTCGCTGGCACCTGATTACAATCGCTGCGGTGGTAAAGGAAAACCGCGCCGCGACGTTAAGCAAAAGCTTGGGCGTAAACGTACGGTGACTCCAGGCGAAGGGGTGCCAGTAACCGATGAAATAGCTGAAATTTTTAAAGCGGTGATAGATGGCTTTTATTTGACCAACCCAAAGCTTCCGCTAAAAGCAGCGAAGGACAAGGCTATCGGGCTTTATAAAGCCCGCTACCCTAATGCAGAACCTTCGATGGTGCCGACGCTTGCCCAGTTTCGGTATTTTTACAGTCAAAACTATCGCCCCGGTGAAGCGGCATACAAAAAGATACCCAAGCGGGTGTATCAAAAGGATATGCGTCCACTGCTGAGTACCTCGGGGAATATGAATTTCGGTCCAGGTGCCCGCTACGAAATCGATGCCACCATCGGCGATATTTACCTCGTATCTGATCAAGATCCCAACGAAATTATTGGGCGGCCGACCATCTACTTCGTGAAAGATGTTTTTAGCCGAATGGTAGTGGGGCTTTATATCGGCTTAGAAAACGCCTCTTGGGTCTCGGCTATGATGGCGCTGGCCAATGCCTTTACGAATAAACAAGATTTCTGTCGCAAGTATGGTATTGAAATTGACCTTAACGTTTGGCCAAGTATCGGTATTCCAGCAGGTATTATGGCTGACCGAGGCGAGCTGCTCTATCGTCAAGCAGATGTATTGGTAAACCGATTTGGCATCCAACTGAGCAACTCGCGCGCCTACAGAGGGGATGATAAAGGGATATGCGAGCGACACTTCAACACGACTCAAGCAGAGTTTAGACCCTATACGCCGGGTATTGTTGAGGCAGAAAATGGCAAAAAGCGAATCGGAAAGCGCTATGAGCTAGACGCGACTCTGAGTCCGTCTACCTTCACGAAGTTAATGATCAATTTGGTCATCTATTACAACAATGTGAATCCAGTATCAGGGTACGATTTTGCACCGGATATGCCAGCTAGCCTCCCTGCAACGCCTGTTAGCCTCTGGCAATGGGGCATTCAGCACAGAACAGGCAAACTACGCGTATGCGATGAGAAGCTCACGTGGATTAACCTGCTGCCGTATGAAACGGGCACTATTTCAGAAGTAGGCATCACGTTTAAAGGGTTGGTATATACGTGCCAGGAAGCGCTTGCAGAGGGCTGGTTTGACCGTATACGTCAGAAGCGACCTGAAACAGTCACCATCGCGTTCGATCCTCGGCGCACCAACACGGTATATCTTCGGCCCGATGAACGGTTTGATAGCTACTGGGCATGTGAGCTTTCAGATCGCAGTCGACGTTATCGGGATATGAGCTTTTTAGAGGCAGGTAGAAAACTAAAAGAAAGCCGAAAAACAGAAGCCAAAGCTAGGCAGCGAGCAGCCTTTGAAAAGCCTGATCTAATTGAAAATATTGAGAAAATAGTTGCTGAAGCCAAGAAAAATAATAAGGCATCCCAGCAAGACCTCCCTAACTCTCAACGTTTGGCTGGCATTAAGGATAATCGTTCTAAAGCAAAAGAAAATGAGCGTTCTCAGCGTAAAAGCGATAAGCACGTTCACCGTAAAAAGCCTGCAGATGTGGTCACTTTAAAACCGAAGGAAGCACCGGAAGAGAGTTTGGATTACCCAAGCCTCATTCCTTTCTTGGAGGATGATGATGACTAGGCTCGTGAACGCACAATACCGAGAAGCCGAAATCCTAGATTATGAAGGCCATCCCCTCATTACTGCGCTCCCACCCATCAATTCACCACAAGCGACCGCCGAAATGTTGTCGCTAACGCCCAATATTCCTGAGGCAGAAAAAACGCTGCCACCGCATATTCGCCGCCATGCGATGATGCGGATATTGGATCAGTTTCTGCACCCGACGAAATCACATTTGCAGTTAGAGCAATTAGTGTCAGGGATGTTGAGGCGTGGCTATCTAGGTCGCAATATTGCGGGCATCGAATATCAGCGCAACCTAAATGATGTAGGGCGCACGGACTTTAATGCCATTCTGCGCAACGCAGGCAGTGCTGCTTTAACGAGCTCGGTCATTGGGTGCTCGGGGACCGGAAAGTCAACAGCCATTGAGGCAATACTCAAGCACTATGACCAAGCGCTTTACGAGTTATAGTCAAATCTGGTGGATGGCAGTCAGGCGGCAGTCCTGTCTGATTGATCGGTTACCTGCTCCCCATCCTGAAACCGGACGTTGTTCACGACCAGCTCCAGCTTGCTGAACCCC
>NZ_JBANSN010000035.1:0-36598 GCF_037070215.1 Vreelandella arctica | reverse complement strand
ATAACCCTCTTGTCCTTCTGTGTAGCGCTGTACGACTAATAGCTTGAACGCTTCCTTATACTTCGCCATGAAAAACACCCCAATCGCTGGATGAGTGTCCAACTTTTGGGGTGCAGTTCATAAGAAGCGGGGTTTTGGTTTCAATGAGTTTAAATAGAGAATCGCAGCCCCTTAAATACGATGGCTGGCATTAACTAGTAAACTGGTCTATTGTTTGGCGTACTATTTATCGAAGCATTCAAAAGGAGCTTACTTGATGGCTTTCGAAACACTATTTACCCCTACATCGCTTGGTAGCCTGACGATTCCTAACCGCGTCATCATGGCGCCGCTGACTCGTGCGCGTACGCCTGATAGCGTGCCGGGCAAGATGCAGGAAGCCTACTATGGGCAACGTGCTGGATCTGGGTTGATTATTAGCGAAGCCACCAATATCTCCGCGACCGCCCGTGGCTATGTGTATACGCCAGGCATCTGGACCGATGAACAGGAAGCTGGCTGGAAAGACGTCGTGGATGCTGTACATGCCAAAGGTGGTCGTATGGCACTGCAGCTTTGGCACGTTGGGCGCGTTTCACACGAAATGGTTCAACCCGATGGCCAACAGCCGGTAGCGCCAAGCGCGCTGAAAGGCGAAGGCGCGCAGTGTTTCGTCGAGTTTGAAGACGGTACCGCTGGTCAGCACCCCACCAGCACACCGCGTGCGCTGGAAACCGATGAAATCCCCGGTATTGTCGAGGACTATCGCCAAGCGGCCGAGCGTGCCAAGCGCGCGGGCTTTGATATGGTCGAAGTTCACGCAGCTAACGCTTACCTGCTTAACCAGTTCCTGGCGACCGGCACCAATAAGCGTACCGACCAGTATGGCGGCTCGCTGGAAAACCGCGCTCGCTTCCCGCTGGAAGTAATTGATGCGGTGATTGAGGTTTATGGTGCAGACCGAGTCGGCATCCGTATGACGCCGTTTATTGAGCTATTTGGTTTGACCGACGATGAGCCGGAAGCAATGGCATTTTACATGGCCGAGCAGCTTTCCAAGCGTGGTCTTGCCTACCTACACTTGAATGAACCCAACTGGGCCGGTGGCGACATTACCTTCCCTGACGGTTTCCGCGAGCAGATGCGCGAACGCTTTAGCGGCAGCCTGATCTACTGCGGCAACTACGATGCCGAAAGCGCCGAGACACGCATCAGCGAAAACTCCACTGATGCCGTCGCCTTTGGCCGCCCTTACATCGCTAACCCGGATCTACCGGAGCGCTTCCGTGTTAATGCGCCGCTCACCGAGCCGAACCACGAAACGTTCTACGGTGGCGATGAGAAGGGCTACACCGATTATCCGTTTATGGATAATGGCTACGACCGCAAAGGGTAAGCTAATCTAACTTTAGCCCATGGCTGAATCCTTTCCTCAGAAAAGCATCACTTAGGTGATGCTTTTTTATGTCTGATTATTATCAAACGCTGCTAGGCTATTGATTCTTTCGTTTTAACGAAAAGGTGATACATGGTTGGTTCCTTGTTTTCTCTACTGGTGTCGCTCTTGCTGGTTGGCCTAACCGCCAGTACCGGTGCGCGTTTTCGCCCTGATAGCTGGTACCGAGAGTTACGCAAGCCGACCTGGACACCACCGGATATCGCCTTTCCTATTGCGTGGGGCATACTGTATTTATTGATGGCTATCGCTGCGTGGCGGCTTTACATGGCCGATGACTCGGCGTGGCGCACCGCCAGCTTAGCGGTTTAGGTGCTACAACTTTTCGCCAATGCGGCGTGGTCCTGGCTGTTCTTCGGACGCAAACAGATTGCCATCGCACTGATCGATATTGTGGTATTACTAGGATTAATTATTATCGCCATTGCGCTGTTTTCCCAAGTAAGCACGCTAGCTGCGTGGCTAATGGTGCCTTATGGGTTGTGGGTAGCGTTGGCGCTGGCATTGAATGCGACGATTTGGCGGCTCAATCCAAATCCAAAAGAGGCTACGAGGAGGTAGAGGAGATGGAAAATTCATCAATGGTGACCCTGTTGGCGGGCGGATCCTTGCTCTTAGGGCTGATCGCAGCGGCGCTATTCTTCTACTTCATGCTCTCTCAGCGCCGGAAACGTTCAGAAAAAAAGCCCCCTTCTGTGACGGAAACCAAGCAGGCGGCGCCAGCCCCGGAGCCAACGTCAGTACCAGCGGCTAGCGAAAGAGAGCCTCAAAAAACGCATAAACTGCACTCTTTGTTTGTGATATTTGCTAACCCTTCGCCTGAAACCACGCAACAGCTAACCGATTGGCTACGCCAGGTAGAGGCCATCTACGACCCGGTAACCAAAGTTTACCATGTGCCGGGCAAACAACCTTCCAATCCGGTGACGATAGCCAATGCTTTCCTACCTGGCGAAATGCCTGACCTCTACCGTGATTCCAATCACGAAGTAAAAGGCATAAGCCTGTTGGTAAAACCCCCGCTGCATAAGCGGCGCAATCAGCAAATGATTGTGTTTGTGGATCTTGCCAAACAGGCCGCTGAGGTTTTTCAGGGCAAGCTGCTCAATGCTGAGCGTGAACCTGCCACTGACGCCACTTACCAACGCATCATCGGTTAAGCTTGTTTACACGACCCCTTGGCTGCGCAGGTAGTCGTCATAACTGCCGCTGAAATCGACAATACCTTCCGGCTGCATATCAATAATGCGCGTCGCCAGTGAAGAGACAAACTCGCGGTCGTGGCTGACAAACAGCAGCGTACCGGGGTAGTTCTCCAAAGCCAGGTTCAACGCTTCGATAGACTCCATATCCAGGTGGTTGGTCGGCTCATCCATCAGCATGACGTTGGGCTGAGTAAGGATTAACTTACCGAACAGCATGCGCCCCTGCTCGCCACCGGAAATCACCTTCACCGATTTGCCAATATCATCGCTGGAAAACAGCATCCGCCCTAACGCGCCCCGAACAACCTGCTCGCCGCCGGTGGTCCAGCTCGACATCCACTCAAACAGCGTGGCATCGACGGCAAAATCATCGCTATGATCTTGGGCGAAAACCCCGACATCAGCGGCTTCTGTCCACTTCACTTCACCCGCATCCGGGTGCAGCTCGCCTGCCAGCGTTTTGAGCAGCGTGGTTTTACCAATGCCATTGGGGCCGATGATAGCAATACGCTCGCCGGCTTCCACGGTCATGGAGAGGCGCTCAAACAGCGGCTTCTCGCCGTTATAGCTTTTAGTAATGCCATCCACGTTGACAGCGTTACGGTGAATTTTCTTGGCCTGGTCAAAACGAATAAACGGACTAACACGACTGGAAGGTTTGATATCTTCCAGCTTGATTTTGTCGATCTGACGCGCTCGCGAGGTAGCCTGTTTGGCCTTCGAGGCGTTGGCAGAGAAGCGGCTAACGAACTGCTGCAGCTCGGCAATCTGGGCCTTTTTCTTAGCGTTATCCGAGTGCTGACGCTCGCGAACCGCGGTAGCGGCGGTCATATAGTCATCATAGTTACCCGGGAACAGGGTAATTTCGCCGTAATCCAGATCCGCCATGTGGGTGCAGACGCTATTCAGGAAATGGCGGTCGTGAGAGATGATGATCATGGTGCTGCTGCGCGCTTTGAGAATATCTTCCAGCCAGCGGATGGTGTTGATATCCAGGTGGTTGGTCGGCTCATCCAGCAATAGTACATCCGGGTCAGCGAATAGCGCCTGGGCGAGCAGCACACGCAGCTTCCAGCCGGGAGAGACTTCGCTCATCGGGCCCGTGTGTTGCTCAATGGGGATGCCCAAGCCCAGTAGCAATTCGCCGGCGCGGGGCTCGGCGGTGTAGCCATCCAGCTCGGCGAAGCGCACTTCTAGATCAGCGACGGCCATGCCGTCCTCTTCGCTCATCTCTGCCAGCGAGTAAATACGCTCGCGCTCGGCAGCCACCGACCAGAGTTCGACATTGCCCATGATCACGGTGTCGATGACGCGCTCGTTTTCAAACGCAAATTGATCCTGACGCAACTTACCCAGCCGTGTACTGCTATCCAGCATCACCTGGCCAGAAGTGGGCTCCAAATCGCCACCGAGAATTTTCATAAAGGTGGATTTGCCGCAGCCGTTCGCGCCAATCAGGCCGTAGCGATTGCCGTTATTGAATTTAACGGAGACATTTTCAAACAGGGGCTTGGCCCCAAACTGCATGGTGATATTGGCGGTTGCGATCACAAAAGGAGCCCGGTTAGCGTGTTATTTACAATACGAAAGGCTCGCGATTCTACGCGCTATTGGGCAGGCATTCATCCATCATCCGCTAGGGCATTCAGTTGATTGCCGGGATATCGAGAAGAAAGCGTTCACCATCAAGCGCTTGGCGCAATCGAGTAGCAAGAATATCGACAATATCTGGATGTTCGCCCACCAGCTTGGTCGTAGTAACGGAAAGCTCTGGATGCTGCTGTTCAGCCGCCGCGCATATTTCAGCGATATCGCCTCCCTCTCCCGCATGGCGACCCGGCGAAAGAAACAGCATCGCCAGGATGACCGGGCCTGCATTGAACTCGGGTGACAACAGCAAGTTTTCCAGCAGCGGCTCGTTAAAACGGTACTCATCACCCTCGCGGCGTTCCATAGAAGCAGCAGCAACACACGCTACGTCATCGGCTAACAGCACACTAAGCTGCCCCGCTAAGCGGTTACGCACGGCGGTGACGTCAGGAATCGGGCTGCCGTGATCGACCAGCGCCACATGGGGCTTAGTACCTAGCCGAAGCTTCTCGCGCACGTTATCTGCCAGTAAATGGGCTAGGCGCAGGTCGTTATCCCCCAATTCATCCACCAAGGGCTGGGCCACACGCACCTTCACGTGGGGAAAGCGCTCTTGCAGCGTGGCCATTCGCTCGGGCAGGTAGCCGGTCAGTGCTTTGCTGGGACCAAAAAAGAACGGCAGGATCAGGAGCTCTGTCGCCCCTTGTTCGGCACTGCGTTCAGCGGCGGGGCCAAGCGTGGTGGCGGGAATGCCATCAACCTCTTCCACGGAAATCTTATTGGAGTGCAGTAGTGAGGCCGCCTGTACGGTTTCACCCATAAGCTCACTAAGCGACGCCGCCACGCGACGTAAATTAAGCGTTGCCTGCGCTCGTAGCGAGCCGTTATCGACCAAAAAAATCGCGCGCATGGCAGCCTCCTGTTGTGGCCTTGACGATCAAGTAGGTGATCATCCATGACATGTTAAGATGGTGGTTTTACACCGTCGTTGCCCACCATGTTACTTGAAAAATGTGACTTAAAAACGTTGCCTGATACCGATGCTTGATACCACTGCGCTTAACCAAAAAAGAAATTTCTTCGATGGCCATGCCGAGATTTGGCTATTTGGCTATGGTTCGCTGATCTGGAAGGCGGACTTTGCCTATATAGAGCACCGCCCGGCGTTTATCACCGGCTGGGAACGGCGATTTTGGCAAGGCTCCCATGACCATCGCGGTACGCTTGAATCACCGGGACGGGTTGCCACCTTAATTCCCGCTGAGGGAGCGGTGTGCCATGGCATGGCCTACCGGATTACACCGGAAGTACTGGCACCGCTGGATGTTCGGGAGAAAAACGGCTACCTACGGGAGAAAGTTCCGCTGACGTTTACCGATGTCAGAAGCGAAACGCCTGAACAGAGCGAAGGGCTTATTTATCTCGCCAGCGAAGATAACCCGGCCTTTCTAGGCGAGGCGCCGCTGGACGAAATAGCGTTACAAATAGCTAACGCACACGGCCCCAGCGGACCTAACCGTGAGTACCTGGTCAATCTGGCTGCCGCTCTACGTGAACTAGGGGCAGAGGATGCCCATATATTCGCACTGGAGCATCAACTCAGCCGCTTTTAACATTACCAGTAGCGTGGATAGCGACGATGCCGGGCAAGGTTATTGACCAAGATAGCAATGATCAGCATCACTACACTACCTGCGCCAATCGGTAACAGCGGGTACCACCAACCCAACTGATGAACGCTAGCCCCGCCGCCTACTGCAATCAGTGCAGCTGCGGCTCCCGGTGGGTGAACCGTGTGGGTTATTTGCATAACAAGTATCGACAGCGATACAGCCAGAGACATCGAGAGCGGTGTCGCCCCCAGCAGCTGGTAGCAAGCGACGCCGATACCCGCTGATAACACGCTGCCAAACAGCACATGGCTTGGCTGAGCAAAGGGGCTTTCCGGTGCCGCATAGATAAGAACGGATGTCGCCCCGAAGGAGCCTACAATCAGCAGCTGTTGCGAGAGCCAAGCCGAGCTTAACCAGCAGATAACCGCCATACCGCTAAAGGCGCCAACCCATGACCACACCGCATCCTGCCAACCCACTCGGGTGCGCTTAATGGGCTGCCCTCGCATCTTGCCTAGATAAGTTTTCATTGCACTCGCTTTGCACAAAATGAGTGCAGATGATGACAAAATGCACCAAATAAGCAAATGACAATCCATCATGCCCTTGATGAAACTGGCTCAAGGGCGCTACTTCAAGGGTAAAGCCCCCCTTTACATCATCAGCCAGGAAAGAATAAACAGCCCCAATAAGGTACGAAATATACCCCCTATCAGCGAGCCGCGCAGAAATGCACGCACACCGCCAAACAGAATCAATAGGCCAACGACCAGCACGGCAATGCTAAAGAAAGAATCGTTGATACCCAGAGAACGGGTTAAGCCATCGATAAAATCGCCAAAGGCACCAAAGAAATTGGTAAATATGCCCAATAAGAACTCAACCACCACGCGGATTGCCTCGCCGATGGTCTCGCCTATTTCGTCAAAAAAACCGTTTGCCTGCATTGCGTTTGCTTGCATTGATAGTACCCAAGGCTGAGAAGGATAAGCTTGGCATTGTCGGTTAAATACACTGGCTGAGCAAAGCAGAACAAATTCTCCCTACTTTATACCCTCATCTTTTTAGCGCCGTCTCAGCCATGCAACTACTATAAGGTTATAAAACGTTCGTTTAGACGAGATGTTCGCCACGTCAACGGTGATCCCAATGACGCAACACTATCCACTTGCCGATAAACTCCAGGCCAATACCCATCAGGTGGTAAACCAGCCACCACCCCTGGAAAACTACAACAGCTACACCGCTGACCGCGCACTTCAAGAGGGCGTTAAACGCGAAGGTGGTACTAACAATAGCGCTCTCAAGTCGTTTGGGCAGTGGGCGGGGTCCACCGAGGCCATTGCCCTGGGCTTTGACGCCAATCGTTACGCACCTCAGTTGGTCACCCATGACCGGCAAGGGCATCGAGTTGATCTGATCGAGTTCCACCCTGCCTACCATCAGCTGATGCAAACGGCGGTAGAGCACGCCTTGCATGCCAGCCCCTGGCGAAACCCTCAGCCCGGTGCGCATGTTAATCGGGCCGCCAACTACTTTTTACAGGCCCAGGTAGAAGCGGGCCATGGTTGCCCCATCACCATGACGTTTGCTGCTCTGCCAGCTTTGCGCCACCAACCCAGCTTGCTTGAGAGCTGGGGAGACAAAATCACCGCGCCCCATTACGACCCGCGCAACGTGCCTTATTTTGAGAAACAGGGCGTCACCATCGGCATGGCAATGACCGAAAAGCAGGGCGGCTCCGATGTACGTCAAAACACCACTCGCGCCTATCCGATTGGCCAAGCTGGGCCAGGTGAAGCCTACGAGCTGGTGGGGCATAAGTGGTTTGTCTCGGCACCGATGTGCGACGCCTTCCTGGTACTCGCCCAGGCGCCAGGCGGCTTGAGCTGCTTTCTGCTGCCACGCTGGCGGCCCGACGGCAGCAAGAACCCGCTCCATATACAGCAGCTAAAGCGCAAAATGGGCAACGTGGCGAATGCTTCCAGCGAAACGGAACTGCGCGGTGCCTTTGCCTGGATGGTGGGCGACGAAGGCCGTGGGGTGCGCACAATCATTGAGATGGTCGCGATGACCCGCTACGACTGCATGATTGGCTCCGCTGCCGGTATGCGCCAGGCCACCGCCCAGGCGATTCATCACGCGACCCATCGCCAGGCGTTTGGCGCCCGTCTCAGTGAACAGCCGCTGATGCTGAACGTGCTTGCCGACCTAGCCATCGAGAGCGAAGCCGCCACCACCCTGATGCTGCGCATGGCCCGCGCCATGGATCATCAAGACGATGAGCATGAGCGCCTGCTTTCGCGAATCGCCACCCCTGTGGGCAAGTACTGGATCTGCAAGCGCACGCCCCACCACGCTTACGAGGCAATGGAGGTGATTGGCGGAAGCGGCGTCATGGAGACCCACATCATGGCGCGCCTGTTTCGCGAGTCGCCCATCAACGCCATTTGGGAAGGCAGTGGAAATGTGCAGTGTCTGGATATCCTGCGCGCGATTGAGAAACAGCCCGAGGTGCTCGAAGCCTACTTCGTCGAACTCGGCCTTTCACAGGGCGCCAATGGGCATCTTGACCGCTTTATCCACCAATTACAGCGGCAGATGCAGGATACCCAAGCGCTCCAATACCGCGCTCGCCAACTGGCGGACGGCATGGCCCTGGCGTTACAAGGCGCGCTGCTGGCACAGCACGCTCCCGCTTATGTGGCCGATGCCTTCTGTGCTGGGCGGCTTGCTGACCACAGCAGCCTCAGTACCGGCACCTTACCCACCGGGCTGGATTGCGCGGCGATCATCGAGCGTGCCCGGCCCTTGGAGTGAGCCCCGTGGAATAAGCGTTCACGACTATGGTCGACTTTCATGCTAAAACTGATCGCGTTAGAACTAATGCTGTAAAACAATAGGCAGCAACGTGATATCGGGAGAGCTTGGCGCATTAACAAACCATGACGCCAGCGCCGAAGGAGCAACAGCCCCGGAAACTCTCAGGCAACCGGACCGCTATCACCATCACTTTCCGAAGAGCGGCTGATGACTGCGTCACTCAGCCCACCGAAGGAGCAAGCGCACCCAACGGATGCGTGAATCTCTCAGGTTCCATGACGGAAGGGGTACGCCAACAGCTACGCCGTTAGGTGGTATTCCCGACGCTCATACAATCTGGAGAGACACATGCAACGCATTGCCGTTATCGGTGGAGGCATCACCGGCATTACCAGCGCTTACGCCCTGGCCAAACGTGGCTATCATGTCACCGTCTTTGAAAAGCATCGTTACGCCGCCATGGAGACCTCGTTCGCCAACGGCGGTCAGCTCTCGGCTTCGAATGCCGAAGTGTGGAACCACTGGCCCACTGTGATCAAGGGCATGCGCTGGATGCTCAAAAACGATGCCCCGCTGCTGGTCAACCCTCGCCCGAGCTGGCACAAGCTCAGCTGGTTTGGCGAATTTATCGCCTCGATTCCCCGCTACTCTGCCAACACTACCGAAACCGCACGGCTAGCCATAGCGGCACGCGAGCATCTGTTTCAGTGGACGCAGGAAGAGCAAATCGATTTTGATTTAAAGCAGAAAGGCATTCTGCATATTTACCGCGATAAAGCCGGCTATGACCACGCCGCCAAAGTCTCACAACTGCTCAGCAAAGGCGGCCTGGAACGCCGGGCAGTCAGCCCTGATGAGATGCGCACCATTGAGCCCACCCTGGCGGGCAACTACTACGGTGGCTTCTTCACCGAAAGCGATGCCACGGGTGATATTCATAAGTTTACCCACGGCCTGGCACAAGCCGCCGAGCGCCGCGGCGTAACGCTTAAATATGGTCACAGCGTGCAGGATCTCGGTGCGGACGAACAGCACGCATGGATCACCGCCACTATTGAAGGCGAGGCTGACGATGAACCGGTGCGTGAAACATTCGATAGCGTGGTGGTCTGCGCCGGGGTGGGCAGCCGTACCCTGGCGGCCAAGCTGGGAGACCGGGTCAATATCTACCCAGTCAAAGGCTACTCCATTACCGTGCAGCTTGACGATGCCGCCTCTCAGCAGGCCGCCCCCACCGTGAGCCTGCTGGACGATGAAACCAAACTGGTGACCAGTCGCCTGGGCGATGAACGCTTTCGCATCGCGGGAACCGCCGAATTCAACGGCTTCAATCGCGATATTCGCGACAACCGCATCCGCCCGTTGATCCGCTGGGTGGAAGAGTGCTTCCCCGGCGTCAGCACCCGCCGCGTAGTGCCCTGGGCAGGTCTACGCCCGATGCTTCCCAACATGCTGCCTAAGGTCGGCCCCGGCAAATTACCCACCGTGTTCTACAACACCGGCCACGGCCACCTGGGCTGGACGCTCTCTGCGATTACCGCCGATATGCTGGCGGATGCGGTGGAGGATAGAAACCTCCACACTCAGCAAGCCAACCAACCGCTAACCTAGACCCAACGATGACAAGTCCGGGCAGGCTTCCGGTAAGATATAAAGCACCCAATAACAGGTTGTTTTATGCTTAATCAACGTGCATTAACCTACCTCAATGAAGTGATTCGCCGCGGCTCGCTCAGGCGCGCTGCGGCCCACCTGAATGTGGATGCCTCCGCTGTTAGTCGCCAACTAAAAGCGCTGGAAGAAGAGTTGGATACCCAGCTATGCGAGCGTCACGGAAGGGGAATGCGGGCAACCGCCGCGGGCCAGCTACTGGTGCACCATTTTCATGCCCAGCGGGCTTCAGAAGAAGCCGTGCTCTCTCAGCTCATGGCCCTTCAAAGCCTGACGAAAGGCGAAGTGCGAATAGCCGTGGGAGAAGGATTCATCGCAGATCTCATTGCTGCGCCATTAGGCACTTTCATGTCGGCTTTTACGGGCATTAATGTTGAAATCCGAATGGCGGGTGTTAACGAGGCGATGTCGCTCCTGAAGGATCGTGAAGTGGATATAGCGCTGCTTTATGCTCCGCCGGTAGACCCGCAGCTTTTCTGCCACGTGGAAACGCGCCAGCCGCTGGATGTCATCGTGCCACCCAATCATCCGCTCAGCGAACTGGATCACCCCGTGACATTGCATGACCTCAAGGGTTGGCCCCTTGCATTGATGGACAACCCCTTCGGTATGCGGCAAATGGTCAACATGGTGGCCCACCAGGAGCGGATTCATCTCGAAGCACGCCTGCATACCAACTCTGTATCGGTGTTGAAGAATTTTGTCCGTTCAGGCATCGGCGTTACGTTCATGCCTGAGCTTACCGTGGTGGATGAAATAGAGCGTGGCGAAATTTTCACACTGCCGATGCACTATCCGGTCATGAATGGTACCCGTGCGCAAATTGTCAGTCTGAAAGGACAAGAACTGCCGGTCGCATCTACCACCTGTATTGCTCATCTACAGAAAGGCATGCGCTTTTTCGCGGCCGATGCGCCACGTCTGTTGCAATAAAAGCCACACTTCAGGTATTGCATAGTCAACACCTCAATACCTAATCTTTCAGTAGGTACTACTTATAAATCCAATAACGTGCCCATAGCGCCCCGTAGCTCACGACAATAAACCAGGAGACTGACTATGTTTAAACAACTTATGCTTACTCACCCTACATTGACTCAACACTTTTCACTCCAACGACTCATTTCAGCGTGCCTGATTGGCTCTGCCTTGATGGCAGGAAACACCTTTGCGGCGACCACGGTTAACTTGAGCTACAACGGCGCTCCTGATCCTGAAAAGAATGCAGTCCATGTCTTTGCAGAGAATCTTAAAACGCTGATAGACGAAAAAACTGACGGTGAAATCCAGCTTGAGCTCTATCCGAATAGCATGCTCGGTGAAGAAGAGGAGCGTATGGAGCAGACCATGAATACGCCCATGCTCAACGTGGCGTCATTTGCAGGTGTGTCTCCTCTCGTTGATGAGATATTCGTCAGCGCCATTCCTTTCCTGTTCGACGATTTCGAGGCAGCGCGTGACTTCTTCGACGAAGGTGAGTATTGGCAGGCAGTCAGCGATACCCTTCAGGATCGTGCTGGTATAGATATGCTGGCGGTCGTGGAAGAGGGGGGCTTTTTAGCGTTCACCAATAATGAAAGGCCTATCAGCCACCCTGACGACTTTGATGGGCTGCGCTTCCGAGCCATGGACCCCAGCCAGGTAGCCCTCTATGAGGCCTTTGGTGCCTCCGGCACGCCCATTCCATGGACAGAAACCTACATGGCGCTGCGCACAGGGGTGGCCGATGGTCAGATGAACCCGCCAATGTATATCATTTTGGGCAGTCTCTACGAAGTGCAGGACTATCTGACCCTGGCCAATATCCAGTACTCCAACCAGTTCCTGGTCGGCAATAGTGAAATGATCGCAGGTTGGGATGATGAGCTTCGCAGCGCCTTTATGGAGGCTGTCGCCGAAGCCAATCACAATGCCCGAGAGCACAATGAGGAGCAGGTAGAAGCGCGTATTGCCTACCTGGAAGAGCAGGGTATGGAAGTGATTCGTCCCTCCGAAGAAGAGTTGACGGCGTTCAGGGAGATTGGTCAGCCCGCCTACCTTGAGTGGCTGGAAGAGCGTGATATCGAGCAGCGCTGGGTCGACATGGCACTGGACGACGCAGGCATGAGCGACCTGCTCGACTAAAAACCCCGCCTATCTCTGCCGTGCGTGCATCACAGGGGCCGGTTCTCAACCGGCCCCCTTTTACTCTCTGTGCTTAATGGAATGCTGCCATGCTCAATTCGCTTCGATTTCGCCTACTGACTGCCAGTCGACCCATTACCCTGATTTTGGCGGGGGCGCTACTGTCCCTCAATGTTGCGGCCATTTTGTTCGGGGTGTTTGCCCGCTATATTGCCGGTGGCGCACCCATCTGGACAGATGAACTTTCCCGCTTTCTGATCATAGCCACCGTCATGCTTGCTGCTGGCGCTGTCTGGTCGGAAGGAGGGCATATGCGCGTGGGTCTTCTTGAGAAGTTGCTACCCACCCCCTTCGCCCGATTGCTGAATATATACCAATGGCTGCTCACCCTGATGATTGCCTTGGGAGGTGCGTGGGTAAGCTATCGCTATGCACTGTCGGTCAACATGTTTACCACATCCGGGCTCGGCGTTAGCCGCACAGTGCCGCTGCTCTCGCTACCTATTGGTTTTTTGCTGCTGGCTTGGCATGTGCTCCTCTACGGCCCTGCTCGCCTCAAGACTGTCGAGGAGAACATATGATTCTCACCATGCTGGCTGTTTTTCTTGGTCACGTCCTGCTTGGGTTACCTCTGTTCATTGCGCTGCTTACCACAGCCATAGTGGGCTTTCTGTTTGTCGACCCGTCAATGCTTCCACGCATGATGCCCCAACAATTTTTTGGTGGTATCAATGTTTTCTCTCTGATGGCGATTCCATTGTTCATCTTCGCTGGCAACCTAATGAACGTCAGCGGCTTGACGGAACGGTTAATGGGGTTGGCACGCCTGATGGTCGGCCACTTGCGGGGCGGCATGGGCCACGTCAATGTGGTATCGAGTGTTTTTTTCGCAGGCGTCAATGGCTCAGCAGTGGCCGACACTTCGGCATTAGGGTCGCTTTTAGTACCCGCCATGGAGAAAGAGGGTTACTCCAGAGCCTTTGCCGCAGGGTTGACCGCTGGTAGCTCGCTGATTGGGCCAATCATTCCACCCAGTATCTTCATGATTCTCTACGCCTCGCTGACGAATACGTCAGTAGGGGACCTATTCCTCGCGGGCGTCGTACCTGGCCTGCTGCTGGGAGTTGCTTTCATGGGGCTGAACGCCTGGTATGCCTGGAGGCACCGGCTCCCCAAAAGCGGCCAGTTGCCTTCACTCGGGCAGTTGGGAGTTGCCGCTATTGCGGCTCTACCCGCGCTTATTGCCCCTTTTATTATCGTGGCAGGTATCGTACTTGGTTTTGTTACTCCAACTGAATCAGGCGCACTAACAGCGCTATACGTTGCCTTGTGCGGCTTTGCATTGGGCGGTTTGCGACTCGGCGAGTGCTGGAAAGCCGTGGTTGATACTGCACGCTTAACCTCGGCGGTTTTTCTGATTATGGCGGCCTCAGCAACGATTAGCTGGCTGCTCTCCTACGCTCAGGTACCTGCACAATTTGTTTCGCTGTTATCGCCCTACGTGGACAATGGCATCGTGATCTTGCTGCTGCTCAGCGCCATCACTTTCATCACGGGCATGTTCATGGAAGAGGTGTCAGCGTTGATGCTGTTAACTCCCATCTTTGCACCCGTGGCCATGATGGCAGGTATCGACCCAATCCACCTGGGCGTTATCATCACGCTAAACATTACCATTGCTCTTATTACGCCACCGCTGGGCGCCTGTGTGTTCGTGGCCGCCGCGGTCAGCCGGCTAGAGATAGTATCGCTATTCAGAACCATTTGGCCCTTTGTGCTGACGGCAATTGCGGTTCTTATTCTACTCATCCTTTTTCCACCGCTGACGCTGTGGCTACCTACTCTGCTTGGATAACTCAATGCCTTTGAACACACTATTGAAGGCCTTGCCGCCTATCCCAAGCCATCCAGCACCCTGCTGGGATCAGCTGCGCCTTGCGCCTATTGAAGATAACGGTGAGCGCCTAGTGCCGATGAGCCTTGCCCCTGCACCGGTCAGCGTGTTCCCTGCCTATGCTCGGCTGGGCATTCCTGGTGCAGTACCGGAATGTTTTGTACGTGAAGGGGTTTATCGGGCGCTACTCGCTGCAGCACGCAGTTTACCCGATGGCATCGGTTTAATCGTACTGGATGGTTGGCGGCCATGGCGGGTACAACAGTACTTGTTTGATACCCTGCATGAGGCCATCCACCATCACAATCCAGATCTAAACGAAACGGAGCTATTGGAGCGTACAAGAGAATTCGTATCTGTACCCAGCCGCGACCCTTTAGCCCCCAGCCCTCACCTCACCGGTGGTGCTGTCGATGTCACTCTATGTGATGCCGATGGCCTGCCGCTGGATATGGGCACCCTGTTTGACGAGGCGCTTCCGGCCTCGCATAGCGACTATTTTGAACATCTGGAAACCCTGGCCCCGCAGCAACATAAGGCGCGAGATCACCGCCGCCTGCTCTATCACACCATGCACAAACAGGGCTTCACCAACCTGCCTAGCGAATGGTGGCACTTTGATTTTGGCGATCAGCTGTGGGCCTACTACGGAGCCCATGATAATGCGCAGTACGGCCCGGCTGAGCTGGACACCATTGAAAACCGGTGGCGGCGGCAGCTGGGTTAGCCAGTCGGTATGACGCTCACACGGCAGGCGCTTCTAATTCCAGGAAGCGCCTTACGCGGTCGGTTTTCGGGTTTTCGAAAAACTCGCTGGGGTGAGATTTTTCGATAATGATGCCCTTATCGAGGAAAACCACCTGATCGGAGACAGCTCTGGCGAACTCCATTTCGTGGGTCACCAGCACCATGGTATAGCCCTCTTTCGAGAGGTCTTTGATAACCCCAAGCACTTCACCCACCAGCTCGGGATCGAGCGCCGAGGTCGGCTCATCGAACAGCATGACTTTCGGCTGCATGGCAAGCGCCCTGGCAATCGCGACACGCTGCTTTTGCCCGCCTGAAAGTGTATAGGGGTATTGCTCGCGTTTGTCGGCCATGCCGACTTTTTCCAGCAGCGCCATCGCCCTCTCTTCTGCCTCGGCCTTGCTCAGTCCCTGGACATGGATTGGCGCTTCGGTGACATTGCGCAGCACGCTAAGATGCGGCCAGAGGTTGAATCCCTGGAACACCATGCCCAAGCGCGCGCGCATACCCGCTAGCTCGCGTCGCGACATGTGCTTGCCGCTGTTGCTGACACCAATGCGATCGCCGTCGATACGGATATCACCATGGTCAGGCTGCTCCAACCAGTTGATACAGCGTAGCAGCGTGGATTTGCCCGAGCCGGATGAACCCAAAATGCTCACTACCTCTCCAGACTGCACCTCCAGCGAAACGTCCCGCAGCACCTCGGTGCCATCAAAGCTTTTGGATAGTTTGCGAATACTAACTGCGGCGGTCTCAGGCATTTTCGAATCCTCGCTTGGCGCCAAAACGGCCAATCATTTTGATAAATAGCTCTAAACCAATGCTGATCAGCCAGTAGAAGCCGATCACCACAATGAAGGCTTCCATGGGAATGAAGTAGGTGCTCGACAGGCTGCTCGCCGCCGCGGTAAGTTCGCGCACGGTGATAATCACCAAGAAGGCGGTATCTTTAAGCAGGATAATTAGTTGATTGCCCAGTAAGCCGCGGGTTTTTAAAATCAGCTGGGGCAAGATAATGCGCATAAACATCTTGGGCTGAGAAAACCCCTGCGCGATGGCAGCCTCTACCTGCCCTTGCGCGAACGTAGCGCGGCAGCCGCGCAATATTTCCGCGAAGTAAGCGCCGTGATACATCACCAGGGCGATAATCCCTGCCGTCCAGGCGCTCATGCGGATGCCTGCGCTGGGCAGGCCGTAATAGAGTAAATAGGCCAGAATCAGAAAGGGCAGCATGCGCATGCCGTCAATAAAGATGCGCAACGGTATTTTTAAGCGCGGGCGCGAACCCTCTAACAAAAACACGATCCCGCTACCCAAGATAAACGCCAGCACTGCAGATAACCCAAACAGTTTTAAGGTGTTATAAAAACCGTTTAAAAACACATCATACGATGACCAAAGAATATCCCAGTTACTCATAAAGGCTCCCCTTTGTTGACCATGTTAGACGGCCAATCGGCTGGCTTTGCGCTCAGCCACGCGCTGCAGCCATACCAGCAGGCTGATGATCAGCATATACAGGGCCGCTGCGGCTAAAATAGGCGGCAAAGGGTCGTAGGTAACCGCTGAAATGCGGTTGGTCACACGAGTAAGGTCGACCACACCGATCACCGCAATGGCGGGGCTGCCTTTGATCAAAAACGACATCTCATTGACTAGGCCCGGCAGGCTGGTAATGGTAATTTGCGGCAGCATAATACGGCGGAAGTAGACCCATGGGGTCATGCCAATGGCCAGCGCCGCTTCGCGCTGCTCTTTGGAGAAGTTATTAAACGCGGAACGCCATATTTCGGCGTTAAAAGCAGTGGTATTGAGAGTTAACGCAATGATACCGGCCACATTGCGATTAAGGTTAACCCCCATAGTCGGTGCGGTTAGAAAGATGAACAGCACCAGGGTTACCAGCGGTGTTGCCCTCGCTAGGCTAATGTAAACGCCTAGCAACTGATGCAGGACAGGAATTTTAGCCACCCTGAGCAAGGCAATTATCAGCCCCATTATGACGCCGATGGCAATAGAGATGCCGGATATCCATATGGTTGTCCAGGCGCCCTGAATGAGCAGCCCCCATGCGCTACTGTCCATGCTCACCTCCTAATTCGCTCAATAAAATAACAGCCGCCCGATACTGCTCTGGGCGGCTGGCGAAGGTGATGGCTTACATACCGGCCATTTCGTGGAACTCTTCCACTGAGGTGATGGGGGTTGTCGGTAGGTCGTCAAAGGACTCGCCAAACCACTCTTCCTGCAGCTCGGCCAGGCGGCCAGAATCACGCAGATGGCTCATAAAATCCGTGATATAGGCCAGCAGCTCTGGGCTGTCCTTGGGCATAGGCCAGGCAACATAGCCAGGGCCCGAAACGGCTTGGCCCGCTTCAAATACATCAGGACGCTCACTAATCAGGTCATTCACCGGCACGATGGAATTAATCACGTAATCGACACGACCATTAGCCAGATCAGCGTAAATCTCTGGATAGGCTTCATACTCCATTACCTCACCCAGTTCGCCGCCGCTCTCCTCTAGCATGACTTCCAGTTCAGGCAGGCGTGACAGCAGCGCGCTACCCGCTTGGACGCCTAGCGTCATACCGCTTAAGTCTTCAATGCTGTTGATACGATCATCACCTGCCCGCTTGATGTAAAAATGCTGGGCGGAGGCAAACGGCGGTGCATAGTTAAACACCCGTAGACGCTCGTCGGTGACCGAAGCACCGGTAAGTGCCATGTCGTACTGACCCGATGAAACCGATGCCAACAGCCCTGTCCACGGTAAAATATCCTGGCGGACTTCGAAATCCGCGTACTCTTCTAGTTCGATCTTTATATCTTCGATAAAACCATCGGGGTCACTGCCGCTCATAAAGTTAAACGGGGCGTAATTATCTTCGGTAGCCACGCTTAGGTAGCCACGGCTCTCTATTTCTTCTAAATCCGCAGCGCTAGCCGTCAGTGACATGCTCAGTGTAAGTGCCCCAACGCTCAACGCGGAGGATAATGCCACTATTTTTTTCATCGCCTAATACTCCCAGAGTGAACAAAACATTACTCGCCGCAGTGCATCTACAAAGTGTTCGTGAACGTTTCGGCGACATGCTGAAGATGACTTCACCCTAGTTTTTTATCCTCTCAACGATTAGAGCCAGTTAGCGTAAATTAAAAGGACAGTTACCAATAAGAGAACTGGCACGAAAGATGCTTATGTTAAGTTGCTAAGTAGAGAAGGGTTTGTCTAAAGAGGAGATTTGCATGACAACGCTGTGTCTTGAGATTGACCCTAATGCCGCCACCTGCCTGCAAGAACAACTTCGCGAAACGCTACTGGAAGCGATTCGCAAGGGAAGCTTGCCCGGCGAGGATGCACTTCCCTCTTGCCGTAAACTTTCCCAACAGCTGGGTATTTCACGTAACACTGTGGCGATTGTTTACGAGAAGCTTGTTGAAGACGGCTATTTAATCAGTCGTCCCCGAAGCGGTTATTACTTGCATCCTGATTATATCGAGTCTCTTTCAGAACTTAATGCCTCGTTAAGTGCCATCAACGAGAATAATAAAGGCGTAATCGCTGCACCAAACTGGCACAAACGCATTACGCAGCGCCCTACTAACTACCAAGGCATACTCAAACCAGGCAATTGGTCAGAGTATGCGTACCCATTTATTTATGGCCAATTAGATACGCGACTGTTTCCGTTAGCTCAATGGCGCGATGTTTCACGGCGTTTATTAAGTTCGCAGCGCGATAAACCATGGCTACGTGACCGCATCGATCAAGATGATCCGCTACTCATTGAACAATTACGTAAACGCATCTTACCGCGCCGGGGTATTTTCGCTCGCTCAGAAGAGATCCTCATCACCATGGGGACTCAGAATGCACTCTACTTGATTGCGCAACTACTCTGTCATCGGGGCACCCAAGTGGCCCTTGAGTCCCCCGGTTACCGCGAGGCAGTGAATGTTTTTGCTCATCGCGGCGCCAGCCTGCAGTTCCAAGCCATGGACACAGAAGGTATGCGCTTGGAAGGCGCTCAGCAGTGTGACTATCTGTATGTTATGCCCAGCCATCAGGTGCCGACAGGCATTACCATGAGCCGAGCGCGACGAGATGCTCTATTGGCCCAACTCCCTCACCGTGACCAGATCGTCATCGAGGATGATTATGATGCTGAAATTCACGGTGATCAGTTCGCCCTTCCGGCACTTAAAGCCAGTGCGCAGAGCGCGCGGATTATCTATATGGGCAGCTTATCTAAAGCGCTCTCGCCAGGGCTGCGCATGGGCTACGTGGTAGCGGATCCCGAATTGATCGACGAGCTACGGGCACTGCGACGCATGATGTACCGCCATCCACCCGCGGCCTTGCAGCACCAGTTGGCGCAGTTTATTTCCCAAGGCTATTACGAGCGCTACCTCAAATTGCATGTGGAAGAGATTGACCGACGACGCGACGCCATGCGATTGGCCATTGATCACTCAATACCCGGTTGCCGCAGCCACAGCAGTCGCCGTTCCAGCGCCTTTTGGATGGAGGCCGACCCTGGCATCGATACCCAGCGCCTTGCGTGGCATGCTGCCCAGCGTGGCGTACTGATTGAACCGGGCTTTCAGCACTTTTTCGATGCCGCTCCCCCGCGCCACTTTTTCCGTTTGGGGTTCGGCGCTATTGAAATGCAGCGTATCGACCCAGGCATACAGCGCCTGGGCCTTGCCTACGATAACGCTTTAGCTACGTAGCTAAACTCTCATTGACGTGATGCGGCGTACCCTTCAAAGACGCGCTCTAGAATTGCCAAGCCCTCTTTCACTTCTTCTGCCGTCACAATACACGGTGGCACCACATGAATACGGTTTTCGACAGTAAATACCAGCAGCCCCTCCTCCATCAGTAGCTGCTTGAGTTTCAGCACCTCTGTGCCAGGCAATGGCGTTTTACGCACCGGATCGCTCACTAACTCCAAGGCATGGAATACGCCCACACCTCGCCAATCACCAATGATGGGGTGGCGCTCGGCAAGCTTTTTCAGTCCTTCAGCTAGCGGCCCATTCCCGATTTTATCGGCATTCTCTACGATTCCCTCTGCGTCCATGGCGTCAAGCGTAGCGACAATGGCCGCCATCGCCAGCGGGTGGCCGGAATAGGTCAGACCGCCGACAAAAAAGTGGTCATCGAAATAGCGTGAGATAGGGTCTGAAATAATCACGCCACCGGCAGGCACGTAGCCAGAATTAACGCCTTTGGCAAACACGATCAGATCCGGCGCCATGTCGTAATGCTCAAAGGCGAACCAGCGCCCCGTGCGGCCGAAACCGGCCATCACTTCATCAAGAATCAGCACGATGCCGAACTCGTCGGCGAGCTTTCTAACCCCCTGCAGGTAGGCCTTGGGGGGCAATAGTACCCCAGCGGTACCAGGAATCGTTTCCAGCAGAATGGCCGCGACGGCGTTGGCACCTTCGCACTCAATCACTCGGCGCAGATGCTGCAGCGCGCGCTCACACTCCTCCTCTTCATCCCGCGCCCAAAACTCGCTGCGATAAAGGTATGGATTGAAGAAGTGCACGTGCCCACTGGCATACTCATTGGGCACCCGCCGCCAATCGCCGGTGGCAGCAATCGCTGAACCGGTATTGCCGTGATAAGAGCGGTAGGCAGAAAGTATTTTGGTACGCCCGGTATAGAGCCGCGCCATGCGGATGGCATTTTCATTGGCATCCGCGCCCGCGTTGGTGAAAAACACCTTGCTGAAACCAGCGGGTGCTTTGGCAATAATGCGCTTGGCTGCCTCACCGCGGGCAAGGTTGGCATGGGCGGGTGCAATGGTACACAGGCTGGCGGCCTGGGCTTGAATCGCGCTCACCACTTTCGTGTGTTGGTGACCGACATTGGTATTCACTAATTGACTACTAAAATCCAAATACGACTGTCCTGCATAATCCCATACCCGGCAACCTTGAGCGCCCGCGATAACCATTGGGTCTAAACTGCCTTGCTGTGCCCAGGAGTGGAACACATACTGACGGTCCAGGCTGTGTACATAGCGGTTATCCACATCCTGTTGGGTTGAGTAAGAAACGGCAAGATTGGCATTCATAACAAGCACCCTGTTTAATCCATAAGGAAATAGCGTGCTTGCCAGCCTAGTGAGTTCGACCCATTAAGCTGTAGGGCCAATCATCACGTACCCAGGGGACAGATGCGATGTCACACCGGCTATTGCCAACTGGCTCTAGAGGCTTGAGCCAGTGTTGCTTACAGTGAACACTGTTGTTTTAAATGTGTTTATAAACATGGAGATATTATAATGCCTAGCGTACTTATCACAGGAGCTACTTCAGGGTTTGGTAAAGCGGCAGCACAGCGCTTCGCCAAAGCAGGCTGGTCATTGATCCTCACCGGTCGCCGCCAGGAACGCTTGGATGCACTGGAAAAAGAGCTAAGCCAGCAGGTTCCAGTACTTACACTGGCACTGGATGTCCGCGACAGCGACGCAGTGACTGACACTATTAGCAACCTGCCGGAAAGCTTTCTGCCGCTGACGTGCCTGATCAACAATGCAGGGTTAGCGCTAGCGCCGGAGCCAGCGCAAAAAGTCGCGCTGCAGGATTGGCACACCATGATCGATACCAACATCACCGGGTTGGTCAACGTCACCCACGCGGCATTGCCGCTACTGCTCAAAAACAGCGAAGGTGCGAGCATTCTTAATTTAGGCTCAGTCGCAGGCCAGTGGCCGTATCCGGGCGGGCATGTGTATGGGGCGTCAAAAGCGTTTGTTCAGCAGTTTAGTTATAACCTGCGCTGCGACCTGCTAGGAACAGGTGTCCGCGTGACCGATCTTGCCCCCGGCATGGCAGAAACCGAGTTTACGCTGGTAAGAACCAAGGGCAATCAGGCCGCGTCAGACGCGCTTTATAAAGGAACAACGCCTCTTCAAGCGGAAGATATTGCCGAGCAGCTTTTCTATCTAGCGACACTGCCCGCCCATATCAATATTAATCGGTTGGAAATCATGCCGGTGCGGCAAGCGTGGTCAGCATTTGCCATTGACCGCGACCCGGCTTAAGCCTGCTTCGCTGAAGACAACAAGCCGCCTGTTGATACCCGGTCACGCCCTTTATTTTTAGCGAGATAAAGGGCGTTATCGACTCGCTTCATGACGCTTTTAACCGACTCTTGCGAATGAACCTCTACCACCCCAAAGCTTGCCGTGACGCTGCTTTGAAGCGGAAAAGCGGTATGTTTGATCGCGCCTCGGATTTTGTCGGCAAGCCGTACAGCCTGTTCAAGCGAGGTTTCAGGCGCTAAAAGCATAAACTCCTCACCGCCCCAGCGCGCGCAGCAGTCTGCTTTACGCAAATTACGCTTCAGCAGATCGGCAAGCTCCATTAGTACTTGGTCACCGACACCGTGCCCATAGCTATCGTTGATATCTTTAAAGTAATCAAGATCAAGCATGATTAAAGATAAGGGACGAGAGTAGCGGTGCTGTCGGTTGAACTCGTTTTTAAGCACCATATCGAACTGCGATCGATTAACCAATCCAGTCAGCATATCGGTCGTTGCTAACCGCTCAAGCTGAGCCTCTTTTTCCATCTGCTCAGTAACATCGCGCTGGGTTAATACCAGCGTGAACTGCCCATTATGGCATGTCCCCATCGCCGTAATTCGCCACTCAACATGACGGCGTTTGCCATCATGATGGCGGGATACTTCGCGACCACTGATGCCTTCAAAAGCACCGTGAGCACTGTCTTTTAGCGGGTGTAGTGCTTCAAGCAGCTGTGCGAAAATATGGCGGTTAGCGGCTTCCTGCTGCACAACCACGGGGGGAGCACCCAACCACGCTTCGCGGCTGCCACCCCATAAACGCTGGTAGTCAGTATTGACATCGACGATGTGGATTCCTGGCGAGCCGGTCTGCACGCTCAGAATCGCCACCGCGTGGCCTGGCCGATCGCCATCTGCGTCCAACCCTGGACGCGAATAGTGCTGGTACATTCTATTTACTCATCCCTGTGAAATAGTCGTGCGGTCATATGGCTAAAACATCATAGCTGCCATATTGTTAGGCATCAGCACCATTGCCATATCTATGCGGGTACTCACCTCTGCCACCGCGGGATTTCACGCCATATTTAACACCAAAGTTACTCTAATGATATTATTCATTACAATTCATTAACATAACGTAGGCTATGTCTCCCCAAAAAACAAATACCGATAGGGTCTTTTGTTCAGAACATGCTTTTCAGCAATGGCTGCGTCGAAGCAGGCATTCACCGCCAAACTAGCTCCGCTGCTCCAATACGCCGATCACTTCAGGCACCGCCAGCGAACTATCGCCGATTGATGTATAAAGCGCATGAACGGCTCCGGCAACTCCACGCTCTACTCCCAGCTCATTGGTCATGGTGTGATAGTAACCGAGGTCCTTGCTGGCATTGGCAACCGTAAATCTGAAACCCGAAGGGTCATTTTCAGCAATGTAAGGGCGTAACCGCTCAAGCACCACCCCGCCCCCACCGCCGGCCCCAAGCACCTCTAGTAAGGCGGTATCACTTATCCCCGCTTTGCGAGAAGCAGCCGTGGCTTCGGCGAGTACCGCAGAAAAGCCTAACGAGACAAAGTTATGCAGCAACTTAAGGGTGTGGCCTGCGCCGACGTCACCCGCATGGGCAATATTTTCAGCAAAGCCCTCCAGTAGCGGCAATATTTCATCAAACAGCGCCTTCGGGGCGCCGACAATCAAGTTAAGTCGCCCTTCCGCCGCTTCTTTAGGCGTGCGCGTCATTGCCGCATCCATAAAGCGCCCGCCCACCTCCGTGACTCGGGCAGCGACTTTTTCTGTTGAACTAGGTAGAGCAGTGGAGCAATCCACAACAACACTGCCAGGGGTTAGGCCTTCTAATACACCGTTGGGTTCAAACAGCACGGCTTCTACTTGAGGTGAGCCGGTAACGCACAGAATCACCACCTCTGTGCTCTGTGCCACTTCCCGACCAGAACTCAGCGCGGTGGCGCCAGCGGCCACTAGGTCATCCACTGGCTGATTACCCGGGTGTTCAAGAAAAAATACCTGATGGCCTGCACGTAGCAGGCTGCTGGCGATCCCATGGCCCATCAGGCCCACGCCGACGATGCCTACCTGGCGAGATGTTGTCATTGTGATAGCTCCTTTTAAGTAGATGGCGTGCTAGCCGTGCTTGATAGCGACGGTCTTGATCCGTGTATAGCTTCTCAGCCCTTCAAAGCCCTTTTCCCGGCCATGTCCTGAACGTCCAACGCCACCAAAGGGTAGCTCTACGCCGCCGGCAGCGCCGTAGTTATTGATGAACACCTGACCACTACGAATACCTTTCGCCAAGCGTAGCTGACGTCCGCCGTCACGCGTCCAGATACCGGCACACAGGCCAAAATCGGTGGCATTAGCGAGTGCTAGCGCTTCGGCTTCGTCCTCGAACACCTGCACCACCAGTACCGGCCCGAACAGCTCTTCGCGCAGCACTTCATGACCGTCCGGAATATCGGTCAGCAGTTGAGGCAGTACAAAGTGGCCACCAGCCGGTGCGCTCGGCGCTAGCTCTCCTATGGCCGCAACGCGAATGCCATCGGCTTTGGCCGCCGACAAACGTTCTTCCAGTTTGGCTTTTTGGCGCGCATTGATCAGCGGGCCACAGTCGGCATCGGCTTCACCTGCATCACAGCGCAAAGCAGCAAAGCGCTCACAAAGATTTGTTATCACGCTATCGGCGATTTCACGCTGCACCAGCAGGCGGCTACCCGCTGAACAGGTCTGCCCGGCGTTCTGAACAATGCCGCGCACCACTGCCGGAAGCGCTGCATCAAGATCCGCATCGGCAAATACGAGTTGAGGCGATTTCCCACCTAACTCCAACGTGACAGGCACATGGTGCTGGGCAGCCGCTTGGGCGACATGGGTACCGGTCTCCGGTGAGCCGGTGAAGGAGAGATGGTCAATTTGGGGATGGGCGGCAAGCGCTGCGCCTGCTTCATATCCAAGCCCTGGCACAACGTTGAGTGCACCGGCAGGGAGGCCATGGCTCACCGCCAGTTCTGCCAAGCGCAGCACGCTCAAACAGGCATCTTCGGCGGGCTTAAGCACCACGCAATTGCCTGCTGCCAGCGCGGCAGCCACGCAGCGTCCGAATATCTGAGAAGGGTAGTTCCAAGGAATAATCTGGGCACATACGCCGTAAGGCTCGCGCAGTGTCATGACCGCGAAGTCGGTTTCAAAGGGGATGGTTTCACCGTGAAGCTTGTCCGCCGCACCGCCATAAAAGCGGAAGTAGCGAGCACAGGCGGATATATCCCCTTTGGCTTGCGTCATCGGCTTGCCGGTATCGGCGCACTCCAGCTGGGCTAACTGTCTGTGGTGCGCCTCGATCACATCGGCAAAGCGCAGCAACCACTCGCTGCGTTGCCGGGCCGACCAGCGAGACCACTCTCCTAACTGGCCACAAAAGGCCCGACGCGCTGCCTGAACGGCGGCATCAACCTCTTCTACTTGGCTACGCGCAATACGCGCTAAAGGCTCACCCGTAGCAGGGGCTTCTACCTGAAGCGTAGCGGCGGTTGTTACCCACTCTCCACCAATCAGCGCCTGCTGTGGTGGCAAAGTCATTGAATGCGACATTAAACACTCCTTTTATTGTCGTTGTTTTTGCTCACTTTAAATAACGACTTACCTAACCATAGAAGATGTTCACCAGCCCCATGGATATCCAAGGCATATAGGTAATCGCCATGAGGCAGGCCAGCACCACCAGCACAAAGCGCACCAGCCAAGGCAGCATCTGATCGATCGAAATTTTGGCGACCGCACAGGCAGCAAACAGGTTAACCCCCAGCGGTGGCGTGATCATGCCAAGGGCCAAGTTAACCACCATGACTAGGCCAAAATGAACCGGGTGAATACCGAACTGAATAGCGATTGGCGTCAAAATCGGCGCCAGCACCAAAATAGCGGCGGAAGTTTCGATAAACATGCCGACAACCAACAGTAACGCATTGACCACCAAAAGAAACATCAGCGGGTCGTTGATGGTGTTGGTGACCAGGGTAGCGATTTGCGCGGGCAACCCCGTACGGCTTAGGAGAAAGCTGAAGAGCGAGGCCGCAGCAATAATTAACATAACGGCGGCTGTAGAAATAACGCTCTGGCGCATAATCGGCCACATGTCATCAAGCTTCAGCTCACGGTAGTAAAAACCGCCGACGATCAGGGCAAAAAATACCGCCACAGCGGAAGCTTCAGTAGGGGTAAATATCCCGCCGTAGATACCGCCGATAACGACCACTGGCATCAGCATGGCCACCCAGGCACGCTTCACCGAGACCATAAAACCGGTGCTGTCTTTATAGTCGTCTTTGCCGTAGCCCCGTATCTTGCAGAATAGATACAGGAAGATAATCAGCGCGCTGCCGATCAATATGCCGGGGCCAATACCGGCGAGGAACAGCTGGCCAATGGACGTATCGGTACTCACGCCATACAGAATTAGCGGAATCGACGGGGGTATAAGCACGCCCAGCTCAGCGGATGACGCCTGAATGGAGGCAGCCAAGGGCTTAGGGTAGCCATGTTTTACCATCGCCGGAATCAAGATGGCGCCAATCGCAAAGGTAGTTGCCACGCTGGAACCGGACACCGCTGCAAACATCATGCAGGTCAACACGCAGGACATCGCTAGCCCGCCCTGCACGCGCCCAACGATGGATTTGGCCAAGTCGACTAACCGTTGAGATATCCCCCCCGCCGCCATCAAGTTACCGGCAAGAATAAAAAACGGGATCGCCATAAGCGGGAATTTATCGATGCCGATAAACATCTGCTGCGGTACTAATAGCAGCGGCAAGCGGGTAAAAAACCCAATGCCAATAATGGATGCCAGAATAATAGAAACGGCAATCGGCACCCCGAAGGTAAATAGAATGATCAGCGACAGGCCAATAACCATATTCATGGCTGCACCTCCCGCTCAGGCCGCGGCGCATCCTGGGATGTTTCAGCCTCCGGCACGATCTCGCTATTTTCAGGACCTACCTTTTCCCGGCCAGCAAGCTGTGCGAGCAGCCTCGCCACTACGGCAACAATGGCAAAGCAGGAGCCCGTCGGAATCGCCGCATACGCCCACGCCATCGAAATATTCATTCCCGACATGGTTTGATTGCTTACCCGCATGGTCATTTGGATGCCGTAATGGATCAGCACACTAAGCACCAGTAAGCAGCACACCACAATGGCGACTTCCAGTAGTGTCAAAAAGCGCGCGGGCACTACCTTATAAACCACCTCCACCGCCATCATATAGCCACCCCGGAACGTGGCAGCCGCCGCCAGGAAAACGCACCAGATCATCGCCGCACGGGAGGCCACTTCCGTCCAGGTCGAGGGCGCATTGAAGACAAACCGGGTGAGCACTTGATAAAAACTGAGTGTCACCGAGATCGCCAGCATCGCCACTGCAAGCAGCATCGCGAGCCGGGTTAACTGGTGCTCAAAACGAAGAAAGACCGCTAGCATAAGAATTCACCATGCCAAAGCGGCCTCCGGTATGCCGGAGGCCGAGGTGGGGAAGCCAGGGTTACTTAACAACCGCTGGCTGCTTCCTGAACGCGCTCAAGCATTTCAGTGCCGTATTCCGAGGTAAATATCTCGTAGGCAGGCTGTACAGCCTCCTGGAAGGGGGCGATATCGATATCGGTTTTTACCGTCATGCCATTCTCTTCCAGTAGTGCCACCCCTTCACGCTCTAAGCGCGACACCTCTTCGCGGGTCGCTTCGGCAGACGCCGCAGCAGCTTCCATAAACCAGCCACGCTCCTCATCACTCAAGCCGTCCAGCAGAATGGGCGACCCCAGCACGATGGCCGGTGAGTAAACGTGGCCTGTTAGCGAGAGGTAGTCCTGCACTTCCCAAAAGTTGGTGGCAACGATGACGGTAATCGGGTTTTCCTGACCATCGACGGTGCCCTGCTGAAGTGCGGTGAACAGCTCAGGGAACGCCATCGGTGTTGGGCGGGCGCCCATCTGACGGAACGCTTCCTGGTGTACCGCGTTCTCCATGGTGCGTACGCGCAGCCCCTCGGCATCGGCGGGCGTGGCGATCTCGCGTTGGCTATTGGTTAGGTGGCGAAAACCATTTTCAGACCACGCCAAACCCACCAAGTCATGCTCGCCCATTTTTTCCAACAGCTCATCGCCCAGTTCGCTATCCAACACGCAGCGAGCCTGGTCGTAGTTTTCAAACAGGAACGGTAGGTCGAGCACATAACTTTCCGGTACGAAGTTACCCAGCGGGCCCGTGGAGGTAATCACCACGTCGACCGTACCGATCTGTAGACCTTCGATCATCTCCCGCTCGCCGCCCAGCGACCCAGAGGTGTGTTCGGTGACCGTGAACTCGCCATCGGATAATCGCTCCAGTGTCTCCTTAAACGCATCAGCACCTACCGAGTAGTGCGAAGTCGAGGAGAGTGTATGGCCCAGGTTCACTTCCGTCGCCGCGTGGGCTTGAAGTGCGATATCTGCCGTGGCGATACCGCTAATCGCGGCCACCAGAACATGGCGCTTGAGCGTTGGAGTCATGTGTTGCTTCGTCATTGTCGTGCCCTCTTTATATTGTTGTGAGGGTGGTCGTTGGGGCAACTTACCGCGCCTGCGGGTGTCGCCCAGGCAGTTTCCTACCGCTTACGGCAGGGCAGAAACTCACTTCGATTCAGTTACGAACGCATCAATGATCTGCTTGAAGTTGTCATCGCCTACAAAGCCAAGCTGCTTGGCTTTCGTGGTTTCAAACCGGGCGGGCCAGCTTGCCACAATGGCTTCAATGCGTGGGTCGGGTTCATGGCGTACCAGTGAAAGCGCTTTTTCTCCCGCGACGTCACCCAGCGCTTTAAGCATTTGGGCCACCGTGACGGTGATGCCCGGCAGCATAAAGGCTCTAAAAGGCGCCAGCGCCTCACTTGGCACCTCAGCACCATGGATTAGCGCATCCACCACCTTGCCTGGCGACATCACAAACATCGGAAACTCAACGGGCACCGGGCAAACCGCCTCTTCGCCATTGAGCGGCTCACGCAGAATGCTGGAAGCAAAGCTGGAGGCCGCGGCGTTTGGTCGGCCAGGACGAATCACAATGGTCGGCAGGCGCAGCACTAGGCCGTCGATAAGCCCACGGCGGCTGTAATCGTTGATGAGCAGCTCACACATGGCTTTTTGGGCGCCGTAGGAGTTTTGCGGATGGTGGGCCGTCATATCATCCAACACTTCCGGCAGCTCACCACCGTAGGCCGCCACGGAGCTGGCCATAATCAAGCGAGTATCGGTCAGTGACTGCTCCCGGCAGCCTTCCAACAGCGCCCGCGTGGCATCGAAATTAACCCGCATACCGAGTTCCAAATCGGCTTCTGCGGCAGAGCTCACTACCGCCGCTAGGTGATAAATAACATCAGGGCGTTGCTCCAGTACACTATCCAGTGCGCCGGACTCGGTAATATCCAGCGCCCTTGATGCCACGGCGACGCTTCCCGCATCAGGCAACGGTGCTTCTATCTGATCAATCAGTGTTAGCCGGGTAATCGGCTGCTGGCGAAGCTCACCTCTAGCCAGCAGCTGTTGCACTAACCGCTGGCCTAGAAAGCCTGCCGCACCGGTAATGGCGATATGCATCGTTTTTCTCCTATGCACTGTTGTTATTGTTTGTGTTTTTCTCGTTTGTTATTTGGCCTGGCGGATATCAGTGAGTGGTTAACCCCCAAGCTTTGCCCCACCCTAGCCCCGCACGGGTTTCTGCCTTGGGGCGATACTCACAGCCGATCCAGCCGGAGTAGCCCAGCGCACTCAATCGCTCAAAAATGGCGGGGTAGTGCACTTCTCCAACATTCGGCTCGTGGCGCTCGGGCACACCTGCCACTTGGATATGGCCGATGGCGCTGAACTGGCGTTCAAGGTGGCGAATCAAATCGCCATCCATGATCTGGCAGTGGTAGAGATCAAACTGTAACTTGAGATTTTCCGCCCCCACTTCTACCAGCACTGCCATGGCTTGCGCTTGGCGAGACAGGAAAAATCCCGGCATATCGCGGGTATTGATGGGTTCGATGAGTACCTCTCGACCGACTTTTGCCGCCTCACCCGCCGCAAAACGCAAATTGCGAACATAGGTCGCCTGATGCTCAGCTTTCGTCGCAGCATCGGCACCTTCAGGTAACAGGCCAGCCATGGCATGCACGCGGGGGCAGTTGAGCGCCTCGGCATAACGCAGTGCCTCTACCACCGAGTCACGAAATTCCCCTTCTCGGCCAGGCAGGCTCGCCAGCCCCCGTTCCCCGCCATCCCAATCTCCCGGCGGCAAGTTGAACAGCACCTGTTCCAGCTGCGTTTCCTGCAGCGCATGGCGCAACTCTTCCGGGGAAAACGCATAAGGAAATAGATATTCGACACCTTTAAAGCCCGCGTCCGCAGCGGCCCCAAAGCGATCGATAAAGGCGTGCTCGTTAAACAGCATGCTGAGGTTGGCGGCTAATCGAATCATCGTGGTGCTCTTGTTGTTAAGTACGTCATTGTTAAGTGCTCAGTTTTAAATGAAATAGTATTAATCTCGTGGAAAGCGCGCTTCTAACTCGGCTACCTGCTCGGGCGTTAACCCCCGAGGGTTCTCGCCTCGCAACAGTAGATAGAGCTTGGCGGTCTCTTCCAGCTCTTCGGTGGCGTACACCGCCGCCTCAAGATTTTTCCCCGCTACCACCGGGCCGTGGTTGGCCAACAGTACCGCGCTATGCTTGCCCGCTAAGCCCCGCACTGCATCGCCCAGTTTTGGGTCGCCGGGCATGTGGTAAGGCACCAGCGGTAGCTTGCCCACCCGCATCACGTAATAGGCGGTCAGCGGCGGAATGCAGTCGCAGGGATCGACTTCCGGCAAGCAGGAGACCGCCACCGAATGGGTAGAGTGCAGATGTACGATAGCGCCGGACTGCGGGCGCTCTTCGTACATCGCCATATGTAGAAACTGCTCTTTGGTGGGCTTATCGCCACTCAACAGTTGGCCGTTGTTATCCAAATGGGAAATGCGCGCCGGGTCTAACCTTCCCAAACAGGCGTTGGTCGGTGTCATCAGCCAGCCGCCATCGTCCAGCCGTACGCTGATATTGCCGCTGGAGCCCATGGTCAGGCCGCGGTCAAACAACGATTTGCCCAGGGTACTGATCTGCTCCCGCAAGCTGTTCTGGGGATGGCGATGCAAGTGGATGCTCATGCCAGCACCTCAAACGCCCGGGTAAAGAAATCGACGCCGCCGAAGTTACCGGACTTCAGCGCCAACGACAGCGGCGCATCGCGACCGGCTAGCGGGGCTTGGGTCCAGGGCACGCCGGGGTCGATCTGCTCGCCGATGCGCAGAGTGGTAATGCCCAGCGCCGAGACTACCGCACCGGAGGTTTCGCCCCCGGCGACTAGTAACCGGCCTACGCCTTCGTTCACCAGCGTGACTGCCAGTTGGCTCAGCGCCTCTTCCACCAGCGCGCCCGCACGTTCTACCCCTAGGGCTTGCTGGGCATCATTCACCTTGTCAGGATCAGCCGAGGCGTAAAGCAGTACCGGCGCCTGTTCAGATAAGCGCTGTCGCGCAAACGCCAACGCATGCGTTTGCTGTTGTTCGTCTTTCGCCAGCGCCAAGGGATCCAGGGCAAAACCGCCATTAGGATGCTTGACCAGAAAATCCGCAACCTGGGCCAGCGTGGCGCGGGAACAGCTGCCGGAGAGCACCAACGCCCCGCCCGAGGCAGGCGATAAACGCCCCGGTTCAGTGATGGTGGCTAACCAGCCCTGGGCACGGTACTGGGCAGGCAATGCCTGCCCCAGGCCAGAACCGCCGGTGACCAAGGGCATTAACACTGTCGCTTCGGCCAGTACGTCCAGATCCTGCTCATCCAGGGAATCACAGATCACATGGCGAACGCCTTGTGCTTCCAGCGCAGATAAATGGGCACGGGTTGACGTTGATCCTTGGGCAAGCACTGCGCGGTTGGCCAACCCCACCGGGTGCGGCGTTTGGCGGGCAAGCACGCGCACTAAGTCCGCATCCTGCATAGGGTTCAATGGGTGGTGCTGCATGCCGCTGTCGTTGAGCAAGCGATCACCCACAAACAGATGGCCTTGGTAAACCGTACGCCCATTGATTGGAAAGGCGGGCACCATCACCGTTTGGTGCCCGCCCAGAGCTTCCAATAGCGCATCCGCCACCGGGCCGATATTGCCCTGGTCGGTGGAGTCAAAGGTGGAGCAGTACTTAAAAAACAGCTGGCGGGCACCCTGCTTTTGCAGCCAATCTAACGCAGCGAGCGAATCATTCACCGCCTCATCCACCGGGCTGGAGCGGGATTTAAGCGCCACGACTACCGCATCGATATCAGCGAGGTCGATCTCTTCTTGCGGCACGCCAATCACCTGCAGGCAGCGCATGCCGCCGCGCACCAGGTTATTAGCAAGGTCGGTGGCCCCGGTGAAGTCGTCGGCAATAGCGCCTAATACGATGTTCGATCCCATACCCATTTTTATCAGGCTCCCTGGGCATCGTTGGCGGCTTCCGGCAAGGCGATGCCGGAGAGCCGCTGATAAACCTTGATCACCGCTGAATCATCTTCACGGCCAAAGCCTGCACCGCTGGCAGCGGTAAACTGCTGCAGTGCACTGGACGCCACCGGCGTTGCCAACGCCAGCTCGCGGCCGGTTTGATGCACGATATTGAGATCTTTAACGAAGATATCCACAGCGGAAAGCGGCGTGTAGTCACCACTCAGAATGTGCGGCACGCGGTTCTCGAACATCCAAGAATTGCCCGCTGAGTGGGTGATGACGTCATAAATCACCTCTGGGTCGAGCCCCATACGAATCCCCAGCGCCATAGCTTCGGCGGCGGTGGCAATATGTACGCCAGCCAGCAACTGGTTGACCAGCTTCATACTGGAGCCCACCCCGGGGGCATCGCCAAGGCGATAGACCTTGGCGGCCATGGCATCAAGCACTCCCTGCGAATACGTGAAGGCTTCTGGTGCGCCGGAGGCCATGACCGATAGCTCACCGCTTTTGGCTTTCGCCGCGCCGCCGCTAATCGGCGCATCCAGCATCATTAAGCCCTGTGCCGACAAGCGCTCACCCAGTTGCTTGGCTTGACTGGGGGCCACCGTGGCACACTGCATAATCAGACTGCCCGGTGCCAATTGGCTGGCCACGCCCTGCTCTCCGAACAACACCTGCTCAACCTGAAGGCCGTTAACGACAACCACCAACACAATATGGCAGTGAGCAAGCTCGGCAGGTGTTGCAACACTTTTGCCCCCTGCCGCCACGAAGGCATCGCGAGCGTCTACAGAAATATCGCAGCCCGTGACGTTAAACCCGTGTTGGAGCAATACGGTAGCAGTGCCCATGCCCATGGCACCCAGGCCAATAACGCCTACTTGAAGTGATTGTTGATCGTGTTGACTCACCTGCCGACACCTCGCTTTGTTGAAAGTGTTGTTGTTTTTGTTGCTATCGTCGCGGTGTTATTAAAAGCGTCATGGTAGCGCTGTCATGATAGCGCTACCATTCGTTTTAGATTATTCTCTGCATAACGACAAGCTGAACATTAGGGCCCTGCGACCAATGTCTAAAGACTCGCCTAACGCTGACTCGCGCGCCAAAAATGTGACAACGCCTGCCCTGCCTAACAACGCTAGGCAGCGACGAAGCTCAGACCAAGTCACGCTCAGCCAAGTGGCACAAGCGGCAGGGGTATCGCCGATTACAGCATCGCGAGCACTGAATTATCCCGATAAAGTTAGCGATAGCGCAAGGCGAAGCGTTCTTCAGGCCGTGGAGAGCTTGGGGTACGTACCCAACTTGGTTGCCGGTAGTCTGGCCTCATCCCGATCACGGCTGATTGCCGTGATCGTGCCATCACTGATCAACAGCGTGTTTGTGGAAGTCATCAAGGGGCTGCAGGAGACGCTGGAAGCCGAGGGTTATCAGATACTGCTGGGTAACACCGACTACGATCTAGACCGTGAGTATCAGTTGGTGCGCACGTTTTTAGGCTGGTCATGCTCTGCACTGGTCACCGCTGGGCTGCGCCATAACTCCGCGTGCCATACGCTGTTGGCCAACTGGGATCACCCCATCATGGAAGTGATGGAGCTAGGACAAGGCATGGATCTTAACGTCGGGCTGGATCACGTGGCCGCCGGCCGCTGTATGGCTACCCATCTGATCGACAAAGGCTACCGCCATATAGTTTATGTGGGCGCACGCTTGGCTCAGGACTATCGCGCCAGCATGCGTTTTGATGGACATAAAGCGGTGCTAAAGGAGAAAGGGATCGACGCCCCACTACTGGAACTAGATACCCTGGGCAGCCTGCAAGCGGGTGCGGAAGGACTGGCCCGAGTGCTCGCGCAATATCCCCATACCCAGGCCATTCACTTTGCCAACGACGACCTAGCAGCAGGCGCCCTGCTGGCTGCTCAACGTCAGGGTCTAAACGTGCCTGGGGATATCGCCATTGCCGGGTTTAACGGCCTGCCACTTGGACAGCACGTGACGCCTCAGCTCACGACCATTCTCTCACCTAGAGAAGAGATGGGCCGCCTCGCCGCCAAGGAGCTTATACGGCGACTAGGCGGCAAAAACGTCTATCGCCGCCAGCACGATGTGGGCTTTACGCTTCAAATCGGCGGCAGTACTTAGGCTCAAGCACGATAGACAGCGCTGGAGCCAGACAGATGTTCATATATCGATGTAATTAAAATATGAACTCACCCCTCCCGAAAGGCCTCCACCACCCGCTCGGCCAACACTTCGCTGGCATCGCCACTGCCAGGCCGTTTAACCAGCGCTACCTGATAATCACCCAATGGGGGTAGCGATTCGTTAGTGAGACGTTTGAGCGGGGGGCGAATCAAGCTTTTCGGAAACGGTGAAATGGCCAGATCTGCCAACATAGCGGCTTCCTGCCCGGCACAGTGGTCGCAGGAGTAGGCAATTCGGTAATTCATCCCGGCGCTATCCAGTGCTTGGAGTGCAATTCTACGCCATGCACACCCCTGTTGAGCCAGTGTCACCGGTAGCGGCGAACGTTGTACGGCAACACCATCCTCCCGGCCCGCCCATACCAGCGGTTCGCTATGCACGATCTCGCCACGCGTCGCCTGCCCAGGTTCCCCCGCCATCACCAGGGCCAAGTCAAGTTCCGCCTCATCCAATCTAGCAAGCAGCTCTATGCTGCGACCAACAACGACATCGACCTGCACGGCCGGATGTGAGCGCGCAAACTGGGCCAGTACGGTGGGCAATACACGCCCAACAACGTCATCGGTAATGCCAAGCCCTACACGCCCTTCCAGTGTGGGCGCCAGGAACTGCGTCACCGCCTCGGCATTGAGTTTCAGCAGCCGTCGGCCATAACCAAGCAGCACTTCCCCCTCTGCCGTCAGGCGCACGTGGCGCGCTTCGCGTACAAATAGCGTCTGTCCCAGTGTCTCTTCCAGGCGTTTGATCTGCATGCTCAGTGCGGAAGGGGTCCGAAACAGCTGCTGGGCAGCGCGAGTGAAGCTGCCACTTTCCGCAATCGTTACAAAGCTGCGCAGCACTTCACTATCCAGTAGCGGCAAGGCAGTCCGGCTGCTCACCACATTCGTTAGCTGATTCATCACGCCACCTTTCAGAAAAACTTAAGGCACAGTGTAGTTCTTTTCGTTTGATTGATCCAAGGCTGTGCACCAAGCTAATTATCAGAGGTCGCGACCCTCCTTCTTATTAACGTTAGATGACACCCCCTTCAGCAGGCGTGCAGGCGCTGTGGCTTAGGGCAGGTGTACGATGGAGGTGTGCCATGAATCACGACAACCCTACCCGACATGCTCAGTATGCTTGGCAGCAAGCCAGCCAACTGACGCCACCGCCTAAACCGCCCCGGCTGGAGTTTTATATGCCAGCGATGCCATCGCTGACCTTGATTCACAGGCTTGAAATGCGCTGGTGGCGCTACCGTCGTCGGCAGCTTTTTCGCCGCCACGTCTTGCCCCTACTAGCCTACGACGACCAAGTATTGCGGGATATTGGCCATCGTCGGGAAGCTATTCTCTGGGCCAATCAGCTGCCACTGAGCGTCGATGCCATTCAAGCGTTAGAAGAGCAGAGCAATCATTGGCGTTAAAACTTAACTTATATATATTTATCGCCCATGCATTCCTTGCTAGCTTTAAACCGTCGCATGGATTTGCGACGGTTTATCTTTTTATCAGCATGGAGCAAATCATGATTATTAAAAACGCTAACGAGCTTTTCGTTCGGCTACTTTCTGAGACAAATAAGTGCCTATTCAAAATTAATCGCGTGATCAGTTCCGTAACCACCGAGTAAGCGGTGTACCTCTTCATGTAGACGTTCAAACGAGAGATAGGCACTCAAGGGCAGCCAGGTGTACTTCAT
>NZ_JBANSN010000034.1:0-40204 GCF_037070215.1 Vreelandella arctica | reverse complement strand
AAACGGAATCGGTTGACCCATCGTGACCGCTCAGCGTACAAAACTCTCTCCAGCGTGAAGGCCGTGTGCAAATCGGTCACGATCACCGGAATGACCGGTCACGTTCGCCGGAATACGCATCTGGGAGGGTATGAGGTTAATATTGCAAGGTATGTTGGCATGAGCCAGCATTTTCTGGCTTTCCTAGAAAGTCGGGACTTAGGGGGTGTGTGCAAGCGGGGCAGGGGAACCGGTTTCACCTGCGGGCAGATCTGAGAGATCCAGGCTTTGAATTGAGGTGGCGTCGACTTCGTAAATGCTGAGCATCATGTCTGGAGCAACAGCCGGAGATTCGGGGTGTAGTTCCCCATTTCGAGCATGACGGCCGCAGCTGACAGGCTGAAATACAATACAGGCTACCGTCTTTATTTCAGCATCCGCCGTTTCGGTAGCTTCCATCCTGGCCGGAAAGGGTGGTCGAATAGCGTACTTTTTGATTTGATAAAACTTCACTCGGATACCCTTAGTTTTGGTAAGTGCTAAGGGTATTTATGCGGTTTTGCGAGCTGATTTGACTCACCGCATCTAAAATATTATTAGCTGAACTCCCCGAATTTAATCTTGCCCAGCACATCCCTCACCATTTCGCGGCCAGCGAAGGTATCGAAAAGATCGATGGGCTGAGACCCATTCAGCGCTCGAACCTCGCTGTGTAGCCACTCCTGGGCGCTATCGCGATCACCGAAGACCTTTCCGGCTTCGACATACAGCTTCAGTGTATCCAGCACTTCCTCGCTTTGAGAACGACCCAGGGCCTTACGCTTGTACAAGCGATGCAGGTTGCCTGAATCAGTTTCTAATAGTCGCACGAAGACATCTCGATCACCACGCAGTGCATTGACCGCTTTTTGGAGTACGCGGCCAGACAAGCCTTCTCGTACAGCCCTAATGAAAGCCACCTGGTCGGCATACACATCAAGAGGGAGGCCGATATCGCCCAGCATACGGGTACCACAATTGTCTTGTTCGGTGAGATCCATAGCACCCCCCCTTTAATTATCCGACATGCACAGGATGCTTCCCGATGATGGCAGTAGCTTAATTACAAAGTAATATAGTATGAGTTCAGAGCGTTATGGCTTTTCTGCATCCTCATGTATGTTTGGGGGCTTACTGGCAGAAATTATTTCTTTCTTGTCAAATAGTAGTTTTCCTTTCCAGATACCTGCTTCTACCTGTTCCGCCACCTGTTGCATTATGATTTCAGCCAGTTTGAGCGTTGCAACGGAGGAGGGTAGATCTGTAGGGGTGACGAGAGACAACGTTCGCTTAATCTCTGGTGAGGTTATAGGAATTGCGATGACTTCCTTTCGGGTTGTCATTTCATGGACTGCAGCGGAAGACAATATGGTGTAGCCAAGCCCTCTTCTCACCATATCGGTAAGCATGGGCCAAGCGCTGACCTCAAGAGCGAGGTTTAAGGTCTTGTTGCGATCTGCAGCTTCTTTTTCCATCGCCACTCTTAAACCGTGCTTCTCTTCAGGCATAACAAGTGGTAATTCGAGCACTTCATCTAAAGTGATCTCAGAACGGTTGGAAACTTTAGTGTTGGTTGGGGAAATTAAATATAGGCGCTCCTCTATCAAAGGACGGAAGCGTAAGTTCTTATGATTACTGTGATTGTATGAAATGGCAATATTTAATCGATGTTGCATAACCATTTGCTGGAGAGTGCCACTCATAGCCGATTTTACTGCAAGATTTACCTGAGGAAACTGCTTACGGTAATCCTCAATAATAGCCCCTGAAAAGGTATGTGCCACTGTAGGAAGAAGCCCAAGCACTACTTGCCCCGTGACTTCGCCTGCTACGGCAGTAACATCGGCCTGAGTTCTCTCAAGGCTCTGAAGTAGGCTGCGTGCTCGCTCGTATAACAATTCACCAGCCGCCGTTAGTACCACTCCACGCCCGTGTCGTACGAAAACGTCAACGTTCAGTGCTTCTTCTAGCATTCTGATCTGTCGGCTTAGAGCGGGCTGGGCAACGAACAATTTTTCGGAAGCACGACTGAAACTGCCGGTATCTGCAACAGTTAGGAAAGTGTTCAGCTGGCGTAAGTCTACGTTTAGATTAAAGGGCATGGCAATCTTACCTATAACTTAGTTATATACAGTTTTCCACTATATACCTTTTTAGTAATAGATGATGATCTAGCCCGCAGTCAGGTATGCCTAAAAGTGATGGTTGATATAAAAAGTATATAATTGTTAGCGAAATTTCTTGCTGATACGGTTGAATCATACCTGGGGCACAGTAATGTTCCCCCTCTCTTATACCGTTGCCATTCGGCTACAGGAATAGCACTCATGCAGAGCAGAGCAATTTATAACAGCGAACATGAACTTTTTCGCGAAAACGTGCGTCGATTTTTTCGTGCCGAGCTGGAGCCCAATATAGATCAGTGGGAAGAGCAAAGTGTGGTTCCTCGGTCTTTATGGAATAAGGCTGCGGAAAATGGCTTTCTATGCTGTGGTGTGCCTGAAGAGTTCGGGGGGCCGGGTGCCGACTTTCTTTACAACATGGTCCTGTCAGAAGAAACAGGCTACGCCATTGGCGGTGCCAGTGTTGGATTTTCCGTTCAGGCGGACATCGTAGCCTATTATTTGATGAGTGCAGGTACCGAAGAGCAGAAGCAGTACTGGCTGCCAAAGATGGTAACTGCCGAGCAAATTGCTGCTATTGGAATGACCGAGCCGGGGGTCGGCAGTGACCTGAAAAACTTGCGAACAAGTGCCGTTCGCGATGGTGATGATTATGTCATTAATGGCCAAAAGACCTTTATTACCAATGGCCAGAACTGTGACTTTGTTTTGGTTGCCTGCACGACAGACCCGAGCAAGGGCGGCCATGGCATCAGCTTGATAATTGTTGAATGTGATCGTCCTGGTTTCTCCAGGGGACGTAACCTAGACAAGATCGGCCAGAAAGCTGCGGATACCTCTGAAATGTTTTTTCAGGATGTCCGAGTGCCGATGAGCAATCTTGTCGGTGAGGAGGGTGAGGGCTTTAGCATAATGATGCGAGAGCTTCCACGTGAGCGCATTACTATTGCCTGCCGTGCTCAGGCTGAGGCTCAGCGTGCTTTTGATCTAACTGTGGCCTACACCAAAGAACGCAAAGCGTTCGGCAAAACCATAGCCGACTTCCAGAACACACAGTTTGTGTTAGCGGATATAAAAACCAGCCTGGAAGTGGGCTGGGCCTACCTTGATCAGTGCATAAAAAAGTGTGATGAGGGGATCCTGACGCCTGAAGAGGGCGCTATGGCCAAACTCTGGACTACAGAAAACGAAGGCAAGGTGGTTGACCAGTGCCTACAACTCTTTGGGGGTTATGGCTACATGCGTGAGTACCCAATCTCCCGCATATACGTGGATGCGCGTGTACGCCGGATCTATGGTGGAACTTCAGAAATTATGAAGTTGGTTATCGGCCGTTCTCTCTAATAAAAATAAGGAAATCAAATGTTTGGTATTACCGCCTACGGTGCCTATATACCGAGAAATCGGCTCTCCAGAGCCGCTATAGCTGACGCTAACGACTGGTTTGATGCCAGCCTTCGGGGTCTTGCAAAAGGGGAGCGCAGTGTCTGTAACTGGGATGAAGACACTATCACCATGGCTGTGGAAGCCGCTCAGGACTGTATGTCACTACTTGATGCTAACTCGGTAGGGGCACTGTATCTGGCCTCCACTACCCTGCCCTTTCTTGATCGTCAGAACTCTGTGGTGGTCAGCCAGGCGCTGAATCTCGGCGACCAACTGCGCACCATGGATGTCAGTGCCTCCCAACGTGCGGCGACCTCCGCCCTGATTGCGATGCTAGAAGCGGGCGGCCCAGGTAAAGGGTCGGCCATGCTGGTGGCTTCTGAACACCGTCGCAGCAAGTGTGGCTCCCGGGCGGAAATGCTCTGGGGTGACGGTGCTGCGGCTCTGGGCGTGGGTAGTGAAGGGGTGATTGCAGAGTATATGGGTTGCGAAACCTATGTAACGGATTTTGTGGATCACTATCGTGGCGAAGATTCGACCCTGGATTATGAGTGGGAAGAGCGCTGGATCCGTGACGAAGGTTACCTTAAGAGTGTGCCTTTGGCTGCTACTCGTCTGCTGGAAAAAACGGGTTTAAAAGCCGTTGATATTGCCCACTTTGTGTTGGCGTCCGATCAGGCCAAAACGCCTTCAGCGGTTGCCAAAGCGCTTGGCGTCACGGCTGAGGCTGTGGTCGACAATCGCATTGCCTCAATGGGTGTCTCCGGGGCAGCTCATCCAATTCTCATGCTTACTGCAGCGCTCGAAGCTGCCAAACCCGGTGATTTGATTATGCTGGCTGGTTTTGGCCAGGGCACCGATGTGGTGCTTTTCAGAGCTACTGAAAAGATCAATGAACGGCGCCCGAAAACCGGTTTCGCCGGGGCGCTTGCGCGTCGTCGCCCCGATGAGAATTACAACCGCTTCCTCAGTTTCAATAACCTGGTTGAACGAGAAACCGGCAAGCGTGGGGAGCTGGACAAACAGAGTTACCTGGCTGCGATGTACCGCAAAAAGGATCTCTTGACCGGTTTTATCGGTGGCAAATGCAGGGAGTGCGGCACCATTCAGATCCCGAAGGAGAACTATTGCGTTAACCCGGACTGTGGCGCATTGCACAGTCAGGACGATCACCCGATGTCTGCCTTACCCGGCCGGGTCAAAACTTGGACTGCTGATCGCCTGACATTTGACTGGAATCCGCCCGCCTATTTTGGGCTGGTCGAGTTCGATGGCGGTGGTCGAATGATGATGGACTTTACAGAAGTGGAGGCCGGCAGTATTGAAACCGGTGTTGCCGTCAGCCTGCATTTCCGCATTCGGCAGTTCGATAACCAGCGTGGCTTCCGGAAATATTTCTGGAAAGCGACACCTTCCGGGCAATAACAAGCGCAGCTGATAACAGGTGATTGAAAATGGCTAGTGGAATCAAAGACAAGGTAGTAATCCTGGGAATGGGTTGCAGCAAATTCGGGGAACGCTGGGATGCCAGCCCCGCCGACCTGATGGTGGAGGCCTTTGAAGAATGTCTTGCTGATGCGGGTATTGAAAAGAAGGACATCGAAATGGGCTGGTTTGGGGCCGGGATTGATGCCTACAACGTGGGGGCAAGTGCGTTGCCTCTATCTCTTGCCCTGCGGTTGTCGAATATCCCGGTTACCAAGGTTGAGAATATGTGCGCCACCGGGACCGAAGCTTTCCGTGGCGCAGTCTATGCAGTTGCCTCTGGCGCCTGTGATATCGCACTGGCCCTGGGTGTGGAGAAGCTCAAGGATGTCGGTTATGGCGGTCTGCCCCAGCGCACCCGCGGTGTGGAAAACGACATGTTCTGGCCCAATCTTTCAGCTCCGGGCGCGTTTGCCCAGCTTGCCAGCGGCTATCGCGCCAAACACGGTATTGACAAGACTGAATTGAAGCGGGCCATGGCACATGTGTCAATGAAGAGCCACGCTAACGGTGCGAAGAACCCGAAAGCCCATCTTCGTCGGGAAATCACCGAAGAACAGGCCATCAATGCCCCCTATATCGCAGAACCGATCGGGTTGTATGACTGCTGCGGCGTGAGTGATGGTTCGGCCTGCGCCATTGTGACCACGCCCGAAATCGCCCAGCGCCTGGGCAAAACGGACCTGGTTTCCGTCAAGGCTTTGCAGTTAGCTGTTTCCAACGGTGATGAAGCCAGTTTCAGTGACTGGGATGGCTCCTATATCAAGACCACCCGAATTGCTGCGCAGCGTGCTTATAACGAGGCAGGTATCAAAAAGCCTCGAGAAGAAATCAGTATGACGGAAGTCCATGATTGCTTCTCTATCACCGAGCTGGTGACCATGGAAGATCTGCAGCTGTCTGACGAGGGCAAGGCTGTTCGTGATGTGCTGAACGGTGATTTTGATGCCGGTGGCCGGATTCCCTGCCAAATTGATGGTGGGCTGAAGTGTTTTGGTCACCCCATCGGTGCCTCCGGTCTGCGCATGATCTATGAAAATTATCTGCAGTTTCAGGGGCGAGCCGGTGACCGACAGCTGTCAAATGCCCGCTTGGCTCTGAACCATAACCTTGGGGGCTTCCCGCACCAGAACATCTGTAGCATCTCGATTATTGGGCGTTACGAGTGACACTCCGAAGCACTGCCGTTTCGTGGAACAGTAAAAGCATGAACAGGTGACCTGATGAGCCAAACACAACAAGCCGCTATGCACTTAGGGGGTGACGCCGAATCACTGGCAGTAGCCCGTCGTAGCCTTGAGACGGTCCGGTACCAACTGGGGCTGGCCCTCAAGAACCTGAAAAACTACTGCACTGTCGACGGGCGTCTGAGCTCGGGTTTGCTCGACCACCATCAGTTGAGCTGTTACGAAGTCGCCTTGTGCGCGGCGGAACTGTCTGCTTCTGAGGCGGTATGCGTTTACGCAGCAGAGGCAGGTAAAGAAGATCAACTTGCCCGCGATGTCGCCCTGGTTTTCTGCGCGGAAGCGGTGCCGTCGGCTATTCAGCGGTTGTTAGCCAGAGCCGGAGATCTCGGACTTGATCGCGCCACGATAATTGGCTTGTACAGAGATAAGGACATCGAAACGCTGATTGAGCAGTTCGGTAGCAGCGTATTTCTGGCTGCGATCGGGTCCACCGTGGCAGAGCGTGGCAGTACCCGTCTGCCATCCACGCTCGGGGAAGAGAAAGAAATGATGCGGGACATGTTTGCCCGCTTTGCTACCGATGTGGTGATGCCACTGGCGGGTAAAATCCACCGGCAGGATCTGGATATTCCCGATGAGATTCTCAAGCCGGCGGCAGAGCTCGGCTGTTTCGGCATCAGTATTCCGGAGCGTTTCGGTGGTTTTTTACCCGATAATCAACCAGACACCCTGGGCATGATCGTGGTTACTGAGGAGCTGTCACGGGCCTCACTGGGTGCAGCCGGAAGCCTGATTACCCGTCCGGAAATTGCTGCCAAAGCGCTGTTGCAAGGCGGTACCGAGGAACAACAACAGGAATGGTTGCCGCGCATTGCCTCTGGAGACACTCTCTGTGCGATCGCTATTACCGAGCCCGATTACGGCTCTGACGTTGCCTCCCTCGGGTTAAAAGCAACGCAGGTCGAAGGAGGCTGGGTACTTAATGGCAGCAAAACCTGGTGCACATTTGCAGGCAAGGCCGGCATGTTGCTGGCGATGGCCCGGAGTGAACCGGACACCTCGCTTGGTCACAAAGGCCTTAGTCTGTTTCTGGTGGAGAAACCGTCTGCTTCCGGCCACGAATTTCATTATCAGCAACCTTCCGGGGGCGTTATTTCCGGCAAGGCTATAGCCACCCTGGGTTATCGGGGCATGCATTCTTACGACGTGTTTTTTGAGGACTATTTTGTTCCTGCCAATGGTTTGATTGGTGGAGAGAAGGGCCGTGGACAGGGCTTCTATTACACTATGGCAGGCTTCGCTGGCGGACGAATCCAGACCGCTGCCCGGGCAACGGGTGTGATGCAGGCCGCATTCGAGAAAGCCCTCAGTTATGCCAAAGACCGTAAGGTATTCGGGAAAGCGGTGGGTGATTATCAGCTCACCCAGGTGAAACTGGGCCGGATGATGTCGACCCTTACCGCCTCACGCCAGTTCAGTTACTCCGTCGCCCGAATGATGGATGCTGGTGGTGGCCAGGTGGAGGCCAGCCTGGTGAAGCTGTTTACCTGTCGTGCCGCAGAGTGGGTAACCCGTGAAGCCATGCAGATTCATGGGGGAATGGGGTATGCCGAAGAATCGGATGTGAGCCGCTATTTTGTGGATGCGCGGGTGTTGCCAATCTTCGAGGGGGCAGAAGAAACCCTTGCTTTGAAAGTCATTGCCAGAAACCTAGTTGCTCAGGCTTGAAACAATAAACCTACAAGAGACCTTTCAGGAGAATTTTGTGAGCGATAAAAAAATGTTGGATGGAAAAGTAATTGTTGTCACCGGCGGTGGTCGCGGTATTGGCCGCGCAACCTGCCTTATGCTTGCAGAGCATGGTGCCAGAGTCGTAGTTAACGATATTGGCGGTGGCGCAGATGGTGCTGGTAACGACCAGGCCCCGGCTGATGAAGTCGTATCCGCGATCAAGGAAGCTGGAGGCGAGGCGGTATCAAGCTTTGACAGCGTGACGGAATGGGAAGGAGGACAGGCCATCATCCAGACTGCTCTTGATACCTTCGGTCAGATAGATTGCGTGGTGAACAACGCTGGGAACCTTCGCGACGGTATTTTTCATAAAATGTCGGAGCAGGATTTCGAGTCGGTTCTGGCGGTGCACCTCAAGGGTACCTTCAACGTCAGCCGGGCGGCAGCACCCCATTTTCGCCAACAGGGCAGCGGCACCTTTGTGAACATGACGTCCACCTCCGGCCTGATTGGTAATTTTGGCCAGGCCAACTACTCTGCTGCCAAGATGGGCATTGTAGGCTTGTCAAAATCCATGGCGCTGGACATGGACCGCTTTGGTGTAACTTCGAACTGTATCGCTCCGTTTGCCTGGAGTCGTCTGATCGGCAGTATTCCGACGGATGATGAGGCCCAGAAAGAGCGCGTTGCCAAGATCCAGAAGATGACCCCTGACAAGATTTCCACCCTGGTAGTGTCACTCTGCAGTGATCAGGCCAAGCATGTGACCGGTCAGATTTTCGGCGTCCGTAACAATGAGATTTTCCTGTTCAGCCAGCCTCGCCCGATTCGTTCAGCCCATACCTCTGAAGGATGGACTCCGGAGACGATATTGAGCCGCGTGATGCCCGCCTTTGAAGCGGATTTCTACCCGCTGAGCCGCTCTGCGGATATCTTCAGCTGGGACCCCTTCTGATAAACCCGGGTAACAATGGTCCCGCTCGGCAACGCCGGTCGGGTACTGTTTTCCAGACACAGGAGGATGCACGTGGCCATCAGTTACGAGAAGCTGCTGAACCGCAAGTTCAAGCGTATCGATCAGAAATACACCGAGAAAGATACCATTCTCTACGCACTGGGCGTAGGCATGGGTATTGATCCTCTGGACAGGAACTGTCTGCCATTTGTCTACGAGGATGGTCTTAAGGCGCTGCCCAGCATGGCGGTGGCGATGGCGTATCCGGGGTTCTGGGCGAAAGAGCCGGACACCGGAATCGACTGGGTGAAGATCCTACATGCTGGCCAGGAGTTGGTCATGCACAAGCCGCTGCCTGCCTCTGGCCATGTCTATGCTACTACCCGAGTGGCAGATGTGATTGATAAGGGCGCAAGTAAGGGGGCTCTGATTCTTTCCGAACGTACCGTCAGGGATGCTGACACCGATGAGGCCTTGTGCACATTGTCCATGACCACCATGGCCCGAGGCGATGGCGGTTTTGGTGGCCCCGATGCTCAGTCACCAAAGCCGGACCCGATCCCCGAACGAGAGCCGGATATGTTGTGCGAGTTACCGACGCTTCCACAGCAGGCGTTGATTTACCGGCTTTCCGGTGACTATAACCCGCTTCATGCGGATCCAGACGTGGCTACCAATGCAGGCTTCAAAGCACCTATTCTGCATGGCTTGTGTACCTTTGGTGTGGCCTGCCACGCGCTTCTGAAGACTTTGTGTGATTACGATCCAGCTCGCTTCCACCGGATGCGTGTACGGTTCTCAGCGCCGGTTTATCCCGGAGAAACCATCTGCACCGAAATCTGGCGGGAAGGCGATTCCGTGGCTTTCCGGTGTCGTTCTGTAGAGCGGGATCTGGTGGTTATCAACAATGGCTATGCTGAGGTGAGCTGAACATGCAGAACATTCTTTCCGGACTTCGGGTAATTGAGGGCAGCGCCTTTGTGGCAGCGCCCTCAGGCGGTATGACTTTGGCACAGTTGGGGGCGGATGTAATTCGTTTTGATCCCATTGGCGGCGGTATCGACTATCGCCGATGGCCGGTGAATGGTGACAACCAAAGCCTTTACTGGCACAGCCTTAACAAGGGGAAGCGATCTATTGCTGTGGATATCCGTCGTCCGGAAGGTCAGGAAATCCTCTCCCGGCTGATTACCCTTCCAGGAGACGATGGAGGCATGTTCCTCACCAACTTTCCGGCCAAGGGCTGGTTATCCTATGAGCGCCTGAAAGAATTCCGGGAAGATCTGATCTACATGAACCTTACCGGTGATCGTCACGGTAACAGTGCTCTCGACTATACCGTTAATTGCAAGGTCGGCTTTCCCTCCATTACCGGTGTCGGCAAAGCGGGGGAGGTCCCTCCCCTGAATAATCCAATGCCGGCTTGGGATGTCATCACCGGCCAGCAAATCGCCTTGGGATTGCTCGCTGCAGAGCGCCATCGTTCCCGTACTGGTCAAGGCCAGTTGGTTAAAATCGCTTTAGCCGATGTGGCTCTCGCCACCCTTGGAAATTTGGGCTATATCGCCGAAGCCATGATTAACGATGTTGATCGTGAGGCCATTGGCAACGACGTCTTCGGCACCTACGGGCACGACTTCGAGTGCAGTGATGGCGAGCGGGTAATGGTGGTCGGGGTTAGCCCCAATCAGTGGAACGCTCTCGTTGCGGTGACCGGTACCGAAAACCAGATTAATGAGCTTCAACAAAGGATGGGCCTGGACCTCCGTAAAGAAGGTGACCGTTACGAGGCCCGTGCTGAAATTACTGCCATTTTCAAGCACTGGTTTAGTCAGCGCTCCTACAGCCAAGTCAGCACTGAGCTCGATAATGCCGGGGCGTGCTGGGGTAAGTACCAGACCATCCGTGAAACCGTGAATACAGATATCGACTGCTCCACTGACAACCCGTTATTTCAGATGGTAGATCAGCCGGGGGTAGGGGAGTACCTGATGCCTGACCACCCCTTAAGGTTTACCGGCATGAACCGTGATCCGATTCTGAGGGCACCAAGGCTGGGGGAGCACACCGAGGAAATTCTGGCGCAGACGCTCGGACTTTCCAGCGGTGAGATCGGAAAATTGTTTGATGACAGAATTGTAGCCAGCAGTGGGCGGTAGATGCTCTCAAGAGCGCCCTGAGGGATGCCCAAATAATAAAGACAAAACACCGGGCAATCGTCTCGGTAATAGGAGAGCGAGATGGGACCGTTGAAGGGGTTTCGGGTTATTGAGCTTGCAGGAATTGGCCCAGGGCCTTTCTGCGGCATGGTGCTGGCCGACCTGGGCGCTGAAGTAATCAGCGTTGAGCGGGTCGGGGCGCAGGCTCTGAAGCCAGAGCTGGATTGCAGTCGGCGGGGCAAACGCTCAATAGCCCTTAATCTGAAAACACGGGAGGGTGTCGAAGCCCTGCTTAAACTGGTGGAGACCGCTGATGCCCTATTTGAAGGCTTCCGCCCCGGAGTAACTGAAAAGCTGGGCATCGGGCCTGATCAATGTATGCAGCGAAACCCGAGGCTGGTATACGGTCGCATGACAGGCTGGGGCCAATACGGTCCTCTGTCCGGAGCCGCTGGCCACGATATCAATTACATTTCTCTGACCGGTGTTCTCAGCGCAATCGGCAGGGCTGGAGAAAAACCCGTGCCCCCCCTGAACCTCGTCGGTGATTTCGGCGGTGGCGGTATGTTCTTGGCTTTGGGTATTGTTTCAGCTCTGTTGGAAACCGCCAGATCCGGCAAGGGTCAGGCTGTCGATGCGGCTATGACAGATGGTTCCGCGGTACTTATGACGATGTTCCATTCAGCTTATGAAATGGGCCTCAATTCGCTGGAACGTGGCACCAACCGACTGGATACTGGTGCCCATTACTACGACTGCTATGAAACTAGCGACGGAAAATATATATCCATTGGCTCGATAGAACCGCAGTTCTACGCTCAACTAATGAAAGTAGCAGGTCTTCCTCAGGAGAAGTTCGGTGAGCAATTGGACAAGAGCCAGTGGCCAGAACTGAAGCAATACCTAGAACAGGTTTTCAGGCAGAAAACCCGGGCTCAATGGTGTGAGCTGATGGAAGGTACAGATATCTGCTTTGCACCAGTTTTAGATATAAAGGAAGCCCCATCCCACCCCCATAACCAGGCCAGGAAGACTTATGTAGATGTGGATGGCATGCAGCAGCCAGCGCCGGCACCCCGTTTCAGTCGCACCAAGCCAGGCATACTTTTTGCTGCTCGCCAGTATGGAGCGGATACTGCCGAGGTTCTAGGCGAGCTGGGATTCAACCCTGAACAGCTGGAAACTATGCGTTCCGATAAAGTCTGTGGCTGACCACCCTCCCCACGCTATTCACCAGACAGGATCAGACAATATGAGTCACTTGAACTTTGAAATTGATGGCCAAGTCGCCTATCTGACTATGAACCGTCCTGAAGCACGCAATGCCTTGTCGTTGGAAATGCGTACCGAGATCCGGGATCGTTTGCAAGAAGCGGAGCTTAATAACGACATTCGCTGCATCGTATTGCGTGGTGCCGGTGAACACTTTCTGGCTGGTGGCGACGTCAAGTCTTTCATGGAGTTCACCAAGCTGTCTCCTGAAGAGCGGCGGCTCACATTTATAAATCGTATTCATGGTCTCAATGCCATCATGTATGCCATGCGGCGGTTGAACAAGCCGGTGATCGCCAGTATACGCGGTGCAGCGGCTGGTGCCGGAGTCAGTCTCGCATTGTGCTGTGACATGGTGGTGGCATCCGAAGATGCATTCTTCACTCTGGCTTATTCCAAGATAGCCAGCAGCCCGGACGGTGGTGCCTCCTATTATCTACCGCGTCTTGTGGGCACCAAGAAAGCCATGGAAATAGCCCTTCTGGGCGATCGTTTTACCGCAAAGCAAGCGCTGGATATGGGCCTGATCAACCGCGTGGTACCGACAGAGGACCTGGTCGTCAGAACCAAGGAGTTGGCAGAACGGCTGGCGAGTGGGCCTACTCGTGCCTATGGCAATATCAAGAAGTTGATTTTGGCTGCTTCCGATAATTCTCTGGAGGAACAACTGCAGCTAGAGGCCGAAACTTTTGGTGGTACGGTTATGGCTGATGACTGGATTGAAGGCGTTATTGCGTTCAATGAGAAGCGCAAACCGGATTTCAAAGGACAATGATCCCGTCTGGTTTAAGTGGTTTAAAGGAGAAGTTGCAGTGACAAATACAACAATCGACAAGACGACATTTAAAGGTATTGTTTGTGGCTCCCGCCATCTCACCCATGAAGAGTTCCAGCATGATGTAAAACGAGCTGCAAGCGTATTCAATAAAATGGGGGTGGGCGAAGGCGAGTGCGTGGGCATTTTCATGCGGAATGATATTCATTTCATGACTGCCAACCACGCTGCCAACTATGTCGGGGCCTATGCAGTGCCCATCAACTGGCACTTGGCGGGGGAAGAACTGACTTACATACTGAATGATTCGGGGGCCAGGGTTCTGGTCATTCATGCCGACCTGTACCGGATTGTAAAGGATGCGATTCCCGCTAGCGTCAGTTGTCTTCTGGTGGAAACCCACGAAGACCTCCGCAAACCTTTTGGTCTGGCTGCGGACGTGTGCATCGTGCCAGAAGGTGAAGCAGACTGGCAGCGTTTGCTCGACTCGGAAAAGCCATCTCAGAGCCCCCCCGTTCAGGGCCCGTCTTCCATGTTGTACACCTCTGGCACCACTGGGCATCCGAAAGGCGTTCGCCGGGTTCCGCTGAATCCCGAAGGTACGGCCTCCATGCGAGATTTCCGTACTCGGGTATACGGCTGTGGCCCAGGTGCACGCTGTACCGTACCGGGGCCGCTTTATCACAGCGCCCCCAATGGCTACTCCATGCAGGCGTCAAAAATCAGCGATTTGCTGTTAATCATTCCGAAGTTTGATTCCAGGGAATTTCTCGCGTTAATCGAGGAATACCGTCTGACAGCGGCAATTATGGTGCCGATCATGTTTATTCGCCTACTGAAGTTGCCAGACGGCGTTCGCAATAAATACGATTTGTCGAGTCTGGAATTTATTATTCACGCGGCGGCGCCATGTCCAGCTGATGTCAAACGCAGGATGATTGAATGGTTCGGACCAGTGATCAACGAGTTCTACGGCTCCACCGAATCCAGTGCGGTCAGTGCATGTAATTCCGAACAGGCACTGGCCAAGCCCGGGAGCGTCGGCAAGACGGTGCCGGAGGCTGATATCCGGATACTGGACGAGCAGGGGAATCCTGTGCCTGCCGGTGAGATAGGTGAGATTTACTCCAAGTTTCCGCTGATGGACTTTACCTACAATCGCAAACCCGAAGCCCGGGCCGCGATGGAAAAAGATGGTTATATAACCTCCGGAGACATGGGTTACCTGGACGAGGACGGCTTCCTCTTTATTGCTGATCGGGTTAAAGACATGGTGATTTCTGGGGGTGTGAATATTTATCCCGCAGAAATAGAGGCGGTACTGCACAATTATCCGGGTATCAAGGATTGCGTGATTTTCGGCATTCCCGATGAGGAATTCGGGGAAGCTTTGATGGCAGTGGTGGAAGCGCAGGATGACGTCAAACTGGATACTGATCACATAAAAAGTTACCTACGCGAGCATCTCGCGGGCTTCAAGGTACCCAGACGAATAGAGATTGGTAAGGACCTTCCCAGAGAAGACTCGGGCAAAATCTTCAAGCGTAAGTTACGTGATAATTATTGGCAGCAGGCTGGTCGAAAAATCTGAATTGAAGTGTAAACATGACTGATTATTGATATTTGCCCACTAGATATTAGCTAAAAAAGTAGCTTTTTTTAATATATGGGGCAAGAAGATGAGTTGCTCAATCCGCTAGGGATAACAAGAAAATGCCGGAAATTGATAGTAGCGTTAATGAAACTAACTTTGGAGATAGTAACTTTAAAGCCGAAGCCGAAAGCCTATCAGGTTTCAGGGATGTCCTGGGGTTTTCTGTAACAGAATGGCAAAAAGATTTTTGCGCACTAACTGTTCTTGTGGGCGACCAACATATGAATCGTAATGGTTTTGTCCATGGTGGGGTTTTAATGGCATTACTAGACTCCGCTAGTGGGTTATGTGGAACGTGGTGCTCAGTATCTGGCAATGTCCGGAAATGCATTACAGTATCCATGAGTACTCATTTTATTAACCCGGTTCAGGATGGGCTATTGCGAATTGAAGCGCGAATGATCAGTCGCGGCCGCAAAATGTTCTTTGTGGAAGCACGTATAACCCTTGAGGAACAACTCATTGCCACCGGGGCCGGTACTTTCCGTTATGTACTAGGTGGCGACAAGGAGGAGGGGGTCCCATTATCTTAATCCTGACTCTTAATAAGCATTGCACAATTCGATAGATGTTGAAGCTATATAATATAGGTATATATTATATAAAATATGGTTTGTTGTTGGTATCAATTTGGGGTGCTAGGTTGAATACACCAAACCATTAAAATGTAGCTACCTTAAAACAAAAACAGGAAAACCTAGTTATGAGATCAGTTAGCTCGATCAAAACCCTTTGTGTGGGCTCGGTCCTGGCTTTGGCGATAGCAGGGGAAGCGGTTGCTGAAACTACTCTCCGTTATGCCGAAGCGACACCCAATCGTGGTAGCCGTGCTGAGGCTCTGCAATTTTTTGCCGACGAAATCAATGAGCGTTCCAGCGGCGACCTTTCCTTGGACATCCATTGGGGGGGGGGCGTTACTGAAGTATTCAGGTATTCTCAGCGGGGTCTCTGCAGGTACCGCGGATATGGGTAGCGTTCTGGCAGCCTATGAGCCGTCCAAGATGCGTGGGCTGAGCATTGGAGATATCCCTGTTGAGGGAAACTCAGATCCCTGGGTTGCCATGCGGGCGATGTATGAGTTGATGACTACCAATAAACAGATCCAGGAATCATTTGCCGACGAGGGCGTGGTTTATGTAGGCAATTACACCACCACCCCGGTGCAGCTTGAGTGTACCGAAGGCAATGAGATTCATACCGTGGAAGACATGAAAGGCAAGCGGATTCGTGCTTCCGTTATCTATGCCAAGATTGTTGATGAGCTGGGGGCCAACCTAGTGAACTTCACCTACGGTGAGGTGTATCAGGCTCTGGATAGCGGTCTGGTGGACTGCTCTGCCGGCTACCTTTACGCCATGCGCTCCTTCAAAACTCCGGAAGTGACTAGCAGTGTAACGCTTACCAATTGGGGTCAGATTACCGGTTTCTCTATCATGATGAACAAGTACAGTTGGTATGACCTTACCGAAGAGCAGCAACAGATTATGCTGGAAGCGGGTTCGGATATGGTGGACTTCTATGCCGAGACGGTGATCGAAGAAAGCCAAGTCATTATCGATGCCTTGCCTACTGGTGAACTGGGTAACGAAATCGAAGTTATAAAGATGGCGGACTCGGAGCGTGACAAGTTGCTAGCCCTGTCAGATAAGTACATCAATCAGTGGATTGAAGAAATGAACCAGGCCGGATTTGACGGCCAGGGTATCTGGGATGAGTACCAGCAATTACTTTCTGAATATCAGCAGGTGGTCGACGAAAAAGGTTATCCGTGGGCGGGCTAAACCACTCTTGAGATAGCACAAATGCCGGGGTCTGTAGCACCCGGCGGTTAACTACTCTGATAAGGCCCAGGAACTCAGCCATGAAAAGTAGTCACTCCCACCTGCTGTCCGATCCCTACGGCTCTGATCCGGAACCGGGTTCGCCAGGTTTGAAACCGATAAGAAAGCTCCGTGGCTGTCTGTCATGGCTTGAGAATTTCTTTATTTACCTGGGGGCCCTTTGCATTCTCATTATGGGTGGGCTGATAACTACCAGTGTGCTATTGCGCACTTTTGGAAATTCCAGTGTCACCGATGAGGTCACTATTATAGGCGAGCTCATGATCGGCGCACTCATCCTACCCTTGGCATTTGTGGCGGCTGATCGAGGCTTTATTTCAGTCGAGATTTTCACCCAAAAACTGGGGCCGGGGTTTCAGCGGGGACTCAATCTACTGGCAGCCATCGTCGGTTTATTGGCAGTTATGCCAATTACCTATGCCGGCTATATAACGATGGTGGAAGCCTACACCTCAGGCGGCTATTACTTTGGCATGTTACAACTACCTAAGTGGCCTGGTGCCACTGCCTTTTTTGCCGGTTATTTTCTATTTTTTATTCGCTTAGTCGACCTGACCGTTACCGATCTCCTGTGTTCATTGGGTGTTATCAAGCCCCGGCCAGACAGTCAATCCGAGGAGTTGTAAGCCCATGGAACCAACTACTATCGGCGCCTATGGTTTCATTGTCGCCCTGGTGATGATGTTTTTGCGGGTGCCAATCGCGTTTGTCCTGGTCAGCGTAGCCTCAGTTTGCTCTTTGATCACTTATGCCTGGCGCCCGGGTCGCGACTTCGATCTCGAGAGAGGTATTCGTCCGGCATTGTCATTGATCGAAACCAACGCATTTGACTTCATCCACTCATACTCACTGAGCATGATCCCTTTGTTTATCGCGGCGGGACATATTGCCTATCATACCCGCATTACCACAGACATTTACGCGGCCGTTCGTGTCTGGCTAGCGCGGATGCCCGGTGGCCTGGCAATCGCTTCGCTGTTCGGTTGTGGAGGGTTTTCAGCCATTACAGGTTCGAGTCTGGCCTGCGCCTCTTCCATGGGGCGCATCTGCGTTCCTGAGATGCTGAGGTTTGGCTATGGCAAGCAACTGGCGACCTCAACGGTAGCAATGGGGGGAACCCTCGGGTCCCTGATTCCGCCCAGTGTATTGTTCATCCTCTACGGTATGTTTACCGAGCAGTCCGTTAACAAGCTGTTTATGGCGGGCATATTGCCGGGCATCCTGACTATGTTGGGATTTATTCTGGTGGTTGTGGTCTGGTCCCTGGTGAAGCCGAGCGATGCACCCGTACCAGATGAGCTGAGCTATACGTTCAAGGATAAATTCAAGGCTGGCCTTAAGGGTTGGCCTGCACTGGCGCTGATGACTATCATTATTGGTGGCATTTACGGCGGGATATTCACCGCTACAGAAGCCGCTGCGGTCAGCCTCGCGTTCGTGATCGTTTTTGGGGCTGTATCCCGTCGTCTCAAATGGTCGGACTTTCTCAGCTCTATGAAGGAAACCGCCTATCAGACCGCCTCTCTATTTTTCATTGCTATCGGGGCGAAGATTTTTGTGTCGTTCGTTTCACTTACCGGGGTGACTGGGGCGTTTGTTGCCTTCGTTGCAGGACTCGGGCTGGAAACCTGGATGGTGCTGTTATTTATCGTCTTGCTGTACGTCGGATTGGGCATGTTCCTGGACTCCATTGGAACCATGCTGCTGACACTACCATTTGTGATCCCTCTTGTGGAAGGTATGGGCTTAGATCTGATTTGGTTCGGGGTAGTGGTAGTGAAACTACTTGAAATTGGCCTAGTAACACCTCCGCTTGGTATGAATGTATTCGTTATTAATAGTGTTGTAACAAGTGAAATAAAGGTCCATACCATCTTCTTTGGTGTGATGAAGTTTCTTGTAGCGGACTTTGTGGTATTGGGCTTAATTGTGGCGTTCCCAATCATTTCATTACTAATACCGAATGCCATGTCGTAATTCTTGATAAAGCAGTTTTGTGTTGAATAAGTCGAAATGGAGTAAATATAAATGTCAGTAACAGGTGCCAGGGAGAACACACCGGAAATATCGGCAATGGCCTGGTTAGAAAAAGCGGCGGGTTGCTGGCCTAACAAACCGTCTATTTCCTGGGAGGGAAAAACTTACTGCTGGAGTGAAACTTTTTCACGCTGCCAAGGCATGGCGGGAGCTCTGGAGCGACAGGGTATTGGCCGTGAGGACCGTGTGGCGTACCTGGGTTATAACACCCACTGGGGGTTTGAGCTGTTTTTCTCGGTGCCCTGGCTGGCGGCCATCATTGTGCCAGTGAACTTCCGCCTGTCCCTGCGGGAGATGGTGGAATGTATTGAGGACTCTGAGCCGAAAATTCTGGTAGTGGACGAACATCATGTCGAGCAGGCCCTCGCGATCCAGCAGGCTTGTCCGGGGTTGGAAACGCTGATATACGCCGGCTCGGGAGACGTGCCAGACGGCATGGTGTCCTACGATGATCTGCTGCTACAGGCAGCTGTGCCCGCAGCAACTCCCGGCGGTAATGACGATACTCTGATTCTGTTTTATACCGGGGGGACCACCGGTCGCTCCAAAGGCGTAATGCTCTCCCACATTAACCAGTTTGCAAATGCGATGGGTGGCATATCCCTGTACCAGTTACAGGAGGGGGAGACTCATCTGCTGGCAGGCCCGATGTTTCACACTGCCGCCGGCTCCCGGGTCTACACCGCCACGCTGATGGGTATCCACACCGTGATCCTCTCCCGTTTTGATGTGGTCTCGGTGATGGAGCTGGTGCATGAATACCGTATTAACACGACGCAGATAGTCCCCACCATGCTGCAGATGCTTCTGGATCATCCCCGGTTTCCGGAATTCGACCTGTCCAGTCTCCGCCTTATCACTTATGGCGGCGCCCCGATGCCGGTTGCCTTGATGGAGCGTGCCTTGAGAGTGTTACCGGGTACCCGCTTTGGCCAGTCCTACGGCATGACGGAAGCGTCCCCTGTGGTGTCGGTGCTGAACAGCGAAGATCATTCCCTGGCACCGGAGCGTCGGGCGCGGCTGGTCTCCGCCGGTCGCGCCGCGCCCCACGTCAATATCCGGGTGGTCGGGGCAGACAGGAAGCGTCTGGGGAGCGGTGAAGTGGGGGAGATCGCCGTTCGCGGTGCCAATATCATGAAAGGGTATTGGCGTGCTCCGGAATTAACCCGGGCGCTCCTGGAAGAGGGCTGGTATTACACTGGTGACAGCGGGTTTCTGGATGATGACGGCTATCTGTTTCTGGTGGGCCGGATGAAGGACATGATTGTCAGCGGCGGTGAGAATGTCTATCCGATAGAAATCGAGAACATACTGTCACGCCACCCGGATGTAAAAGAATGCGCGGTAATTGGTGTGCCCCATGAGAAATGGGGTGAGTCAGTGCATGCTGTAATCAGGGTTTCTGAAGATGCGTGCGTATCCGGACAGGACATAATCGACTATTGCCGGGCGCGGATTGCCCATTATAAATGCCCCACGGGGGTCACTTTCATGGATCAGCCGTTGCCAGTATCCACAGTCAATAAAATCCTCAAAACAGAGCTCAAGAAAATGATTATCGGGGAGATCAGATAATGCCGGAAACTATCCGCTTTAACTTCCCGGCGCCGGTGATTGATGACAGCGTTGATCGCCTGCGCAGGGAAGTCCGGGCTTTTCTGCAGGAAGAAATTCGCAACGGCGGCTTTCAGCCTGTTACCGATTGCTGGTGCTCGGGCATTGATCCGGAGTTCAGCCGCAAGCTGGGTCAGCGCGGCTGGCTTGGTGTGACCTGGCCAAAGCAATACGGTGGTCGTGAACTGAGCGCGTTGCACCGCTACGTGATCACCGAAGAATTGCTGGTTGCCGGTGCGCCGGTGCATGCCCACTGGATCGCGGATCGTCAGAGCGGGCCTTTGATCCTCGCAACCGGCACGGAAGACATGAAGCGCAGGCTGTTACCCCGCATTGCCGCGGGCGAGTGCTTTGTGGCGCTGGGTCTGAGCGAGCCGGAATCCGGTTCAGACCTGGCCTCCGTGCGCACCAGGGCCCACCGGGTAGAAGGTGGCTGGGAAATCACCGGCACCAAACTATGGTCCTCCGGCGCCCAGATCTGCCAGTACATGACCGTGTTGGCGCGCACCAGCGAACGGGACGACAAGAAGCGACATGAGGGGCTGACCCAGTTCCTGGTGCCGCTGGATTCGCCGGGGGTCAGCGTGCGTGGTATCCGGGATATGAGCGGAGTCGAGCATTTTAACGAAAGCCACTTTGAACATGTCTTCGTGCCGGAGGACTCGGTTCTCGGTGAGGTCGGAGCGGGTTGGAAGCAGATAACCAGTGAACTGGCCCTCGAGCGATCCGGTCCGGAGCGTTTGCTCAGTACTTTCGTGGTTCTGGAGAAAGCATTCCTGCAGGCCGCAGCGACCATGAAGGGACACCAGGCTACGGTGATGGGCGGAATGCTGGCCCGAATCCGCGCTTTACGGGCAATGTCCCTTGGCGTTGCTGCTCTGCTTGAGCAAGGGCATTATCCGGAGGTTGAAGCGTCACTGGTAAAAGACCTGGGTACCCGGTTCGAGCAGGACATTGTCGAGCGTTTGCGTGAGTTCTGGCCAATCCAGCTCAAGCAGAGTTTCGGTGATGAGCTCCATTACCTGCTCGCCGACAGTCTGTTGCGGCAGCCTTCGTTTACGCTACGCGGGGGCACGAACGAGGTGCTCAAAGGCATTATTGCCCGGGGCATGGGGCTGCGCTAATCAATCATGGGGTTTGAAATGGAACAGACGGATCAACTGATTCTGGACACCGCGCAACGCCTGTTTTCTGATCATTGTGGCGCGGAGGTGGTAAACGGAGCCGAAAACGGCGTCGCGTCGGTCAGGTTGCTGAGTGCTCTTCTTGAGGCGGGGCTGCCGTTGGCGTGGGTTCCGGAAGCGGCCGGAGGGGTAGGTGGTTCTCTGGCGTTGGGCTTTAGTCTGATTCGCCAGTCGGCAGGCTTTGCCCTGGCGGCACCACTGGCAGAGACCCTGGTGGCGAACAGGGTTCTGGCCGAGGGCGGGCTGGAGTTGTCGGAGTCCTGGGCAGTGCTGGTCTTTGATGGCGGTACCCTGCCAACGTTAGTCGATGGCAAGGTCAGTGGTCTGGTGGAGAGCGCACCCATGCATGCGGGGGTGGCGCACCTGGTAGTGCCCGTATCAGACCAGGGGGTCATCAGAATTGCTACATTCGCTGCCGATAAGGTGGAGATCGATTACCGCGAGAGCCTGGCGGGGGAAGCGAGAGCGCAAGTTCAACTGAGCGAGGCGGTCCCGCTGGAATTATCGTCGGCGATGGATGGCGTGAGCGAACACGGACTGATGCAGTTCTGCGCCCTCGTGCGGGCTTGCCAGATTGCCGGTGCGATGGAGAAAATGAATGAATTGACGGTCGCCTATGTAAAGGAACGTCAGCAGTTTGGTCGTGCCCTGGGGAAGTTCCAGGCCATACAGCACAAGATTGCGGATATTGCTGGGGAAAGTGCGCTGGCGAATGCGTCAGTGGAGCAGGCGATACGGGAGTTGTCGCAGCACCCACAGCCTTTCAGTGGCAGTGAGGACACGTTCCTGTCCGTTGCAACCGCCAAGGTGGTCGCTTCGACCGCGGCGGGCACGGTCTCGCGGTTGGCGCACCAGTGCCACGGGGCCATGGGTTTCAGTTATGAATACCCGCTGCAGCAGTACAGCCGACGAATCTGGAGCTGGCGTGAGGAGTATGGCTCGGAATTCTACTGGTCAGAGCGCATCGGGCTGGCAGTCGCCGATGAGTTAAAACAAAGCGCGGCTAGCCAGAATGGCGGTCGGGTCTGGGAGATTATTTCCCGCTAGCAAACAAGGACAACAGATGAAATCGTTTGATGATGTCGGGGTGCAATGGCACGGGCATGTGGCTGTGGTGGAAATCCAGCGGCCGCCACTTAATTTTTTCGACGTGACGTTGATCGAGCATATAGCTGAGACCTTCGAAGCGCTCGAACAGGACGACCAGTGCCGTGCAATCGTACTGGCGGCCCAGGGCAAGGCGTTTTGTGCCGGCGCGGACTTTTCCTCCAATGGTAGTGATCTGTTCAAACCGGACGCCGCCAATAACGCGATCACTCTCTATAAAGCAGCGGCCCGGCTGTACGCGTGCAAGAAACCGATTGTTGGCGCCATTCATGGTGCTGCCATAGGCGGTGGTCTGGGGCTGTCACTGGTGCCGGACTTTCGGGTGGTTTGTCCCGAGGCCCGGTTTGCAGCCAATTTTGTACAACTTGGCATCCACCCCGGGTTTGGTATCAGCCTGGTATTGCCGAGGTTGATTGGCCAGCAAAGAGCCAATCTGATGCTGTTAACCGGCCGCCGGATCAAGGGCGAAGAAGCCTATGAGTATGGCCTGGCAGACAAACTGGTGCCTGCAGAGCAGGTGCGGGACGAAGCCATCGCCCTGGCAACGGAGATTGCCCAATGCGCGCCGTTTGCGGTCGAATCTACCAGGGCCACTCTGCGGCACGGGTTGGTAGATGAGCTAAAACAACGGCTGGATCATGAATTCGCCGAACAGGCCTGGCTGGCGAAAACTGCCGATCACAAAGAAGGTATGGCAGCGGTAACCGAGCGCCGGCCCGGTAAGTTCAACCGCTCGTGATCATTACTTGACCATCATTGCGTGAATCACTACTGCACCCGGGCCCGTCGGCTTGGGTGCAGGGGCCATCCATGGCTCCTTACGGTTTCGGATAGACCTGTCCGCTTACTTTGTTTCTCCTCAGTATTTCGAGATTTGCTCCCTGGCAATTTCATACTCATCCCGTAACTGGGCCACGGCTTTCGCTACCGGTACCAATTCCGTGATACCGCCCACGCCCTGACCAGCACCCCAGATATCTTTCCAGGCCTTGGGTTTGCTTCCGCCCGCAGAGCCGAACTTCATCTTGCTCTTGTCTGAAACCGGTAAGTCTTCGGGGTCCAGCCCGACCTTTTCAATGCTGCCGCGCAGGTAATTGCCATGGACGCCGGTAAACAGGTTAGTGTAAATGATGTCGGAGGCTGACGACGTCAGAATCATGTCCTTATAGTCCTGGTCGGCATTGGCTTCTTCGGTGGCGATAAAACGGGTACCCATGTAAGCCATATCGGCCCCCATTGCCCGGGCGGCGAGCACCTGACTGCCTTTGGTGATGGCACCACCAAGGACAACGGGCCCATCAAAGAAACTGCGTATTTCTGATAGAAGCGCGAACGGACTAAGGGTGCCGGCATGGCCGCCCGCGCCCGCGGTCACCAGAATCAGGCCATCGACTCCCATGCTGAGGGCCTTTTTGGCATGGCGGATATTCGTCACATCGTGAAATACCAGGCCGCCATAGCTATGGGCGGCCTCCACGATCATCGGGTTGGCCTGCAGGCTGGTGATGATGATGGGTACCTTGTGGTCCACACACACCTGCATGTCGTGTTCCAGACGATCGTTGGTCGCGTGCGCAATCTGATTGACCGCATAGGGCGCAACTTTGGCGTCGGGATTCTCGGCCTTGTAGGCTGCAAGCGCCTCTTCAATTTCCGTCAGCCATTCATCCAGCTTTTCCGCGGGACGGGCATTAAGCGCCGGGAAGGATCCGATGACTCCCGCCTTACATTGTTCGATCACCATTTTCGGGTTGGAGATGATGAACATTGGTGAGCACAGTACCGGAAGGGTTAGCTGCGATCCGATTTTATCTGGGAGACTCATGGCAGTTGCTCCTGTAACAAAGGATGGATAAAGCCGGGCGTTAAAGCACCAGGTATAGGGTTACATACATAATTGCCAGCACACTGGCACTGAACCACCCGTTCCACTCGATTCCGAAGCGTAGGGGTGAGATGCCGGCAAAACCGGAGATAAAGCGCAGAGACGCGGTGAACGGCGAAGCGCCTGCAAAAACCGCCCAGGTGATGGCAATTACTGAAGCCTGAACCTGCGGCAGGATGTTCAAGTCGGGCAGCTGCTGCAAAGCCCCCAGTATCAGTGTGACGGTAATAATCGCGTTCACACCGACGAAGGCAAAAACCAGCATCACCAGTGAGATGCCGACCATCAGGGTGGCATTGCTGATACTGGCCCGGGCCAGAAATTCGCTGGCGGCAACCGGGTCGATAAGGGGGATCAGAATTACCCCGATAAAACCCGAGGAGACGAACAACACCACCTCGTTGCGCTGGTTGTTGAAGGTTTCGGGGAAAGACCTTCCCATACGCCTGAGTAGCAAACCTCTTTTTATCCGGGACGGTCTGCCTTTGTACTGCACCCAGATCCACGTCAGGCCTATGATTGGCGCGCACATCAGCAATGCTGAAAACAGTGCCAGTCCGGTGACCTGAGCAACCACGTAGGCGAGGCTGGGAATCAGCGCGACCAGGGCCACCAGCGGAAGCAGATGGGCCAGGTTGCCGCCGTTGACCGATTGTACCTTGGGGCGTTTGTAGGCAAGTCGATCCAGTACAGCGCCCCAGAGAATGAACAGCAGCGTCCAGAGCAGGCCGAGCGGCGCGTACTGTTCCCAGGTCAGGTCAGGAATGCCGGACAATACCAGCAGCATCGTGACGGAGGTAGGCGCCCAGAGCGGAACCCCGCAAAAACCACGTATTGTGGCCGTTAACATTCGTTTGCGTCGGATGCCGCCAATGCGCTGGGCTTCGGGATCAGACCCAGGGCGAATTGCACGGCGTATCATGGTGCCTAGTACATTCAGTGCGCCGATATTCAACATCACGCCGAACAGGTGAGAGCCGAAAGACATTAAAAGATAACGACGCCCCGGCGGCTGATTTACCAGCACCGTTCCGCAACGCCGCACCAGTCGGGACGATCTGGCGGATTCACGAAGGACTGCCAAAGAGGTCAGGAACAGGGTGAAAAAAGCCCCTCGATCAATCGCGTCCCCCAGAATTTCCGTGGAGACGGCCCCGTTGAGCCAGAGTGAAAGCCCCAGGCTCGGCGCCAGAATGGCAAAAATGCGATAGGTCAGGTTGATGCCCGGCCATTGCAGGATAGTGAACAGTACGAGGGCGCCACCGGCCAAAGGGCTGAAAAGGAACCAGGCGGTGAATTCCCGGGTAAGGGCACAGAAACAGGCCATCAGCAGGCATAATGTCGATAAGGTGCGGGCCACTTTAGGCCCCTACTGGCTCTTGAAAATCACCGTTTCAGACAACGGTTCCCGAGTGGTGCGGGTGCGGTTGGCTGGCACATCGGGATCTTCATAACCAAAGCTTATGCCCAACAGGATCCCGGTCTGTTCATCAAGCTGGAAAGCCTCGCGGACCAGGTCCGGGTAGGCGCGCATGCTGCCCATAGCGCATGTGCTCACGCCATAGGCATTCATTGCCAGCATCAGGGTCTGGGCATAGATGCCGACATCCAGGGCGATGGTGGAGCCGAAATTGCGATCCATACCGAGAAATAGGATGTGGGGGGCGTCGAAGAACTCGAAGTTACGACGCACTGCCCGAAGACGCCCTGGCTTGTCGTCCCGGGCAATCCCCATTTCGTTGTACAGGGCAACTGCGCATTCAACTTGGCGCTTGCGGTATTCGCCTTCAAATTGGGAGACGTAGCCGAAATCGGGCGTGCCGAGAACGCCATCTTTCTGCCGTTGCAGAAACTGATCCCGCAATCGATTCTTGAATTCACCGGAGGCGATATAGCAGGTCCAGGGTTGGGTGTTGCAGTTCGACGGCGCTGTTCTGGCCAGCTCGAAGATCTCCTGCAGGACATCATCACTTACCGGGTCGGGAAGAAAACCTCGAACTGAGCGGCGTGTCGTAATGGCATCGACCAGTGTCATTGTTGGCGTAGTCATGGATTTCCCGAAGTTATCAAGTACATTGTTTAGACTGCCACGGTAACAAGATAAAGGTCAGTGGAGAAAAGCATATTTTCTATAAAAGCTATGCCTTTTGTGAATACCTTTGTGAGAGCTTTTGGGCGTGGCTGATGTCATTCAGTTTTGCCTAAGGGCCCTTTGGCTCTAAGTTCTGTGTTGATACTACTTGCAGTTTTTTGCAACTCCTTAAGTAGGTAGTCCAGCACTCCTGGTTCTGCCGCCTTGCTCGGAGGCATGGTCAGGTTGATTGCCGCAATGGCTTTGTGGTGGCGATTTCGAATGGGTACGGAAATACCGCACATACCTTCCTCAAGCTCACGGTCAACGATGGACCAGCCTTTGGCGCCATCCGATAGTATCACCTGCTTCAATTCTTTCTTGTCGGTGATAGTAAACTGTGTATAGCGAATGATTTTTTGGGTATTCAGGTAATGGTCGAGATCTTCTGATGACAGATCCGCCAGCTGTATGCGACCTAAAGAGACAACATGGGCAGGCAGAGTGCTACCCACGTTCAATGTGCTTTTGAGCAGTCGTCGGGTCGGTACCCGCATCACATAGTAAATGTCATAACCTTGCAGTACCGCAATCGAGCAGGATTCCTGAACCTTCTGTACAAGTTCTTCCATATGACTCTGGGCGAACGACCAGATCTCCATGGAGGACAGGTACGAAAACCCCAGGTCCAGAATCTTGGGTGTCAGCCAAAAATACTTGCCATCCGTGCTGGCGTAACCCAACACCGACAAGGTACGAAGTAGCCGGCGGGCACTTGCACGAGAAATGTCTGAACGCCTAGCTACATCCGAAAGAGTCAGCCGAGAGGCCCCTTCACCGAAGGCCCGGATCACGTCTAGACCCCGAGCGAAGGACGTAACCGTGTCGTTTTCGTCTCGATTACCGCTATTAGTCATTTTTTCTATACCTGACAAAGATGCTTTGACAATAGTCAAAAAATACTCTTATCTTAATTGTGTTCTCATAAAGAACATTTAGTGCGCACAGCGAACATTAAAGCATCGTAGCTATGTGTGCAACCCTGTGATTCGGAGACATAGTCATGCCTAACAAAAATAGATATGGACTGATTCCTGCAGCCTTTGGCTGTGTACTTCTTACCGGCTTAGTCGTTTCATCCAGTGCCGCGGCCCGAGATCTTACCTTTGCTAGCTATTTACCACCCCAGCACCCCACAAGTGAAGGTATCACTACCTTTATTGATGAGGCGCGACAGCGTTCTGATGGTAGTGTCGATTTCAAGTTCTTCCCGTCTGGAGCGGCCGCTTCCGGTAAGGGCATGCTGTCTGCTGTCACGGACGGAATGATCGATGGCGGCTTTCTGGTTACCGTTTATTTTCCGACTTCGGTGCCTGCGAATACCACTATCAGTGATCTATCGTTCTGGAATCAGGATTCCCTGGTGGCCACGGCGGCATCGGTGGACACCATCTTGAATGATTGTCCGCAATGCCTGACCGAGTACGAAAGCCATAATGTGAGATTCCTAGCCAGCTATGCGACGCCACCCTACCAAGCCATGTGCAAGGACGAATTTGCCGCCGGGTTTGAGCCTGAAGGCATGAGAATGCGGGTGGCTGGTGAGGAAATCGGTAAATGGGTTTCCGATATCGGCGGCGTGCCGGTGAATATTCCGAACAGTGAATCCTATGAAGCCATGGAGCGCAGTCAGCTCGATTGTGTCATCGGCGCTACCAGCTGGCTCAAGTCGCTGTCGCTGCTTGAGGTAGCCAACAGTGTTGTGGAGTTACCCATGGGGGCCTTCCTCGGTGGCTCGCTGCTGAATATCCGCGAGTCTGTCTGGCAGGCGATGAGTGAGACGGAACAACAGGCTCTAGTTGATGCAGCTCCAATTGGTCTGGCTCGTACCATATTTGCCTATCAGGATGAGGAAAACGAAGTTAAAAAATTGGCCGAAGAAGAGGGCACCAACTTCGTTGAAGTATCTGATGCTATGAAGCAACAGCGAGAGGAGTTCATGCAGTCCCAGCTCAAGCGGGCGGCTGAAACAGCTACTGGCCGTGGTGTCGAAAACGCTGAGCAGATTGTCGAGAACTTCACGAAGAATCTGGAAAAGTGGGAAAAGCTACTTGCTGACGAGCCGCTGTCGGAAGCGCAATACGCAGAGTATCTGAAGACGGAAATTTACGACAAGGCATTTTAATGCCCCACGAATGCCGGCCTAGTGGCTGGCATTCTTCTTTTCAGGGTGGTTGTACGAATGAGTGAGAGCTTAACGCAATTCAAACCCTTTAGCGGGGTTCGTGTACTGGATATGAGCCAGGGCCTGGCCGGGCCTTACGCCGCGCAAATGCTGGTGATGATGGGCGCCACGGTGTTGAAGGTCGAGCCGCCTCAGGGGGACTGGGGGCGCGTAATGGGCGTTGCCCGCGAGGGGCATAGCTCACTCAGTGTCTCTGCAAACTGGGGTAAGCGGGCGATCTGCGTCGATGCAAGAAAACCAGTTGGAACAGACATCCTCAAAAGGCTGGCAGGCGAATCAGATGTGGTGCTTGAGAGCTTTCGACCGGGTGTGCTGGACAAAATAGGCGTGGGCTACGCCGTACTGGAGAAATTGCGCCCTGGGATCATTCTCGGATCGATTTCCGGTTTTGGCAGCACCGGACCCCACTCCACGCGTCCAGGTTCGGACAGCATTCTGCAAGGTGCCAGCGGTATGGCGGTGATGAATGAGACCGAAGAGGGAACGCCGAAACGGGTGGGCATGCTTGCGGTGGACATGATCGCCGGGCTTTATGCCGGTTTTGCCCTGGCTGCGGCGATTTATGAACAGCGAGTGACCGGGCAGGGGCGACACCTGGACCTGTCTCTGCTGGGCTCGGCGTCTGCCTTTCAGGCGATGCCATTGATCGAGTCCCACTTGCAGGGTGGCACCAGAAACAAGCACGTCACGGTACCTTCGGGAAACTTTGCCACCAGCGACGGAATGATTTCCGTGGTTTGCCTTCGCAATGAAATGTTCACGGCGCTCGCGCAGGCAGTTGAGCATCCTGAATGGGCTGAAGACCCGCGCTTTGCTGATAATGAATCGCGGCAGTTCAATGCCGAGGAGGTTCACCGGTTGTTGGCGGGAGTTTTCGTTGGTCGAAGCCGATCGGAGTGGATTGAGCGCCTGAACGAAGCTGGTGTGCTGTGTGGCCCTCTGAACAGTTATCAGGAGTTACAACAGGACCCGCAAGTCCGCTTCCTTGATCTGATACCGATGGTGGCGCACGGGGCGTTCGGAAACATCCCCATGCCCCGCTTCCCGGGTGCAGAACTTCAGTCAGAGGAACTCACTCAGGCGCCAGATCTGGGGCAACACACCTGTGAATTATTACGGGAATATGGTTACAGCCAAAATGAAATCGACTCCTTTCTGGCGTCGGAAGTTTGTATCCAGGCCCAGCAATCCGGCTAGCTGAATATAGGGGGCTAATATGCGTGCAGTTATTTGTGAACAGTTTTCCTCATACACGGATCTTAGGGTAGCAGAAGTTTCCGCCCCTGCAATGAAACCGGGATGTGTGCGGATTGGTGTTCATTTTGCCAGTGTCAGTTACGCCATATCGTTAATGGTGGCCGGCAAGTATCAGCGCAAGATGGAACTTCCTTTCATCCCAGGCACTGAGGTAGCTGGCTACATTCTGGAATGTGACGAAGGGGTCACGGAGTTTAAACCGGGCGATCCGGTGGCCGCAATTGTCGATGCAGGAGCCTACGGTGAGGAAGTGGTGGTTGACCCAGCGACAGTTTATCCCGTGCCTTTGGCCTTTCCTCTGGCAAAAGCCGTCTCGATACCCTTGTCGTTTGGTACCGCCGCAACGGCTCTGGAGCGCGGTGGCGTAGGTCCCGACAAAACAGTGTTGGTGACAGGGGCTGGCGGCGCATTGGGGCTAGCGGCCGTTCAGGTGGCCAGACTCAAAGGTGCCACAGTTATTGCTGCTGCGAGTTCTCAGCCTAAGTTGGAAGCTGCGCTGGCAGCGGGAGCCTCCTATGCTATCGATTACTCCAGCGGAGATTTCATCAACAATGTTAAGGCGCTCACCAATGGCAGGGGTGCAGACATTGTTTTTGACCCGGTGGGAGGGGAATTATTCGCACGCCTGATTCGGTGCACGGCTATCGAAGGAAGCGTGCTTTCCCTGGGCTTTGCTAGTGGTGACATTCCTTCTGTTCCGGTAAACCTGCTACTGGTAAAGAACATTAGCCTGTTCGGGGTGAACTTCTCTGAGTATGTGGGTTGGGGAAAGCAAGATCGTCGGCATGAATTTGCTGCTCGCACAAAGGCAATGATGGGTGGACTGTTCAGGAAAGCAGAAAATAACACCCTTGCCATAAAGCAACCGGAAGTTTACGCACTGGCCGATTTTGAAGCGGCACTTGATTGCGTTATAGGGCGTCGCTCAATTGGAAAGGTCGTTATAACAACAAGATAAGAGGTGTGTCGTGGGCAGATATTTAAAAAAACTCAGCGATTGGATGGCTTTGGTGGTAGGAGGGCTTGTCGTACTTATGATGTTGCATGTAACCGCAGAGGTTTTGTTGCGAGTGGTGTTTGGCACGCACATTCCCGGCACTATGGAAGTGGTGACCTATTACTACATGGTGGCAGCGGTATTTATGGGCATCTTCTCTTGCACAACTGAAGATGGGCATATCCGGGTAGACGTGCTGGCGCAATTTTTCAAAGGCAAAGTAAGTCTGGTGATCGAGGTGATCGGCCTGATCGTGATGGCGATATATTTCGCTATCTTCTCCTACGGCCTCTACCTACAGGCGGTGAAGAGCTGGAGCCGGAGTGAAACAGTCGATGCGATTTTTCTGGAGCTGCCGGTATGGCCCTCCCGGTGGATTGCCGTCGCGGGTATTGTCTTGTCTGTGCTTTCTGTGCTCTATCTGTTCCGCTTAATCTGGGGAAGCCGCCTTGAAAACGAATTCAGGGAGACAGGGCAATGAGTAATATTCAGATTGGTCTGTCGTGCATTGTCCTGCTATTGGTGCTGCTTTCCCTGAGAATTCCAATTGGTGTTTCCCTGGGGATGACCGCTTTTACCGGTATATTCGCGCTGCGTGGAATGGATGCGGCTTTTTCATTGATGGGGTCGACGACTTTTCAATTCATCGCCCACTGGTCGCTGACGGCCATTCCTATGTTCATACTAATGGGAGCTATTGCCTTTCATACCGGGCTTACCCGCACGTTGTTCGATGCTGGTAAGGCTTGGCTGAGTTTCCTGCCCGGGGGGCTGGCTATTGCGACTAATGTGTCTAGTGCGGGCTTTGCCGCAGCCAGTGGTTCAAGTGTAGCTATGGCGGGTGCAATGTCGAGGCTCGCAGTGCCAGAAATGCTAAGGGCAAAATATGATCCAGGGCTTGCGACCGGTATTGTGGCAGCATCTGGAACACTTGGGGCGTTTATTCCCCCCAGCATACCTTTTGTGCTCTATGCCGTCTTTATGGAGGCGTCAGTTGGCCAGCTATTGATGGCGGGTATTATTCCGGGGCTGTTAACTATGGTGGCATACTCATTACTGATCATTATTCGAGTGAAGATTAACCCCGGATTGGCACCTGTTACCAGTGAGTCCTTTACACGATCCGAAAAGTTGTTACTCCTAGTCAAGTCTTGGCCACTGCCGGTTATTGTTGCTGGTGTAGTGGGCGGTTTATATACCGGCACCGTCACAGCTACTGAAGCAGGCGCATTCGGTGCCTTTATCGCCATTTTGGCCGCTGTTGTTCAACGAACCTTCAGTTGGGCGGCGCTCAGACAGGCAGTGTCAGAGACTGTTAAGAGCACAGCTTCTATCTTTCTTATTGCTATTGGTGCCGTGTTATTTAGCCGAATGCTGACACTGAGTCAGATTCCTATGAATATTGGCCTTTGGGTTGAAGACTATGCTGTAGCGCTATGGATATTCCTTTTAATAGTTACTGTTTTTTATATAATTCTCGGTATGTTTTTGGATCCTATCGGTTTGATGCTAGTTACCTTGCCAGTACTAGCACCGTTTGTTATCGCCTTTGATATCGATGTGATCTGGTTTGGTGTATTGGTAGTCAAGTTTATTGAAATAGGTCTTTTGACACCTCCTATAGGGCTCAATCTCTTTGTGGTAAGTGCTGGCGTGGGGTCCTCTGTCCCGTTCAGTACTATTGTGCGGGGGACTTTATGGTTTCTGGCAGCGGAAGCCGTAGTATTGGCATTATTGATGTTCTTCCCCCAGATATCACTGTTCCTACCATCATTGATGTATTAAGCACTATATGTGAGGTCGTGCGCCCATTCCAATTGAAGCATGTGTGAGGAAGGTAATATTTGGTATAAAAAAAAAGCATATATAATATAAAATAGTTGTTTGTGTGTTTATAGAAAAGGCTTTGACTGATTGAGTTAGCCGGTTTAGCTTGGTCAAGCTATTTATCTAACTGTTGCTAATCTGCTTGCAATGGCATGCACAAACTATGTCATAAACCAGTATTTTTTTAATAAATTACAACTACAACGGTTTGGAGACTCGCGATGACACCTCGATCTGCAAGATTGTTCTTCCCTCTCGCTACAGCAATGGTACTGGGTGTAAGTGCGCCAGCTTCAGCTGAGGTTGAACTCCCTGATACCCTGACATGGTCTGCCTACGATGTAGGCTCTGCAGGTTATGCTGAAGCATCTGCTATTGCTGATGCTTTCGGAAAAAAATACGGCACTCGTATCAGGATTCAGCCATCCGGCTCAGCAATCGGTCGTCTGCAGCCATTATTAAGTGGTCGCGCTGATGTCGGCTTTTTGGCAACAGAAACCTTTTTTGCGGCCGAGGGCGTCTATGACTTCTCCACTCGGCGCTGGGGGCCGCAAGACCTTCGGGGTTTGGCAGGACGGCCCTCTTCTCTTGGTATTTTCACCGCAAGAGACGCTGATATAGAGACACTGGAAGATCTTAAGGGAAAGCGTTTCGCATACGGAGCAGGTAACCCTTCTATCAACGTGAAATGCGATGCGTTTTTGACTTTCGCTGGCTTGACTCGGGATGATCTCGAAGCGGTTATGTTTCCAACCTCTCTTAGTGCCATGAGTTCCCTAGCTCGTGGTGAGGCAGATGCATCTTGCACCACTACCACGACAAGCCATGTTTATGAACTGGCTGAATCCCCACGAGGCATTCGTTGGCTGGAAGTGCCCAAGGATGATGAAGAAAGCTGGGCAAAGCTGAACGAAGTAGCGCCATTCCTAGCCCCTTATACCGAGACAATTGGTGCTGGCATCAGTGAAGAGAATCCGGTGGACATAGTCTCCTATCGTTATCCGGTACTAGTAGTCCGTGCCGATGAAGATGCGGACAAAGTTTACAACATGTTAAAAGCAGTGGATGAGACCTACTCGATGTACAAGGATGCGACAGCAGCGATGCCTCGGTGGGAAATCAAACAGTCTGGCACGCCCCCGATGGACGTTCCTTTCCACGAAGGTGCCATCCGCTACCTGAAAGAAATCGGCATCTGGACCGAGGAAGCTCAGGCCTGGAACGATGCTCGCACAGAGCGTCTCAACGCTCTGCTGGATGCATGGCCAAAAGCTATGGAAGAGGGTGAAGGCAAAAGTGACGACGAATTTGCAGAAATTTGGGAAAAGCACCGTTCCCAGGCGATTGAATCACTCTAACGGCTTCTCATTTGTTTGAATAAAGTGGCGGCTTTGCTTGCGTCACTTTACTTCGTATTTTTCGGGGTCTGTCATGGCTTATTCTCCGGGCAACACTGCCCAGGCTTCACAGCCAATTCCAGTTGATTCCGGCCAAGGCCGGCTGAAAGGCGCTGGTTACTGGGGTGTACTTGTTCTGGGTAGTTTGGGGTTGTTGATGGCTATCAACCAGACCTTCAACCTATCCATACTTGGGTTTCAGCCACTAGGTAATTCCTATCTCTACTATTTGATCGGCATCTTCTTGGCCGCAGCATTTTTGTGCTTCCCCGCCTGGGCTGGTGCTAGTCAGAAAGTACCCTGGTATGACTGGGTATTAGGGCTATTGGCCCTTATTTCCTGTGGATACCTGGGGTTTTATGGGCTGATCATGATTCAACAGGGCTGGGAGTTTGAGGCCCCGGTTTTAGCAACAATATCGTCAGCCGTACTGTTAGTGATAATTCTTGAAGGTGTTCGCAGGTGCGGAGGATGGCCGTTGCTGTTCGTTTCTTTGTTCTTTGGCACCTATCCGCTCTATGCCGGAAGTATGCCCGGGTTCTTGTGGGGCAATGAATATACATTGACCGAGATTATTCGCGCCCACGTTATTGGTGTGGAGAGTGTTATCGGTATTCCGATGCAGGTGGTGGCGCAACTGGTCATAGGGTTCGTGGTATTTGGCGCTGCACTGACCATAACCGGTGGTGGCGAGTTCTTTATGAAGTTTGCCACCGCCCTGATGGGTCGGAGCCGCGGTGGGCCGGCTAAAGTGTCCGTCTTGTCCAGCGGTATTCTGGGTAGTCTTTCTGGCAGTGTAATTTCAAACATTCTCACCACCGGGCCTATTACAATTCCTACCATGAAAAAGACGGGTTACCCGGCCCACTATGCAGCAGCGGTTGAGGCGTGCGCGTCTACTGGTGGCACTTTAATGCCCCCGGTTATGGGGGCGGTGGCGTTTATTATGGCGTCTTTCCTGGGCGTGGCTTATGCCGAAATCATGATTGCGGCATTTCTTCCCGCGCTGCTGTTCTATCTAGCTTTGCTTTTTCAGGTAGATAACTACGCTGCAAAACGTGGTTTGAAGGGGTTGCCGAACGACCAGATTCCCAGTCTTAAGGAAACCCTTAAAGAAGGGTGGCCCTACCTGTTTGCCCTTGGCATGCTGGTCTACATGCTTCTGGTTATGCGGCTTGAGGCTTATGCACCTTATTATGCCTCTTTAGTGTTGCTCGGTGTTTCCCTTTTTAAACGGAAGTATCGAATGAATTTTACCCGAGCAAAGTTGTTTATACAGGACTTAACCACCAATGTGGCTAACCTAGTGGCCATTCTAGCCGGCATAGGTCTAGTGGTTGGTGGGCTTTCTTACACTGGAGTAGCGGGAGCGTTTTCCCGAGAACTGTTGCTTTATGCTGATGGCAGCATCCCTCTGATGCTGGCGGCTGGTGCGGTGACTAGCTTTATTCTCGGGATGGGTATGACCGTCAGCGCTTGTTATATCTTCCTATCTATCCTGCTGGCGCCAGCTCTGGTTAATGCCGGGCTGAATCCATTAGCAAGCCATTTATTTATTTTGTACTGGGGAATGTTGTCCTACATTACACCACCTGTCTCTCTGGCCGCGATAACGGCTGCCGGTGTTGCTGGTGCGAATGCTACAAAGACTGGCCTTTATTCCATGCGCCTGGGTGGCATTCTCTTCATTCTGCCGTTCCTGTTCGTATTGAATCCGTCTCTGATCATGCAGGGAGATATTTCAAGGATCCTAATGTCGACAGTGACTGCAATTACCGCGATCTGGCTGATTGCCTCTGCGATGGAAGGCTATCTATATCGGGTGGGAATTATTGCTTGGCCCTTGAGGGTCATGGCGTTGGTCGCTGGTGGCTTGATGATCTATCCGGATCTGATCTCCGAACTCGCGGGACTGGGGGTGATAGCGATGATGTATGCTGCGAAGAAACCTCTGAACCGTAAAGCTATGAGAGGTGGCTTTATCGCTAACCCGGTTTCTGACAAAGGGGATTTGTTGTGATTGATAAGCGAGTGAGCTCATTCAAAAATGCCGTGGCGGATATTCCTGACGGAGCGGTAGTCATGATCGGTGGTTTTGGCAGTTCGGGGATACCACTGAAACTGATAGAAGCGCTGCGCCAACATGGTGCCAAAGGGCTCACTATTATCTCGAACAATGCCGGTGTGGGGGAGGAGGGTATTGCTTCCCTATTGAGAGACGAAATGGTAAGCAAGATAGTATGCTCCTTCCCCCGCTCAGCTGGCTCTATATGGTTTGAGAAACGCTTTGAAGAGGGCTCTGTAGAACTTGAACTGGTGCCCCAGGGCACTTTGAGTGAACGTATTCGGATTGCTGGGGCTGGAATAGGAGGTTTCCTAACACCCACGGGCTTTGGCACCAAGCTGGCTGAAGGCAAGGAAACCAAAGTTATTGATGGCAAGGGTTTTGTCCTTGAATTACCTCTGCCAGCCGATTTTGCACTGGTGCGGGCCGAGTGTGGTGATCCATGGGGGAACTTGATCTACGACACCGCCGGGCGAAATTTTAACCCGATGATGGCGAGTGCGGCTCGTGTGACAATCGTTGAGGTGAATTCCGTTGTCGAGATCGGTGGGCTGAATCCCGAGCATGTGGTAACACCTGGCATTTTCGTTGACCGATTGGTGATAGAGGAGGCGCAACATGCTCAGGCTTAACCCCGAACAGATGGCGGAGCGTGTCGCCCAGGATATACCCGACGGTGCCTACGTCAATTTGGGAATCGGTATGCCCTCTAAGGTTTCAAATTATGTTTCTGGTGACAAACAGGTTATTTATCACAGTGAGAACGGCATCCTCGCCGTCGGTCCGGCGCCAGCGCGGGGTGAAGAAAACCCTAACCTGATCAACGCAAGTAAGCAGTATGTAACTCTGCTGCCAGGTGGCTGCTATTTTGATAACGCGGAGTCGTTCGCGATCATGCGCGGGGGACACCTAGACATCGCCGTGCTGGGTGCTTTCCAGGTGTCTGTCCTGGGTGATCTGGCAAACTGGGCTACTGACAATGACAAGTTTCCCCCAGCCGTTGGGGGTGCCATGGACCTTGCTGTTGGCGCCCGTAAACTGTTCGTAGTGATGCGCCATACCACTCGAGATGAGGAGCCCAAGATTCTTGAAGAGTGCACCTATCCACTAACCGGCACCGGTGTGGTAAGGCGGATCTTTACGGACCTTGCGGTGATTGATGTCACTCCGGATGGGCTTCAGGTGGTGGAATTGTTCGGTGATAATACATTTGAGGAAGTGCAGGCCCTGACCGGCGCGCGGCTTTTTCCCCTTGCCTGAAAGCGTGTGGCGGACAAGCCAGACGATCACAACAGATGGCGCGGGGCGATACGGAATGTCGGTAGTATGAAGTCTTTGTTGTGTCCGGGCAGCATGACCTGGCCCCGCTCCATCCTGGCTTATCTTGCTCTGGGTGCGGGTGTTGCCACGTTTATTCCCGGTCATACAGTGGCCGCCACCGTGTTTGCCTGCTTGGCTATTGTGTTGGGCTGGGGCAACCTGCGCCTAATAGGCAAGGTGTTATTTTCACTGATCATCTTGCTGACACTGGCAGCGCTCGTATTTGAACCTTCAGCTTTGCCCAGGGCCACGGGCAACATGGCACGCATCGGCTCCCTCATCATCACCGTTATGCTTTTATCCGCCGTCATGGGGCAGTCCAATGACCTGAAGATCATTGCCAGCGGTTTGTTTGCGGGCAACTCCCTCGTCCGGTATCTGGGAATGACGATTGGTACCGCCTTGCTGTCGATACCCCTGAATTTCGGAGCAGTAGGCGTGGTCGCCACCATGATCGGCGTACAGATCAGGGAACAGGGTGACAGTGCGCTTGGGCGCAATGCCTCAAGAGCAGTGGTGCGTGGTTTCGGTGCCTCGCCCATGGCTTCACCGTTGTCGATCGCAATCGTAATGACTGTTACGTTCCTGCCGGGCCTGCCGAGCTGGAAATTGATCGCCGTGGGTTTGCCAGTGGCCATTCTCTTTCTGCTGGCGGGCGCTTTAGCAAGAGAGCAGGAGCCAGCCCGAGCCGAAGTGGCCGTCCTGTCCGATGACCATGAATCCGCGTTTTTCCCCTGGCTCCGGTTTGTAGCTATTATCGTCCTGATCTGCCTCGCGGCTTTTACTCTCAGCGCCCGGGCCGGTTTGGTCTATTCCCAGGCCGTCACTCTCAGTTGCCTATCAGTCGTGATTATTGGTCTGGCTTATCGTCGGCTCGTGGATGGCGTTGTTGACATGCCCTCGCTGGCACCTATGAATAACGAGCTGGTCATTATGGGTGGATCTTCTTACCTGGGCGGCATCATCGGAGTCTTCGCAATGACCTGGCTGGGTATGGATTTCAGCTTGCCGATATGGGCTTATCCCCTGGTAGCGATTGCGGTGCCTTGGCTGTTCTTTGCTGGCGGCGCCGTAGGCATTAATCCGATTATTTCCGGGACACTTGCTGGCAGTATTCTTGGGCCGATCTGGCCTGATTACGGTTTACTGGGATTGGGTTTGGGTATGATAACCGGTTGGGGGATTACCATTGCTGGTACGCCCTATTCCGCCAATTCGCTACTGCTGGAGCGCTGCACGGGCTATAGCGCGAATCGGGCCGCATGGGAATGGAGTCTGAAATACTCGTTATCCGCGCTGATCTTTTGCAGTCTGCTTTGTGCGGTGCTGACTCTGCCGTTCTAATTCAGTTGGCCAGGACTGTACCAGCAGTGTTAACTGTGGCCGGCGATCTGGTGAGGCACATAGGCGGCTTCGAGAGCCGTCTTTTCATCGTCCGAAAGCGTCAGCTCCAGAGCAGCAATGGCGTCTTCAATGTGGCCGGGTTTGCTGGCGCCAATGATAGGCGCAGTGACCGCAGTATTTGAGATCACCCAGGCTAGAGATACCTGAGCCATCGTTGCACCTCGTTCAACGGCTACCTTGCGCAGGGCCTCGATAACAGGTTGATCAATGTCGCTGCCCAGGCGCCATTTGCGGGTATTTTCGTCGGTTTTCGCCCGGGTACTTTCACCGCCTTTACCCTGCACGGTCTTGCCTGCAAGAATGCCTCTTGCCAACGGGCTCCAAGGGATAACGCCGACGCCCTGATCGATACACAGCGGGAACATTTCACGCTCCTCTTCCCTGTACACCAGATTGTACATAGGCTGCATGGTGGCGAAGCGTGTCCAGCCATGCATTTGCGCGGTGTACTGGGCTTTGGAAAACTGCCACGCGTACATAGACGAAGCGCCGATATAGCGGGCTTTTCCGGCCTTCACCACATCGTGCAGTGCTTCCAGGGTTTCCTCGATAGGCGTGTTGTAGTCCCAGCGGTGAATCTGATATAGATCAACGTGGTCGGTTCCTAGCCGCTGTAATGAACTGTCGATTGCCGCCATAATGTGCTTTCTCGACAAGCCACGATTGTTCGGTCCCTCCCCCATGGGATTGAACACTTTCGTCGCAATAACCATATCCTCACGCTGCGCATAATCCAGCAATGCCTTACCCACAACCCTTTCCGATTCCCCCAGCGAATATATGTCAGCGGTATCGAAAAAATTGATACCAGCATCAAGCGCCTGCTTTATAAATGGCCGGCTGGCCTGCTCTTCTAAAACCCACTCACGCCACTGTGGTGAGCCATAAGTCATAGTGCCGAGGCACAAAGCGGAGACGTTCATACCGGTGGTTCCAAGACGGCGGTAGTTCATGGTTCTACTCCATATCTATTTCAAACCAGAGTAAACGAAAGCGCTATTTCGTGGACAGTAAGCATATTCATATTGCCTTAAAGGGGTCTTAATAAAAGGCAAATTGCACGCTTCCGAATCGATGTTAGTTTTGAGGTAAGTGCCTATTCAAAATTAATCGCGTGATCAGTTCCGTAACCACCGAGTAAGCGGTGTACCTCTTCATGTAGACGTTCAAACGAGAGATAGGCACTCAAGGGCAGCCAGGTGTACTTC
>NZ_JBANSN010000033.1:0-43782 GCF_037070215.1 Vreelandella arctica | reverse complement strand
CGGCGTGGCTGGTGAGGGTGCGGCGACTGGCGCGGAACTTTATGTTGGGCATGGCACTGTCTGGGTGAATGGCGATAATGGCTATATTGCCATGCAGGTCAGTGGGTTAGAAGTGCTTCCGAGGGCCGGTCTCACGGATTCAGGTATTCCTTACTGGATTTAAGCGGCTCCCAAAAAACTCAGAGCTGATACGAATTGGTTCTTTTAGCATTAGGGTAAAAAAGCTATTCCAAAAAGATATATATGTATCGCTTAAATTTTCTGGACATCCAGAAAGCTTTGTCTCTATTAATTTACTTCCAATGTTGGTGGAAGGGAGCTTTTATAACGATGCCAGACGTATTGGCACTCATTTCAATAATAACAAAGAGTTCTACATTAGCGATAATATCGAAAATATTGTTTATGCAGATAGAAAGTGGTTAAAGGTAATCAATGGAGATGAAACTATTATTATCTCCAAAATGGAGCTTGCTCGTGTTCTTTATTTTCATAATAAACATCTTGTAAGGGCAGCATTTAGACCTAATGGTTTACTCAGTATTGCTCGAATAGAAGAAACAGACGAGACTACCATTATTAATGTTGACTGGGTTGCTAAATATCCCGTTTCTCAACTTGAGAGCAAAAACAAAAGAGCACACTTTTCCTGGCTGTTGCTCGACGAAGACGTGAAAAGAAGCTTTGGGTCTATATATGAAGCCTGGATAAGTAAAAACACCCTTCAATGGATGTTTGATTTTTCACCACCAAATATGAAAAATTGGAAATTAAAAGTTCTAGGGGAAATTGAACATGTTCCTAACTTAGGGCAGGTTTTTGTTGTAAGGGAAGCAGTGGGTGTTCAGAATCCTAAAAAATTCCATGATAAAGAAATTAAAGTTTTTCATCCGGATTTTAAAAACAAGAGTAGCAAGGGTTTGCATGACAATTTTTTAAGGCAGTTTTCTGAGCGTATGGATAATAACCCGGAAATGGCTTTAAATATCCCACCTTCAAAAACAAAAAGAGCATATACTATTAATGATAATACTTTTAGTTTTAGCTTAAACCCTGGTGTTTCGATTAGTAAAAGTACCGATAAGACGTCTAAGAAACCATCGGCTAAGCCAGCTGAAGATGCTGAGGTCATTAATGATAAAGTGAGTGCCGGCAACAGCCTTGATCACGGTGATGCTCGTGAGCTAGAAAATAATACCAACGTTAATGACTTTCAAGGAAAGCCCGAGCCGGATGAGAAGAGTAAACTTGTTGAGATAAAGCCGACAGAAAAGTTTTTCATCTTTGAAGAAGTTATTAAAGACCTTAAGAAAAAATATTCTTACACAGTAGAAACTATGAAATGTTACAATTTAAATAACTCTTCAAACAATGAAAAAAAATTAGATACAATAAATGATGAACCTATCAGATGCCATATAGCAGTGGTGAAATATAAAGGTATTTATTTTACTATTGTAGATGTCGACACTGAAATAATAATTAAAAAACACTTTTTAAGTAATTTGTTAATTTCTTTTAGTGGAGACAGTGATGCCAGTTTGACGGATATATTAGAAGGTTGCTTCAAAAATGGTGTCAAGTGGGATAAGGCTATAATTAAACAGCATGCGGCTACATTTAGACTGAATCGACATCCAAATAAATATTATGGCGGTGACCCTGTTCCAGCAAAAGTTTACCACGCTTCCTGGGTAGCTAGTCTCGACCGTCGAATTCAGGATATGATGCCGCAGTTACAGACCTATGAAGATCAAGTTCAACAGGGTGAACAGACTGAGCTTTGATTAGGCCATCTTCTTATTGGAGATGGCGAGGAAGTGTAGTGTTGAGAGCTGTTGCAACATGATATGCGGATCCATTTATGGGCATAGTTAATAAAATTATCAAACTTTATTATCTTCTATTTTCACGTCTATGTCCTGGTGGGCTTAAAAAAATATCAAACTTTACGGCCAGGCTGATCAATTTTTGAGCGAAATTAGCCCTTTTTTTATCAAACTTTATTCGCTTCCGACACTTAGTTAAACTAATAAAAACGCTTTACAAGATGCGGCAATACGCCGCATCTTATGCGCAACCGTTGCGTTGCAGCATGTCGTTAGGGTGCTTATTATCGTGGCGGTCTTTCCCCCCTCCTGATTGGATAATATCGCCATGAAACCACCAAACGTCCTCGCAACTCGGCATTATGCTAGCCGGGTCGCTTGGTTGTTGCTCGCCTGCTCGCTTTTTATCTTTCCTTCTCTCTCTTATGCCGCCGCTGGGCCTCTTGATCTTACCCTTACGCTAACCGGTATCTCTTCTGTCGTGATCTTCGTGCTCGCCTATGCGTTGGTGATGAGTGAAGAGTTACTGCATATGCGCAAGTCCAAGCCGGTACTGGTCGCGGCTGGCCTTATTTGGGCGCTGGTCGCCTGGGTTTACGTACAAGCGGGGATGCCGGAAGAGGCAGAAGCCGCTTTCCGTGAAACGCTGCTTGAATACGCTGAGCTGCTGCTGTTCCTGCTGGTGGCGATGACTTATATCAACGCTATGGAAGAGCGCCGCGTGTTTGACGCGCTACGTTCCTGGCTGGTGCGCAAAGGTTTCAGCTATCGCAGCCTGTTCTGGATTACCGGGGTCATGGCATTCGGTATTTCGGCGATCGCCAACAATATGACTACCGCCATGCTGATGTGCGCTGTAGTTCTTAAAGTAGCCGAAGGCGATAAGAAGTTTATCGGCCTTTGCTGCGTCAACGTGGTGGTCGCTTCCAATGCGGGCGGCGCCTTCAGCCCGTTTGGCGATATCACTACGCTGATGGTATGGCAGGCGGGCCAAGTGCCGTTTGCCGGCTTCTTTGCGCTGCTGGTTCCGGCGATCATTAATTTCATGGTGCCTGCGGTGATCATGAATTTCTTCATCGTCAATCGTCAGCCTGCCTCGCTGAAAGAGAACGTGTGGCTTAAGCGCGGCGCACGGCGGATTATCGTGTTGTTTTTGATCACCGTGGCAATCTCGGTGCTGTGCCATTCGATCCTCTACTTACCGCCTGCGATGGGCATGATGTTTGGTTTAGGCCTTCTGCAGTTCTTCGGTTATTACCTGCGCCGCAGCCTGCCGCGCTCGCTTGAACGCAAGCGGGAGCGTTACTCGCGCCGGGGCGATTGGAAGAAGCTGGAACAGCTGGGTAGTGTGGTGCCGTTTGATATTTTCAGCCGTATTGCGCGTTCCGAGTGGGACACGCTGCTGTTCTTCTACGGGGTGGTGATGTGCGTGGGTGGCCTAGGCTTTATGGGTTACCTCAGCCTGCTTTCCGAAACGCTTTACGGTAGTTGGAACCCGGTGTGGGCTAACGTGGTGCTGGGGCTTATTTCGGCCGTTGTGGATAACATTCCGGTCATGTTCGCGGTGCTTTCCATGGCCCCGGATATGTCTGAGGGCAACTGGTTGTTGATTACGCTAACCGCTGGCGTGGGCGGCAGCTTGCTTTCGATGGGCTCTGCTGCGGGCGTTGCTTTGATGGGTCAGGCACGCGGTATTTATACCTTTGCCGTTCACCTACGCTGGGTGCCAGCCATTTTGTTAGGCTATGTTGCCAGCATCGCGGCGCATTTATGGATTAACGCCGCGTTGTTTTAAGCGCTATATAGCAAACTAAAACGCCCCGCATTGTTTATTCAATGCGGGGCGTTTCGTTAGCGGGCGTCAATAATGTCGTTAAACGCCAATCCTTATAAGTCGTGGCCCGTAATGACATGGCAAATGTCGGCAAAGCTTTTGGCCATTGGCACCGGGTTGATATCTTTACCCACCGCGCTCTGTATATCGCTTGCGGAGATAATGCCGCGAATTCTGAGTTCTTGGCTATCGTTGTACTCAGTGATCAAGAGATGTTGGTCGGTAAAGCTTTCCATCGATAGCACAAGGTCTTCAATCGTCAGTGACCCCAGCTGAGAAATAGGCATGGCGCTTAGCTTGTGCCACGGGGTCATAATCATTTCAGCGGTGACTTCTTCGCGGCTGAGGTTACGCTGTTGCATCGCAATATTAATACGGCGTGTACCAATCACCTCTTTGGAAGTAATAACGCCAATACAGTGTGCCTGCTGATCCATGACGAACAGCAACCGCACGCCGCCGTGACGCATCTTAAGGTGAGCGTCGTCTATCGGCGTATCGGCTTTAACGGATTGAGGCACTACCTGAGAAAAATCGGTAAGCACGGTCATCGCTGGGCTGGTGGGTGATAAACGCTTCGCCGCTGGCATGGCCAGTAGGGGAGCCGAGCTTAATTGGGTTAAGGGTTTAGGTGAAAAGGTTACTTGGTTCATCGGGGGGCCTTCTTGTGGAGTAAAAGTGAGCCGTGGCTATCTGGCTCACCGTGTTACACCACAGTTGCACGCAATTCTTACCACAACCTTAAGAGATGCATAAAACTCAGCTTAGGAAGCAAAGAAAATATTACGTCTCTTGTGGGCGCTGTAGAGCAATACGTACGCGCAACCCCCCGCTGGGCGCATCCTCAAGCTGAAGGGTACCGCCATGTCGTTTGACTAGCCGTTCGACGATAGAAAGGCCTAACCCAGACCCTGCGCTGGGACCTGCACGTTGAAAACGCTCCACCACTTTTTTGCGTTCATTGATCGGTATGCCGGGGCCCTCATCATCCACCATTAATTGAAAACCTCGTGGCGTTGCCGCCAGCGTGATAGTGATCGTACTTTGAATAGGCGAATGCTGAATCGCATTACCCACCAGGTTCTGTACCAGGGTTTCAATCGCGCCCGGCTCTTCCAAGGTTAACCACTCCGCCTGCTCATCGGCATTGAGCAGCAGCTGCTGTTCGCGTTCTGCGGCCAGCGGCGAAAGCTTGGCCAGGGTCTCCCGCGCTTCACTGAGTAGGTTGGCCGGGCGATATTCAGGCTGCGACTCCTCCTCGGGCTCCAGGCGCGCCAACGTCAATAGCTGGGTAACCAGGCGCGTGGCTCGGGCAACCCCACCGCGCAGGTGGTTGAGCGCTTCCTGGCGATCTTCGAGGTTATCCGCAGCCAGGGCATTTTGGGCGTGCAAATCAAGTACCGCCAAAGGGGTGCGCAGCTCGTGAGCGGCATCGGCAATAAAACGTTTCTCGCGCACGCGCATGAGCCGAAGGCGTTCCAAAAGTCGGTTCAGCGCCCCCGAGATGGTGTCTAACTCCTGGGGCAGCGGGCTAAGCGTTAAGGACTGCAAATTATGCGGATCGCGATTGCGTATCTGCTCCGCCATACGCGATAGCGGCGCCAGCCCCCAGCCAATCGACCACCATAGCAGCGCGGTAAGTAGTGGCAGGCCAATCAGGTCGGGCAACAGCGTTCTAAGCGCCACCGCCCTGATCAGTTCGCCGCGCACGTCTTCGCGCTCGCTGACCACCACACGGCTTGCGGAGTCCGGCACATCCAGTACATACACCCGCCAATCGTGCTCGCCCACGGTTAGCGTTGAGTAGCCGATGGGCTGTTGGGCAAGGGGCGCTTCAGGGGCCGTGGCGGAGCGCAGCAGCAGTTGCTCATTTTCCCACAGCTGAAAGGCCAGTTTGCTTTCGTAGCGGTGGCCCGCAAAGCGCTTGTCGGACTGACGGGCGCGCTGCAAGGCGCTTTCCAGACTGTTTAGTAGCACATTGCGGTCAGCATCCGGCAGTGGTGCCTGTAACAACCCTTCCAGCAAGCGTGCATTCTGCGCCAGGCTGGCATCGTAAAGTTCTTCTATTTCATGGGCGGCATAACGGTAGCTGACAAAGCCGATTACCAGCATGCTTAGGCCAAATACCAGTAGCGCCAGTCCTAGGGTGCGTTGGCGAATAGACGTCATACGTCATCCTTTGGCTTATCCATCACATAGCCAATGCCGCGCACCGTGCGAATGACGTCGGTAAACAGCTTGCGGCGTAAATGGTGGATATGCACCTCAATGGCGTTACTCTCAACATCCTCGTCCCAGCCGTAGACCAGGCGGGTCAAGGTATCGCGGGTAAACACCCGGCCAGGGTGGCTCATAAACTCTTGCAGCAGCGTCAACTCACGCCTCGATAGGCTGACGTCTTGGCCTTGATAACTGACGTTCAAGGTGTGCGGATCCAGGCGGATGCCTCGACAGTTCAATATGCTGCTGATCTGGCCCTGGCTGCGGCGCAGCAAGGCGCGGAGTCGGGCTTTCAGCTCCGCCACTTCGAAAGGTTTCGTTAAATAGTCATCGGCGCCTGCATCCAGCCCCGCGATGCGGTCGTCTACTGCATCGCGGGCTGTCAGGACCAAAATAGGAACTTGGCTACCGTGGCGCCTGACAGCGTTCAGCACCGCCATTCCATCCATACGCGGCAGGCCCAAATCCAGTATCACCGCGTCAAACGGTTCTCCCTCTGTTAGCGCATTCAGCGCGGTAGCTCCGTCGCTAAGGTGATCCACCGTGTAGTGCTCGGGTTTTAACGCTAAACGGATACCCGAGGCTAAACTGGGGTCGTCCTCAACCAGCAAAATGCGCATAGGGATCCTTATTATTCGAGTTCTGACATTAACTGGCGAATGTCGTCACGGCGGCCATTATCCGCCAATTCACGCCCCGCCCGGGGTGGCGCTACTAGTGCATTTTCCAATGCCTGACGCGCTTCTGTATCACGACCCTGCTCATGTAAATAGTCGCCCCAGAAATAGAGACTGTCGATCCCTTCGGGGTTAATCGCAAGGGCTCTTTGCAAATGCCATTCGGCTTTTTGTTCATCGCCAAAGCCGAGTGGCCAGCCGGGAACCTGATAATAGAGCGCACCCAGGCTGGTATAGGCCGAACCATCCAGCGCCAGCGGGTTCAGTTCCAGCGCGGTTTCAAGCTCCTTTTTAGCCTGTTTTACCAGCCCCAACGCGCCCAGCCCACCACTGGCACTTGCTTCTGTCGAGCGGATAATACCGGCCCAGATATGCAGTTCGGCGGCGTCCGGGTAGCGTTTGACGAGCTGTTCAGCCTGGTCGCCCAAGCGGCTGAAGGCTGCCGCCTGTTCACCCGGCGGCAGCGTATAGTTAATTTCCGCCCAACGCTGCTGTAGTTCGGTAAGCGATGCGGCGACAGTCGCGCTGTCGACCTCGCTGGCAAACCCCTGAAGGCTTATCAAGCCAATGGCGCTAGCCAGTAGCGTGGTACGCAGCGTTTTGAAAGCTAGCATAATCATGAGGAAGACTCCTTGGTGGCAACGAACCGGCGAATGACGGGCAGTTGGCGTAACAGGGCCCGGTCAACAGCGCCTGGCCATAGCATATTCAAGCGGGTAAAGAAGCGTTCTGGCAGGCCAATTTGTAGTTCCTCACGCTGCTGTTCCACGGCATTGATAATGGCCAGGGCAACGGCGTCAGGAGAGTCGATGGTATTGCCCAGCGCCTCATTGAGTGCCTCGGTTTGTGGCGAGTTCATCGCGGTGCGGGTGGCCCGTGGGGCGATATACATCACCCGCACACGGGTATCGGCCAGCTCTCGGCGCAGCGCTTGGCTAAAACCGCGCAGGGCGAATTTGGTGGCGCAGTAAGTGACTTGGCCTGGGTAGCCCAGCCGCCCGAGCGTCGAACCAATGGTGATAATCGTCGCTCGGGGGCCAGCCATTAGCTGGGGAAGCAGCGCGCGGGTCAGTTGCAGGGTGGCGGTCAGATTAATCGCCACCAGCTGTTCGATATCGCTGTCACTGGCAGTATCAAAAAATCCCTGCTGATTACTGCCAGCGGCATTAATCAACATATTGCAGCTTGCCTCTTGCGCAGCGCTGACTAAGCGGCTGCGATCACTCGCGTTGGTTAGATCAGCGCTAACGGCGGTGATGTGCTTGGGAAAACGGTCGACTAACGAAGCCAGCGCGTTTTGTTGGCGACCACTTACCAGTAGGTGCGCGCCCCGCTGCGCCAGCGCTTCGGCCAGGGCCATACCAATACCGCCGCTGGCGCCGGTGATTAAAATTCGCTGGCCCGGCCATCCGCCGGGCAGCCTGTTTTTTCTAGGCCAAGCCAGGCTAGGCAAGCGCATGACTAAGTTCCTCCACCGCGCGACCACCCTGACAGCGGGCTTCGATGCCTCTAAACATCGCCCCGTACAGGCGGTAGAACATATTGGCGCTATCAATCACCACGGCCAGATCGTCGGCACCTAGCTGATTGATCTGCTCTTCAAAAAAGGCCAAGTGACCAATATCCAGGCTGCCGTGGGAGGTGAGATAGCGCACGGCATTGTTGGGAAGCGAAAGGCTATCCTGTAAGCGTTCGGCGGCCTGGGTGGCAAGCGCGGTACTGGTACCTTCCAGCACCTGCACCATGCCGAAAAACGCCACCGGGTTGCCGTGTTCTACAGCGTCACGAATCCAGGCCACCATTAACCGAGTGGCGGGGTCTGGCAGGGCGGCAGCGGCGGCATCTGCATCCCCGCCCGCGGCGCGGATATCGTCCAGAATCCATTTTTCATGACCGTGCTCCTCTTCGATGTACTCCACCAGCGCCGTGCGTAACCAGTCGAGCCGGTCGGGCAGACGTGCGCCGCAGGCCATCATTAGTGGCACGGTGAAACGAACGTGATGATACGCCTGACCTAAAAAGGCGAGATACTCCTCTAGGGAAACATTGCCCGCCAGAGCGCGGGTCACGATGGGGGTGGTCAGCAACCAGTGACGAGCGTCTTGGGTAGCGTCTTGCAGCTGTTGGTAAGCGGTCATGGTGTTACTCCTTTGGGTGTATCGGTCACGACGGCCCTTAGCCAGTGGCCATAGGCGGCTAGCAGGGTGTCGCGGCGTAGGCGGCCGTTGGCCGTGAGTTGTTGGTTGTGGGGCGTAAAGGGGGCGGCGCGCTGCCACTCATGCACCTGGGCGTAATCGGGTAGCGTGCGATTGACTGCTTTGAGGGCAGCGTCTATTTGGGCATTGGTGGTATGGAGCGTAGCGGGCACGATCAGCGCGCGGTTAGCGGTCAGGGCCTCGCCATACACCATGGCTTGGGCAATGGCAGGCTGTGTGCAGAGCTCGCCCTCTACCCATTGCGGGTTGACGTTACGGCCATAGGCGGTAATAAAGACTTCCCGCTGGCGGCCATTGAGCACGATGGTGTCATCCTGCCATTGACCGGTATCCCCCGTGGCGTACCAGTCGCCGCAAGGCGCTTCGCCGATATAACCCAGCATCAAGGCGCCGCGAATATGCAGCTGGCCTTCGCGATCAATGCGGATCTGGGCGTGGCGCAGTGGGCTACCAACGCCGCAGCTTGGTTCTCCTGGGCGATTAAGACAGACCACCGAGGTGCCTTCGGATAAACCATAGCCTTCATAGACCGGCCATCCGCCACGCCGGGCCTGAGAGAGCAGTGTGTTGGCAACCTGCGCGCCGCCCACCGCCACAAAGCGCAGGCTATCGGGCGCCGTTGTGGACTCGCTGACCAACGCTTGAAGCAGTTGAGGCACCAAAATCATGCTGTTGGGTTGGTAGCGCTCAATGGCATCAAGGGCGAGCTGAGCGTTAAAACCGCTAGCCCCCTGCCAACCTAACGTGGCCATCCCCGGTAAAATGCTGCAGGCACCCAGCCATAGCGGTAAATAAAGCCCACCGATATTTTCGAGCAGCGTGGAGAGGGGCAACATGGCTAAGTGGCAGCGTATATCAAGCGGTGCCACAACTTCCGCCAGGCTTTCGGTAACGGTCAGCAGCGCCGCATTATCCAAACACACGCCCTTGGGGGTGCCGCTGGTGCCCGAGGTAAAGGTGATGCGCGTGGTGCCTGCGTGTAACGCAGGGAAATGATCAACCCGGCGCTGGGCAATGGCTGCGTCGTGGGTGGCTTGAAAACCGGAGGGCTCCCCGCCATGCCCAATCCAGCTATCCAGGCCCGCTTGCTGAACCACGTGGCGGCGCTGCTGTTCGCTGAAAAAACCGGGAATAGGCACGGCCACACACGCTTCGGCCATCAGGGCTAAATCCCATAGCGCCCACTCCAGCCCGTTATCCAGCGCTAGCGCAACACGTCGTGCGTTAACATCGCGTAAGCGCTGGCGTCGTTGGGCGACGTGGTGAATGACATCTGCATACGACAAAGTCTGTTCACCATCGCTAAGTGCGGTACGCTGTGGGGTTTGCTGGGCATGGTGGGCAAGCCGCGCCATTAGCGCATTAGGCAAGGCGAGCATGCAGTACCTCTTCACTATCTGTTTCTGTGGAGGCTGACTGAGCCTGGAGCGTGTGCATGGCGCTGCGAAGATCACCGGCCATCACCCAGGGGCGATGCTGGTAATAGCGCCCCCAGAGATGCGACTCTTCGCCTAGTCGATTAGGGTCGGCAGGGGTAATCGGTTGTGGTTCAAGCCCTAGGCGGCGCAGGCCGTTGGCGACTTCAGGCGTGGCCGTAAATAGCAGCCAAGCGATGCCTTCCGCCGCCAGTTGATGAGCGAGGTAGATAAACAGCTGCCGCTGTAAGCCAGGGCGCAGGCTGGCCAGATTGCCAATTTCGGCAATATCTCGACGGGCAAGTGACTGCTGAAACCCATGGTTAATAACCTGTTCGGCCTTGCCATCCAGGTAGCGCTCCAGAAAGAGTGGCCCGCTGCTGGCAAGGCGCAGCCCTACCGCCGCTTGCGGTTGCCCCGCCTGCCACAGCCCAAACAGGCGGGGCAGAAAATGCTGGATATAAGCACTGTGTTGCTGGGCGAAGCGTTGCTGAATCAGTTGCTGAAGCATCGCTTTTTCCTGCCAATTGAGGGCTTCGTGCCAATCCAGTGTTGCCAGCGCAGTGGGGAGTGAACGTAGGCGAGCCATCGGGTGATCTCCATCGTGTTTTCCGACACTCTGGGCGGGTTTACTTAACGAAAACTTAAGCAGGGATAAATATTTATCTCTGTGTTGACCGAGCAATGGAGAGGTAACGCATAGATGACCTCCTCGCAGGTAACGCCCCTTGAGACCGTGCAGTGTCCTCCCTCGCTACGTCGCGAGGCGCTGCTGCAGTTGGCGGCCGCTCATGATCCTGAGCAGCAAACCGCTCTGAGCGGGGCGGTAAAGACAACGTACGATCAGCCAGACGAACAGTGGGGCGGGTTATGGATAAGCCTTGACGCGGGACAGCTAAGGGGCGCTATCTGGGTGCAACCCTTGCCGATGAACATGGCCCAGCTGTGGTTACCCAAGGCCGAAGGCGCACATGCCCGCGCGCTGCTACATGCCGCCTATAGGTGGGTAAATAATCAGCCTATTCGCCTCTGCCATCTGACGCTTTCACCCCAGGCCGCTGAAACAGAAGCGCTGTTGCTAGAGCATGGCATGCAGCGCTTGGCCAACCTGGCGCATTTAACCGGTAGCAGTCACCGCCGTTTAGTAATGAAGGAAGCAAGGCCATTGTCACTGCAGCCATTTGGCGAGTTTTCGCAAACGCAACAGCTGGCCCTGTTGGCCGCCGTGGGGCACGATTCGCTGGATAGTCGCCCCTTGCGCGACGTACTCTCGGTGCAAGAGTTGTTGACCGGGTTCCATCAACAGGATCCCCAGGCGCCACAGCACTGGTACACCGTCAATTATCAAGATGCCGTGGCTGGTGTTTTGCTGCTGGCGCCACGCCCGTCGTTAGGCCGTTGGGAGCTTATGTTGATGGGGCTAGCGCCTGAATGGCGTGGGATTGGCTTGGGCCGCGCGCTATTGAATAGCGCTCTTGAGCTTGCCCAGCAGGCGGGTGTGCAAGAGGTGATGCTAGTGGTGGATGGCGTCAACCTGCCGGCCAAGCGGCTCTATCAAGAGGCTGGTTTTGTGCATTATGCACAGCAGCGTTTATTAGCGTGGAAAGGGGGTGGCGGAAGGAGTGAAGCACCTCAATAAGGCCTAAATAGCAGTCGTTGGTGGCATAGGCGCGCTTAGTAGCATTTTCTTGCGCTTTGCGTTGCCGTTATACTAGCCCCATACGCACGTCTTGGCGTCTCGTCGGTGCATCGTCGATTGTGGCGCTGCCGCGCACAGGGGTTAAGAACAAACGTTTGATGACAATACTCAAGAGGTGGTGAGAGTGAAAGCTAAGCTGATCATGAGCGGGCTGGTGGCCCTCGGCTTCATGGCGGGCACATCCAGTGTTTATGCCCAAGATGATGCCGCACGTGATGCGATTGCCGAGCGTTTAGCGCCGGTGGGTCAACTCTGTTTGCAAGGTCAAGACTGTGGAACCGCAGCCGCACCTGCAGGCGATAGCGCCAGCAGTGGCGGTGATATCGACGGTGAAGGTATTTACGGCAACGTGTGTAGCGCCTGCCACGAATCCGGCGCTGCGGGTGCACCCATCCGCGGTGATGAAGAGGCTTGGGCTGAACGTACCGAACAAGGTTTCGCCACGCTGTTAGATCACGCGATTAACGGTATTGGTGCCATGCCAGCGAAAGGCGGCAACGCTAGCCTCTCCGACGAAGAAGTCGAAGCAGCGGTTGCCTATATGGTTGAACCGGTAATGGAAGTACCAGAATTAGGCGGTGGTGATGACGCTGCTTCTGAAGAGGCAGCAACAGACGAGGGAGCGGCTGAAGAGACCGCCGCTGCTGAAGGTGATGCTGCGGCTGAAGAAGAGATGGCTGCTAACGACGACGCGGCGAGTGAAGAAGACGCTGCCGCATCCGAAGAAGCCAGTGGCGGTAGCGATTTAGACGGTGAAGCCCTCTACGCAAGCTCTGGCTGTGTGGCGTGCCACGATAATGGCGTTGCGGGTGCTCCCACCAAAGGCGACTCCGAAGCTTGGGCGGCGCGTTTAGAGAAAGGGGCTGATGAGCTTTACGCCAGCGCCATTAACGGCATTGGCGCTATGCCAGCCAAAGGCGGCAATCCCAACCTATCGGATGAAGAAGTGATGGCCGTTGTCGATTACTTAATGGCGGAAGCCCAGTAACGTTAAGCAGTAACGACAAACAGCAGCTTTATTCAGCTTGGTAACTTTATCCACAGGGCGTTTTAGTCACCGCCCTGTGGATTACTTTTATCTGCCTATCTTATCAATCACCCCAGCAGCGAGCGCAGCCCGGCAATGGCATCTTTACCCCGGGCCTGTTTTTTCTCTGGGTCTTCTTTATCTGCTCGGCCTTCCCACTCCAGGTCCTCGGCGGGCAGCTCTTCTAAAAAGCGGCTCGGCTGGCAGTCCATGAGTTCACCGTAGGCTTTACGCTGGCGGGCAAGCGTCAACGTCAGCGTACGCCGCGCCCGGGTAATACCCACATAGGCCAAACGACGCTCTTCCTCCACGGTGCCTACTTCAATGGCGTTGCGGTGGGGCAGCAGGTCTTCCTCTAGCCCCATCAAATAGACATGCGGGAACTCCAGCCCTTTGGAGGCGTGCATGGTAAGTAGCTGCACTCTATCCGAGTCATCCTCTTCCGCCTGCTGCTCCAGAATATCGCGCAGTACCAAGCGTGAAATAGCCGCTTGAACGCCGTCGGTTTCGGTATCGGTGGAATCGGTATTCTCTTCCGGGTCCCGGTTAAGCGACTTCTCTAGCTGGTCGATCAAAATCCACACGTTGGCCATGCGGCGCTCGGCCACGGTGGGCGCGCTGGCGTTTTGGTACAGCCAGGCTTCGTAATCCATATCCCGCAGCATGTCACGAATCGCGGCAATGGCATCGCCTTGATCCATGCGCTTACGCACGCCATCAATAAAGTGGGTAAAGCGGCTTAAGCGCTCTGTCGCTCGGGTCGGCAGTACTTGCTCCAACCCAAGCTCGTGGCAGGCGGCAAACAGCGATATCGAGCGCTCAGTGGCATAGTTGGCGAGTTTCTCTACCGTACCAGGGCCCACTTCACGGCGCGGTACGTTCACAATGCGCAAAAAGGCGTTGTCGTCCGCGGGGTTAATTAGCAGGCGCAGGTAAGCCATGGTGTCTTTGATCTCATTACGCGAGAAGAACGACGTACCACCGGAGAGCTTGTAAGGAATTTGGTAGTGCTGCAGCTTAAGCTCTAATAATCGTGCCTGGAAATTACCGCGATAAAGCACCGCAAAGTCCCGCCACTCGGCTTTTTCTTTAATGCGCCGGGTGAGCATTTCGCTGGCGACCCGCTCAGACTCCGCCTCTTCATGGCGATTCACGATCACCCGAATGGGCGCGCCGTCGCCCATATCAGACCACAGCGTCTTCTCATAAACGTGGGGGTTATTGGCGATCAGCGTATTGGCGGCGCGCAGTATCGTGGCGGTAGAGCGGTAGTTCTGCTCCAGCTTGATGACTTTCAGGCGCGGGAAATCCTCACCCAGGGTAATCAAGTTTTCAGGCCGTGCACCGCGCCAGGCGTAAATCGACTGATCATCGTCACCCACCACGGTAAAGGTGGAGCGCTCGGCCATGAGCAGTTTCACCAGCAGGTACTGGGAGACGTTGGTGTCCTGATACTCATCCACCAACATGTAGTGGATTTTGCGCCGCCAGCGCTCCAGCGCTTCAGGATCACGTTGCAGTAGTACCACCGGCAGCAGAATCAGGTCGTCAAAATCCACCGCGTTGTAAGCTTTCAGGTGGCGTACATAGGCTTCATACACCCGGGCGGCAAAGTGCTCATCGTCGTCGGCAGCAAACGAGAGGGCATCGCTGGGCAGTACCAAGTCGTTCTTCCAAGTGGAAATTTTGCTCTGCACGGCGTTGATCTGCTCGGCGTCCACTTGGGCATCTTTGTTCATCAAATCGCGTAGCAGCGCCTTGGCATCTTCCGGGTCAAACAACGAAAAACCGGGCTTGTAGCCGAGGGTTTTAAGCTCGCCGCGGATAATATTCAGCCCCAGGGTGTGAAAGGTGGAGACCGTGAGCCCATGGCCCTCTTTGCCGTGCAACATCTGGCCGACGCGCTCTTTCATCTCCCGGGCGGCTTTATTGGTGAAGGTCACCGCCGCGATTTTGCGCGCACTCATCCCGCACTCTTGCACCAAATAGGCAATTTTAGTGGTGATAACGCTGGTTTTACCGGACCCTGCGCCCGCCAACACCAAACAGGGGCCATCGATGTAGCGCACGGCTTCCTGCTGGCGCGGGTTGAGCCCTTTAATGCGACTTAGAATGCTCTTGGGCGTGGCAGGCGTCATGGCGTCGGTCATCCTCTACGAGAGTTGCTAGTCGGTTTCAAGTACGGTTTCAAGTACAATCAGCCGCTTGGCGAAGGCATAATAAACAGGCAGGTGGAGATGTTTGAAGTAGCGCTTTTTGAACCGCGCATGGCGCCCAATACGGGCAATATCATGCGCTTGGTTGCCAACAATGGCTGCCGGTTACACCTGATTGAGCCGCTTGGCTTCGACCTGGAAGAGAAAAAGCTGCGTCGCGCCGGGCTGGATTACCGTGATCTCGACAACGTCACTCGCCATGCGGATTTTAACGCCTTTCAGCAGGCCATGCAGGGGCGGCGCATCTGGGCGATTACCACCAAAGGCACGCGCACCTACAGCGATGCCGACTTTGCCCCGGGCGATGTGCTGCTATTTGGTTCTGAAACCGCTGGGCTTTCGGCCCAGGTACACGAAGCGCTAACCGCTGAGCACAAACTGCGCCTGCCTATGCAGCCCAACAACCGTAGCCTGAACCTCTCCAACGCCGTGGCTATTGTGAGCTACGAAGCGTGGCGCCAGCAAGGTTTCACTGGCGCGCTACCGGTCTAATCAGCGCGTAATCCCATAGCGGTCACGATAGGCCCTGATCGCTTCGGCGTAGGCGAGCATTTCGCCTCCAGCATGCTCTTCCAAGTAAGTGAGCACTTGCTCAAGAGTAACGATGCTGACCACCGGCATACCGTATTGAGCCTGTACTTCCTGAATCGCACTCTGTTCGCCCTGGCCGCGTTCCTGACGATCAAGCGCAATGATCACTCCAGCGGCGTGGGCATCGCTCTGCTCAATCAACGTCATCACTTCGCGAATCGCGGTGCCCGCGGTAATCACGTCATCAATAATTAAAATATCGCCGGAAAGCTCGGCACCCACGATATTGCCACCTTCACCGTGGGTTTTAGCCTCTTTGCGGTTGAAGGCGTAGGGCATATCAATATCATGATGGTCGGCCAGTGCCGCCGCTGTAACCGCTGCCAGCGGAATGCCCTTGTAAGCGGGGCCAAACAGCACATCGGCATTGATGCCGCTATCGACAATTGCTTGAGCGTAAAAACGCCCCAGCTTGGCCAACGCGCGCCCGGTCTGAAAAAGCCCGGCGTTAAAAAAGTAAGGACTGACACGGCCAGATTTAAGCGTAAACTCGCCAAACTTAAGCACGCCTTGCTCAATGGCAAAGGCAATGAAATCGCGCTGGTAGGGTTGTAGAGTGGTAGCCACGGCGTTCCTCACTAGGCGGTAGGTTTAAATCGGCACGAAAGCAACAATAAAAGTAGGGTAAATGGCAAGTTTTAGTCGCTGCCTTTACCCAAACGTCTAAACGTCGGGTATCATACAGCAGCGACGCAAAAGGGACGATTTATGAAAATTGCCAGCATCAATGTCAATGGTATTCGTGATGCCGTCGATCGTGGCTTCCTGGACTGGCTGGCTCAGCAGGATGTCGACGTAGTCTGCGTGCAGAACATCAAGGCAAAAAGTTTTGAACTGGGTGACCACATTCTGTATCCGGAAGGCTATGAAGGCTACTTCCTGGATGCCGAAGAGGATGGTTTCTCCGGTGTGGCACTCTATTGCCGCAAAATCCCCAAGGCGATTATGTATGGCCTAGGGTTTCCTCAGTGTGATCATGAAGGACGTTTTCTGCAGGCGGATTATGAACGCTTCAGTATTGTCTCTTTCCTGATGCCTGATGGAAGTGACCAAAAAGCCAAACAGGCGTTTATGGAGCAGTACCAGGAGTACCTGACGAAGATGTCTCGCAAACGTCGCGAATACATCCTCTGCGGCACTTGGCATGTTGCCCACAAAACCGTCGACTTGGCTAACTGGTCGGACAATCAACTGACCTCAGGCTTCCGCCCGGAAGAGCGCGCCTGGATGGATCAGGTGCTTGGCCCCACTGGGTTTATCGACACCTTCCGCGAAATTAACCGCGATGCAGGCGAGTACACCTGGTGGCCGAAGCTTGACCAAGACGTGCCCCGTGAACGCCAGGAAGGCTGGCGGATCGACTATCAATTAGTCGGCCCCAACTTCCGTCGCCACGTGGTCGACGCGTGGATTGATTACGATGCGACCTTCTCCGAGTTCGCACCGCTGATCATTGAGTACGACCTAGCGCTCTAAGCGCTAGGCAACGAACTTTTCCCGCGTCGCAGTCAGTAGGTAATAAGTGGTAATAAGCAACAAGCCGACCCTTGGGTCGGCTTGTTGCATTGTGGCGGGCGTTAATTTTTAGCCACGAATACCCAGCGCTTCGCGCTGATGGTCGCGCAGCGCATCGCCTGCCTTCTCGGCCAAATCAAGCATGCCGTTTAGCTCGGCGCGGTTGAATGCACCTGCTTCGGCGGTGCCCTGCACTTCGATTAACTCGCCGGTTTCGGTCATCACCACGTTTAGATCGGTATCGGCTTTGCTGTCTTCCGGGTAATCCAGATCCAGCACCGGCACGCCTTTATAAATACCCACGGAAATAGCACTGACCAACTGCTTGAAAGGGTCGGCTTTGATCTTTTTCTCGCGCTGTAGATAACGGATCGCATCGATCAGCGCCACGCAGCCACCGGTAATCGCTGCGGTGCGGGTACCGCCATCGGCCTGGATCACATCGCAATCCACGGTAATGGTGAACTCACCCAGCTTCTTTAAATTGACCGCGGCACGCAGGCTGCGGCCAATCAAACGCTGAATTTCCAGCGTGCGGCCGCCTTGCTTGCCGCGGGTCGCTTCACGGCCACTACGGGTGTGGGTCGCGCGGGGTAGCATGCCGTACTCAGCGGTGACCCAGCCCTGATTTTTGCCGCGCAGCCAGCGCGGCACACCGGCTTCTACGCTGGCATTACACAGCACTTTGGTATCGCCAAACTCCACCAGCACAGAGCCTTCCGCATGACGGGTGTAATCGCGGGTCAGGCGAATATCACGGAGCTGGTCGGCTTCGCGACCGCTGGGACGCACAACATCAGGACGCTTAGCGCTGCTCACAAATAGTACCTCTCAATAAACGCGTAACTAGTAAAAGCCCTCCATTGTACACGTCTGGGAGTGCGCTGATGGGCTAACGTCCAGCTCGCGCAATGAAGTCTATTGGTGACGTTAGTCGAGACGCCCTTCGTAAAGCTTTTTGAAAGCGGCATAGCGCGTCGTGTGCAGTGTTTGCATTGCTAATTCGGGTTCTAATATTTGCTCGCCTGGGGCGAGGCCATTGGCAACGCTGAGTACCTCACCATTGGCCTTGGCAGCCAAGGCCGCTACGGCTGCCCCAAGCAGTACGGGTTCAGGTGCATCGGATAGGATAACGCGGCATCCGGTACCGTCGGCATAGAGCTTGCGTAGCAGCGCCGAGCGGCCATGACCACCGCTTAAGTGCAGCGTATCAATGGCGTAACCATGTGCGTTAAGTCGCTCGATAATCGCACGTGTGCCGTACACCAGCGCGGTGGCGGCCGCCCAGTAGACCTTAATAAAGCTCTCTCGTGGCGTATCTAGCGTGAGCCCGGTGATCACGCCGCGAATTTCCGGGTCTGCTAGCGGTGAGCGGTTACCGATGAAATCGGGGCAGACGTGGGTATGCGGTGCAGGGTCGCCGTTTTCCAGTCGTTCAAGCAGCACCTCAGAGAGCTTGCCGTGAACATCGTCGCCAAATTCGCTGCCCGCGGCGAACATCGCCACTAAGTGATCCAGCAGCGCCCCGGTAATACTCTGCCCGCCTTCGTTGGCAACAAAACCGTCGCATAGCGCACCTGGATAGGGGCCCCAAACGCCGGGTACTTCTTGCCGAAGGGGTTGTGCCCCGATATGGCAGGTAGAAGTGCCGCCAATCACCGCAAGGCGTTTCTCGGGAGCATCAGCCAGACTTCTGCCTAGCGTGCCAAGTGCACCCGCATAGGCATCAATCATGCCCACGGCAAAGGTACACCGAGTCGTCAGTCCCAAGTCATCGGCGGCTTCTTCGGTCAACTGCCCAAGCGCTACGCCTATCGGAAGGGCTTGGTCGGGCAGGCGGGCGCGCTCGAGCACATCCTGCATACCGATTTGACCTAGAAAATCGTGATCCCAGCCATGCCCAGGCCGAGGATCAAACGTCCACTTGCAGGCGAGCATGCAGACCGAACGCTCAAAGGAACCCGTGCATTTAAAGCCCAGCCAGTCGCCAAGATCACCCGCATAGCCAATCTGGGCATAAAGCTCTGGGCGGTGACGCTTTAGCCACATCAGTTTGGGCATCTGCATCTCGGGCGACATGACACCACCCAAGTTGGCCATTGGTGCCGCATCGGTGGCTGTGCACTCAGCGGCTTCTGCGGTGGCACGGTGATCCATCCAGACAATGATATTCCATGCTTCATCACCGGGTGATAGCTTAAGCGGCTGATCTTGCTGATTTAACAGAACGAGCGAGCAGGTGGCGCTTACCGACATGCTGGTGATGGATTCGGGAGCTACACCGGCAGCCTGCCGGGCTCGCTGGGTCGCGCTGCATACCGCGCGCCAGATATCCGTGGAGCTTTGCTCCACGTGATGCTCGGCAGGACGATGCATCGCAATCGGGGTTTTCGCTTCGGCCAGCATTACGCCATCTAGCGTGAAAATGCCCGCCCGAGCGCTGCCAGTGCCGATATCAATGCCTAGAACATGTTCTTGATGACTCATGGAAAACCTTACTCAAGACTGTTTAATAAACGGCATACGCAGTGCCATTACAATAATTAGAAAAGCACCCCACACGGCGGTGGCCAGATGCTGGCTGGCGCCCATCAGGTTCATACCTGAGGCGATTACCTGCAGGCTCATCAAGCCCAGCACCAAAGGGAGTACGCGTCCAAAGCCGCCAAAGGGATTCGCCCCGGCCAGAAAACAGGCCAGCACGGTAATCAGCAGGTAACTCTCGCCGTGGCCGACACGTACGGAGTTAAAGCGAGCGAGCATCACCATACCTGCGAGGCCGGCGAGCAGACCGGAAATCGTGTAGACGGTAATCAGCACGCGCTTAACATTAATGCCCGAGTACTCAGTCGCGCGGGGATTGGAGCCGAGCATATAGATCGAGAACCCTGTACGGGTAAAGTGCATCACGTACATCAGCCCAGCAGCGGCGGCGAGAAAGATCAGCATGGGAATTGGCACGCCTAGAAAGCTTCCGCTACCGATAGTTTGAAATACCTCAGGCATACCTGAAATGCCGCCACCGCGGGTTAAAAACTCGCCCATACCCTGGAGAAAAATCATTGCACCTAGCGACACCAGAATGGGATGGGCGCCCACATAGGCAACGATGAAGCCAATGAGAAAGCCAGCGGCAGCACCCACCACAAGTCCAGCCATAATCGCCATCGGCACGCTGAGAATCCCCATGCCTGCCAGTAACCCCTGTACCAGCCAGGCGGTGGTGAGCCCAGCAATATTAGCGGTAAAGGTAACCGAGAGGTTGAGTCCGCCGGAAATAATCGGTACCAGCATTGCCAGTGACAGAAGTCCAAGCTCTGGCAACTGCATCGACATTGAGCTGAAATTTGTCGCGGAGAGGAATCCCGGGGCCAGCAGTGAGAAAAACGCGATGCTGATGATCAAAAGGGCCGTCATGGCCATCACTTCGATGCTATCACCACTCAGGCGTACGCCAGCACTGGATGGCATGTTTAGCGGCTTGTTCATACGTTTTGCGCCCTGGTTGAACGGGGCAACAGGTTGCCCAAATTACTGGTCGTGATCGCGATTAAAATAATCAACCCAACAATCATGCGGAAAGCGTAGGGCGTGACGCCCAGCAGGTTAAGGCCGTTTTGCACCACGGCGAGTAGCAGCACGCCCAGCACCGCACCCAGCACCGAGCCTCGCCCGCCGCCCAGCGTTGCGCCGCCCAGCACTACCGCAGCCAAAATGGGCAGTTCCTGGCCGATCAAGGCGTTAGGCACTACCTCTTGCACGGTATGCGCCTGCATAAGACCTGCCACGCCTGCACATAGCCCTAGCCAGCCGTAAGCGAAGGCGTGAATTTTCCACACATTCACGCCTGAACGGCGCGCGGCCTCGGAGCTCGAGCCAAAGCCATAAACCGCACGTCCGAAGCCTGTGCGAGCCAGAATGAACCAGGTGAGCATGACCATGACCGCCATGACGGCGACGGGAAAGTAGAGCGTGGCCGAACCGCGCTCGGCGGGTAGGTCTAGCAGAGGAATTGAGTAGTAGAGCCAGTCGGGAATATCGTAGATCGATACCCCGCCCGTGAAGTACATCAAGAGCCCGAAAAACAGGTTAAAGGTGCCGATGGTGACGATAATCGAGACAATACGAAAACGGTGAATCAGCAGCGCATTAAACAGCCCCAGCAGGGTGCCCACGAGCATTGAGAGGATGATGCCCAGCGGCCAGCTGCCGCCGCCCATCGTTTCGATGAGCAGTGTCATTACGACATACTGCACCACCGACGCCACCACCGCGAAGGAGATATCAATGCCCCCCGCGATGAGTACGACCACCAGCCCGACGGCAAATATGATATTGACCGACTGATTGTTAAGCAGGTCAAACAGGTTCTGAAGGCTTAAGAAACTGTCGGTGGTCAGCGCCAGCACTACCGAGAGCGCCAGAATAATGCTCAGCAGCACCCCTTCGGTGCCGAGTCGTGTGCGCGATAAAAGATTACGCATTGATGATCGCCTCCAGCGCTTCTTCCGTTGTTTCAGAGGGGACCACCTCGGTAACGATGCGCCCTTCGCGCAGAACCAGCGCGCGGTCAGTATTCATCCAGATTTCCCCCGCTTCGTCGGAGATCAAAATAATCGCTACGCCCTGGTCGGCAAGACCGCGGATGATGTCGAAAATACCCGCTTTAGCCCCCACATCGACGCCAATCGTTGGGCAGTCGAGAATGAGAACGTCAGGTTCGGTCGCCAGCCACTTGGCAAGCGCAATGCGCTGTTGGTTGCCACCAGAGAGCGATGAGACCGGCAGTTCGGCATCACTTACCTTGGTTTTAAGCCGCTCTATCCAGCGGGCGGTAAGCGCCTTAATGCGCAGGGGAGAGAGGAAAAAACGCGGTTTCTCAAGCGTCGGTAGCACCGTCACGGCGGTATTCATATTGATCGACTGATTTTGCACCAGGCCAAGATGGAGCCGGTCTTCCGAGAGGTAGGCGATCTTATGGCGCACCGCATCACGGTTAGAGCGTAGCTTGAGCGGCTGACCATCCTTATGAATCTCGCCCGATGTGGGCTTTGTCATACCAAAAATGGTGTGGGCAATTTCGGTACGCCCAGCGCCCAGCAAGCCGGTTAAACCAAGAATTTCCCCGCGATGTAAGGTAAAAGAGATATCTTCAAACTCGCCTGCACGACTCAGGTGCTTAAGCTCCAGTACCGGTTCACCCTGATGGGTTTTAGCCCGTGGGGTGAGCTCAAGCTCAAGGCCTGTCATCAGCGTGGAGAGTCGCGCTTGGGTCATTCCTTCGGTGGGAAAGGTACCCACCAATTGGCCGTTACGTAGCACGGTTACCCGCTGGCACACCTCCAGTACTTCTGACAAGCGGTGGCTGACCAGCACAATAGAAATGCCCTTTTCTGCCAGCGAGCGTGTAATGGCCAGCAGCGACTGCACCTCTTTGAAGGTGAGTGAAGCGGTGGGCTCATCCATAAAGATAATGCTGGCCCCTGCGCGCAACACCCGGCAAATCGCGACCAACTGACGATGGGCAATTGAAAGGTCTTCAACGCGAGCCGTGGGATCCAGTTTCAAACCAAATTGCTGAATAATCTCGCGCGATTGCTGCAGCGCTTTTTTATACGAAATCGGCCGCCATGGCTTTGCAACGTAGTCATCAAAGACGATATTTTCCGCAACAGTGAGGTGCGGAAAGAGCGCCAAATCCTGCCATATGACATGGATGCCTCGGCTGCGCGCCTCTAGCGGGCTAATGGTGGAGAGGGTTTCATTACCAAACGTAAACTCAATACCTGGCTCGGGCTTGTAAACGCCATTGATAATTTTAATGAGGGTACTTTTACCGCAGCCGTTTTCGCCCGCCAGGCACATGACTTCTCCGCGGCGAAGTTCGAATTCGACATCATCCAGCACCCGGCTTTGTCCGAATACCTTGCTAACATGACGCGCTCGAATCGCGATCTCGCTCATCGGCGGCTCCTCTCTAGACATGACGACTCACTTAACATAACTGCCGCGCTCATTGAGCGCGGCAGCATTTACACCAAACGAATAAGCGCGATCTTAAAGGCCGAGCTCTGCCAACTCATCCACGGTATCTTTATTGAGCTCCAGTGGCTGCGAGGCATAGATTGTGTGGCCGTCTAGAGTGATGTCGCCCAGCACTGGCAACTCAGCCCCATCGGTAATCTCTTCGCCGCTATAGAGCATCTCCCCGAGGGCGACGAACGCTTTACCTGCTTCCAGTGGGCTCCATTGGAAACCACCTGTGATAACCCCTTCATGTACCAAACGACGCCCCTGACCCGGTGAGAAAAGCCCCATGACGGCGACATCGCCCTCTAAGCCACGCTCTTTAACCGCACGAGCGGCACCGATGGTGCCTTGGCTGCCAAATGACATAATGCCCGCCAGGTCTTCATGAGCGCGCAGCAGGTCAAGTGTGGTATTACGGCTATCGTCGACGCTCTCAGCCACACCGAAACGTTCAGCCGCTTGGCTCAAGCCTGCGCAGTTTTCATCCAGCCAGTTCACGGCAGCATCTGCCCAGGCATTGTGTGCGGGCACGCTCAGTCCGCCCACATAAACAGCATAGGAGCCCTCGCATCCAGTAGTCTCAGCCAGCAGTTTGGCGTGCTCTTCGCCGAGCTGCTGCGCTGAAATCATTTCAAAGTCGTAATCGATATTCACTGACTCAGGGCTTTCGTGCGTCAGCACAATAATGCCCTGCTCACGCGCGCGCTCAAGCACCGGCTCCAGTACTTCACGGTCGTTGGGCACCACGCCGATGACATCAACACCGCGGCTGATCAGATCTTCAATCGCGCGTACCTGCAGGGCCGGGTCTGCGCTGGTGGGGCCCACCATATAGGCCTCGACACCCAGCTCTTCACCCATCTGCTCAATGCCCATCTCCATGGCATTGAACCAGGGGATGCCACCCACCTTCGCGACCACGGCGATAGTAGGAGACTCCTGAGCCATTGCGCTGGTGCTGCCGATAATGCCTGTTAGCGTAGCCGCGGTAAGAAGTGCTTTGTATTTCATTGTGATTTCCTGCTTGCTGTTGGCTAACCCAGTCAGTGGAATAGCGTGCATTGAAGCGCTTTAATAGTGCTGCTGTACGTTGCGCCATGGTCAAATGAAATGACGCAGACGCTTTGGAGCCTCACAATGCATAGGAATTTAATGCACAGAAACTTTACACAGTGCTGGATACGTTGAGTGGTACCTAAGCGATGCGTCATCGCTATCGTTATTGTCATTTAACCGAGCGTGCACAATCGGTTGTGCAATATGTAGGATTGATCTATTCCTTCATCACGTCAATGCTACTTTTATCTAATCGCAAGGAGCTGCCCCGTGGTTAGCGACTCTTCAGCCAAGCGGCTGACTATTTACGACTTAGCGAGGTTGGCAGAAACGTCGCCTAGTACCGTCAGTGCCGTGCTCAACGGCACTTGGCAGCGCCGTCGCATCAGCAAAAAACTGGCTAGCAAAATTCTTTCCCTCGCCCAAGCGGAAGGCTATTCAGCCAACATGCAGGCCCGTGCGCTGCGCCGGGAGCGTTCGGGGATTATTGGCATGATTCTGCCGCTCTACGACAATCGCTATTTCAGCTCGATTGCCCAACATTTCGAAGCCCAGGCGAGGCGCCGTGGGCTGTTTGCGATTGTCGCTTGTACCAACCGAGACCCGACCCAAGAGCGCGAGGCGGCGCGCATGATGCTCGCCTACCGGGTCGAATGTTTAGTCAGTACCGGGGCCACTGATCCCGACACGATTTCAGCGATGTGCGATGAGAGCGGAGTGGCGAGTATTAACCTGGATTTGCCCGGCGGTAAGGCCCCCTCGATTATTTCCAATAACCGAGAGGGCGCGCAAAAGCTGACCCACGCCATTCTCGATCAGCTAGCCAGCCAAGCGCCAAGTGACAACGCCATCCTGTTTATTGGTGGCCGTGCGGAGGATCACAATACCCGCGAGCGGATTGCTGGATTCACCCAGGCTCGCGCTGAACGCGGGCTTTCCACCTCGGAGGCAGACATCATTCCCTGCGACTATGCCGCCGATAAGGCCCAGGTCGCGCTAGAGGCGTATATACGCCACCGCGCTACGCTTCCCAGCGCGATGTTCGTCAACTCAACGATTTCGCTTGAGGGAATCGTGCGCTGGCTACAGCGGGGCGGCTATCAGCTTGACGATGTGATTGTTGGCTGCTTTGACTGGGACCCGCTGGCCGCTGCGTTTCACCCTCACCTGATCATGGCACGACAAAACGTGGGCGAGATGATCGACCGCGTCTTCGAGGTGATGGATACGCCATCGCCGGATGCCAGTCTGCTTATTGAGGTGCAGCCAGACATCATGGGTGTTTGATTTCCGTACTTTGGCTCAGTATTCAACGTATCGAATAAATAGACGCGTCAATTCAAACAAGAGTGTTAGCGAATGCTCTACACTTCTGACACGCTAATCTCTCTACAGGTTTTTCCATGACGCACAGCATGACCGCCTTCGCCCGCACCGAGCAGGCCGCCCCCTTTGGCACCTTGCAGGTCGAAATTCGCTCGGTGAATCAGCGCTACTTAGAGCCACATTTTCGCCTACATGAAAGCCTACGGGATTTAGAATCGGTGCTGCGCGAAGCACTGCGTACTCGCCTGGCCCGTGGCAAAGTGGAGTGCAGCGTGCGGTTCGAGAGTTCTGAAACTGCTCAAGCGCCGGCGGTGAACGTCCAGCGGTTAAAAGAGATTGCCGACGCCCTAGCCGCCATTCAGCAGCAGGTGCCCAGCGCCGTGCCGCCCACCACGCTCGCGCTTCTCAATCAGCCCGGCGTAATGGAAACCCAGCACCTGGATCAAGACTCCATCAAAGCCGCCGCCAAAGCGCTATTTGACCAAGCGCTGGATGAGCTAATTGACGCCCGCGCCCGTGAAGGCGACAAGCTGGCCGAAATGATTACCACCCGCCTGGCGGCGGCAAGTGAGCAGGTAGCCACAGTGCGCAGCCTGTTACCGCAGATTCTGGAGCGCCAACGCGCCCAGCTGTTGGAACGCCTGGAAGTCGCCAAAACCGAACTCGACCCCCAACGCCTGGAAGCCGAGCTGGTGCTGGTGGCCCAAAAAGCCGATGTGGATGAAGAGCTAGACCGCTTAACGGCGCATATCGAAGAAGTGAGCCACCAGCTCGCCCAAAAAGGCCCCAAAGGCCGCCGCCTGGATTTCCTGATGCAGGAGCTCAACCGGGAAGCTAATACGCTCTCATCAAAATCCGTGGTGGCAGAGACGACCCGCTGCGCGGTGGAGTTAAAGGTGCTGATTGAGCAGATGCGGGAGCAGATTCAGAATATTGAGTGAGGCTGCCTATAACATTGGCCATTACTGGTTGTGACAGTTGAGTGGGAGACCATGCTATTGCGTTGGCATGGGCATTTTACACTGCGGCAGAATGCAGTAATGAGCCTCGCTCAATTCGAGAGACGTTGTATCCTGAGTGGGGAAGGCTTGATAGCAACTGAATACTGTAGGCAGCTTATAAAGTCTACAGCGCTGCTAGTGACACGCCACCGATAGAGAACCCTTCTATGCCCACCCTACGCCACCTCACCTTAACGCTACTGCTCTCTGTGCTGTGTACATTACCACTCAGCGCCCAGGCAAACGACGCCACCTGGCAAGCACTCGAAGAGGGTGGCTTGGTGATTCTAATGCGCCATTCCCTGGCCCCTGGCATTGGCGACCCGCCGGGATTTGAGCGTGGCCGTTGCGAAACTCAGCGCAATCTTTCTGCGGCTGGGCGTGCTCAGGCTGAAGCTGCTGGCCGCGCGTTTCGTGAGCGGGATATTCCCATTGCGGCGGTGTACTCATCAAGCTGGTGCCGGGCGCTGGATACCGCTGAGTTGATGGCGCTGGGACCTATAACATCTACCCCTTGGTTGGATTCGTTCTTTCGCGGGCGCGGCGATCAGGCGTCAATTACTCAAACCGCCCAAGAGCAGATTGCCGCATGGCGGGGGCCGGGTAATTTGCTGCTGGTCACCCATCAGGTGAATATCACTGCGCTGATTGGCGGCGGCGTTAGCTCGGGTGAGATGATCGTGGTGCGTCCAACGGGTGATTCGTTTCAGGTAGTGGGGCGGTTAAGCATTAATAGCCAATAAATTCGCTTCTTATCCACAGGAGCCGTTATAAAGTACAAAAGCGATAAGTGTAGGAGACCTGAATGAAAGCCGTTGTTTTTGAGCAATTTTCCGCCCCACCACAGATCCAGGAACTGCCTGATCCTACCCCTGAGCCGCACGGCGTTGTGGTGAACGTCATGGCGACCGGCGTTTGCCGCAGCGATTGGCATGGTTGGGTGGGGCATGACACCGATATCCAGCTTCCCCATGTGCCGGGGCATGAGCTTTCCGGTGTGATTGAAGTCGTGGGCAAAGACGTAAAAAAGTGGCGCATTGGTGACCGTGTCACGGTTCCATTCGTGGGTGGGTGTGGTACTTGCCCTGAGTGCCACTCCGGCAATCATCAGGTGTGCGATAGCCAGTTTCAGCCCGGTTTTACCCATTGGGGCTCATTTGCCGAGTATGTGAGTATTCACTACGCTGATGTGAATTTGGTCGCGCTGCCAGAAACACTGGATTTTGCAACGGCGGCTAGCTTGGGTTGCCGTTTCGTCACTTCGTTTCGGGCAGTGGTGGATCAGGGCAAAACAGCGGCAGGCCAGTGGGTGGCCGTCCACGGCTGTGGTGGTGTAGGTCTATCGGCGGTGATGATTGCCAATGCGATTGGCGCTAACGTTGTCGCCGTCGATATTTCGGAAGAGGCGCTTAATCTGGCCCGTCAATTGGGCGCCACTGCCACGGTGAATGCCGCCAAGGTAGCCAATATGGTGGAAGCGGTTGCGGAGATAACCCGGGGAGGCGCTCACGTATCGCTGGATGCGCTGGGGCATCCAACGACCTGCTTTAACTCCATCAGCAATTTGCGTAAACGTGGCAAGCATGTGCAGGTCGGGCTGATGTTGGCTGAGAACAGCACACCGGCCATTCCCATGAGTAAAGTCATTGCCCACGAGCTTGAAATACTGGGCAGTCATGGCATGCAGGCGCATCGCTATGACGCCATGCTGGCGATGATACAGTCAGGAAAGCTGGCGCCTGAAAAGCTGATCGGCAAACGGATCACCCTTGAGCAGTCGATTGATGCGCTGATGAACATGGATAAGTTCGAAGGGGCGGGCGTAACAGTAGTGACCGAGTTTTGAGGAAAACGCTGAGACGTTTAATAACAATTTCCTTCAATGAAACGGGGCAAATTATTCGCTCCTCATCGGCGCGTTGAGGTTTTACGCTGGGCGTATTGATAAGGAGTCACTTATGCCATTAGACACTACTCAGTCAGCGCGTCGCGTTATCGCCCAACATTCGGCCCAGCGTGACGATATTGGTGATCTGATTACTCGGCGGCCGCTACCGGGGCCACAGCTTGAACAGCTCGATCCGTTTCTGTTTCTTAACCATCATGGCCCGCAGACCTATCCGGCCAATAACCGTGGGCTGCCGTTCGGCCCGCATCCGCATCGTGGGTTTGAAACAGTCACTTTTATTTTAGAGGGCTCACTGGCCCATGCGGATAGCGCTAAGCATCAAAGCGTGATCAACGCGGGCGGTGTGCAGTGGATGACCGCGGGTAGCGGCATCGTGCATGCGGAAATTTCGCCGCCTGAGTTTTTACGTGAGGGTGGCCCGCTGGAAATTCTGCAGCTATGGGTTAACCTGCCATCCCGCTTGAAAATGAGGGAGCCGCGCTATGTGGGGCTGCAACAGGCGGACATACCTGCCATTGCGCTGCCCGGCGGCGGTGAGCTGAACCTGATTGCAGGTGAGTGGCAGGGGCACGCTGGCCCTATCGAGACGCTCACCGGCGTGTTTATGTCGACGCTGAAATTGCCTGCCGGCGCCCATGAACAGCTGCCCGTTGCCCCTGGGCGGCAGGTGTTTCTTTACGTTGTGAATGGTGATGTCGAAGTGGGCGGTGAGCCGGTTCAGCCTCACCATCTGATCGAAGTAGACCGCGATGGCGATAGCGTTGTTATCGAAGCCAGCAGCGATGCGCGTCTGCTGTTTGGCCATGGCGAAGTGATTGATGAGCCGGTCTACTCCCACGGGCCGTTTGTGATGAATACCCGCGAAGAGATCGTTCAGGCGGTCGACGATTACCAGAACGGCAAATTTGGCGGCCTGGATGCTTAGGCTCTGTCTGAAAAGTCGGCGAGCGAAGGCCAGACAAGGCAAAAATCGGTGAAAAGACGGAGTTTACGTTGTGTAAATGAGTACTTTGAGACGATTTTTAACGCCGTATGGTCGAGCGCAGCCAGTTTTCAGGCTGAGCCTACTGTTTAAAGCGGCTCGCCGCGATAGTAGTGCCACAGAAACAGCGAACCCACGCTACGCCAGGGTGCCCAGTGTTCGACGAGCTGGCGTGCCTGTTTGGGCGTGGGTTTGTCGTCCATGCCTTTAAGGCGGCCTAGCGCTACCCGCAGGGCCAGGTCGTCGGCGGGAAAGACATCCGGGCGTTTGAGCGAGAACATCAGGTAGATCTCGGCGCTCCAGCGGCCAAAGCCACGCAGCTGAGTGATCGCAGTAATCACTTCCTCATCGCTCAGATGCTCAAGCCCATCGGCGCTAAAGGTGCCCGCCAGTTCCGCTTCCGCGAGGCCTTTGGCGTACTCGATCTTGCGCCAGGAGAGCCCGGCATCGCGCAGTGCTTGGCTTTCTACTTCCATGACCGCTTTGGCGTGCAGCTCGGGCAGCAGTGTATTGACGCGGCCCATGATGGCGCGGGCTGCTTCGGTGGATAGCTGTTGGCTGACGATCGTACTGAAAAACGTTGCAAAGCCTTGGTCGCGCTGGCGTGGGCCAGGAGGCCCGACCAATGGGTAGGCGCGGGCAATATCTGGGTCGGCCTGAGCTAATGCTTGCATGGCTTGTTCAATGGTTTCGGGCGTCATCATTGCCTCACGCGTTTAGTAAAAGCCTCACACTAGCAAAGCGAGCGTAGAAGTGGGAAACCGCGGCGCTTATCTTCTTTGCCCGCTAACTTTTTGAGCGCCGTGTGTTTCTACTTTCGTCTAATCCTGCGATCATTTAACGCTAACCGAGATGCCACCAGTGCGATATCCCAAGGAGATAAGCATGCAGGATACGACAGCATCGTCGTCTCAAGGGCTGGCGCGTAACCCGCGCTTGGCCGAATTTGTGTTGGCGCTGGGTGGCTTTGGAATCGGCACCAGCGAGTTCGTCATTATGGGCTTGATGAACCGCGTGGCGGGCGATTTAGCCGTGACCGTGCCCCAGGTGGGCTATGCAATCAGTAGCTACGCACTGGGTGTGGTGGTCGGCGCGCCGCTGATTTCGGCGCTGGCTGCACGGGCGCCCCGGCGGCTTCTGTTGATTGTACTGATGCTGGTATTTGCAGTAGGCAATATCGCCAGTGCCATGGCGCCAGGCTTTTGGTCATTTGTAGGCCTGCGTTTTCTGGCTGGCTTACCGCATGGGGCTTATTTTGGCATTGCAGCGCTGGTGGCGGCGGGGGCGGTGCCGGTCGACCAGCGGGCGCGGGCTATCTCGCGGGTGATGATGGGCTTAACGGTGGCGATTTTGATTGGGGCGCCGTTGGGCACCTGGACAGGAAATCTATTTGGCTGGCAAATTGCGTTTGTGGGGGTCGGGGGCATTGCGCTGCTCACCGCCCTGTTAATCAGGTTTTATGTGCCGATTCAGCCAGTTGATTCGTTTGCGAGCCCTCTGCGTGAACTCTCCGCATTATTAAAACAGCGTGTATTAGTCGCGTTAGCCCTCGCCTGCATTGGCTGCGGCGGTATGTTTGCCATCTTTAGTTATGTGATGCCGACGTTAACCCAGCAGGCGGGCATGAGCGAATCGCTGGGGCCGTTGGTGCTGGTCATTTTTGGCTTGGGTTCCATTGCCGGTAATTTAATCGGCGGGCGTATGGCAGATAAAAACCTGATGCGTGCGATCCCGATCATTCTGCTGTGGTGTGGGGTGGTTCAGGGGTTGTTTTACTTCGCGGCGAATAATGTTTGGACGGGACTACTGTTTGTTGGCCTGGTGGGTACCAGCATGGCGCTGGCACCTTCGTTGCAAACCCGCTTAATGGATGTGGCTGAAGATGCCCAAACCATGGCGGCCTCACTCAATCATGCGGCCTTTAATGGCGCTAATGCTTTAGGTGCGTGGCTGGCGGGGTTGGCGATCAGCGCTGGTTTTAGCTGGTCAAGCACCGGCTTAGTCGGTGCTGGATTAGCGTTCTGCGGGTTGGTCATTTTTGCGGGTGGGCGCTGGCTGGAACAACGCACCTATGGCGCCGTGGCCCAGCGTGTCTAGCGTTGGCTAATTATGCATAAACTTTGCATAGTTATCGAACAGTGATAATTAATATGGCAAAGACGGCGAATCCTCTCTAAGGTGTAAAAGCAGCAACCCATAAGGAGATGAGTATGCATACTCAGGTATTTAAAACGACACGCATAGTAACCCTAGGCGCAGTGGTAGCGTTGACTATCGGCTTGGCAGGCTGCGGTACCTCTACCGGCGAGCGGGCTGCTAGTGGTGCTGGCGTAGGCGCGGCCGTGGGGGCTGGTGCGGCGGCAGCTACAGGCGGTAGCATGACGCAAGGGGCTGTCATTGGCGGTGGTATTGGCGCCGCTACCGGTGCAGCCACGGATGAAGATGACATCAACCTCGAATAAGTAATGGTTGATCTCTTAGCGACACAGTCTAAATCCGCGCATGCCCATGTGAAAGTGATCGGCATGCGCGGCGTTGTAGTCAGGCCCTAATACGTTGCCGAAGGTTTCGCAGGCACCGTCTCGTGCGGCGCGTAAAAACTCCCCCGTTGCACCTTCATCATCCCAGTGGTTGATCAGCGAAATACGCTGACCATTCTCAAACTGAAACCCCACCACATCCAGCGCTTCGGCGGTGGCGTGTTCGCTGCGCCTGCCCGTTTCACGGCCATAAACATTACGGCAGGCAAAGCTACCCACATGGTTAACCTGACTCACCCGGCTGCCTATAATTTCCTCGGCGGCAGGCTGTAACGCGTGGCGTTCATACATCACCCATGCCAGCGCCATGGGGCAGGACGCCACGAAGCTCCGATTAAAAGCGACATCGCTTGACTGCATACGCACGATATTGGAAAGCGGGCAGCTTGCTGTGGGGGTGTAATCGGCCAGTGGTGTGTAGCGCAGCTCGCCTTCGGGCACCGTGTCTAATGCTGCTAAACACCCGGCGCGGTCATCCGCTAAGCGGTTAAGCTTGAGTTGCGTGACGGGTGTGAGGGGATCGTCGATATGTAGCGGAGCCCAGGGCGCCCAGTGGCGGGGAATCTCAATAATGCCTTTTTGCAGGGCTACACCCAGTGCAATCAGGCCTAAAATAAATAGCGTACTGCGCATGCTTACCTCCCTGTATGTCGCTGCCAACGCTACAGTCGCAGCGATGGGTGTGCGATACTGCGCAGCCTTACTGCTCTGCTGCAGTCGCTTTACTGTTCTTTGCTACTTATTTTCGCTACTTATTTTGCCAACTGAGGGGAACGCGCTTCATGTCCCAAGGTACGCTTTTTATCGTTTCTGCTCCGTCGGGTGCTGGCAAGACTAGCTTGGTGCGCGAGCTAATTGAAAGTCTGGATGGGATTCAGGTGTCGGTCTCGCATACCACACGTGCCAAGCGCGAGGGTGAAGTGGATGGCGTGAATTATCATTTCACCGACGTGGCTGAGTTTGAAGCGATGATCGCGCACGGCGAGTTCTTTGAGTATGCCAACGTCTTTGATAATTACTACGGTACTTCGCGGAAGGCGGTCGAGGTATTACTGGCAGCTGGGCAGGACGTTATTCTGGAGATTGACTGGCAGGGCGCCCAGCAAGTGCGTGAGCAAATGCCTGATGCGGTGTCGATTTTTATACTTCCCCCTTCACGCGAAGAGTTAGAGCGGCGCCTTGCTAGCCGCGGCACCGATGAGCATGCGGTGATTGCCCGGCGTATGCGCGATGCAATAAGCGAAATGTCCCATTACCACGAATATGATTACTTGGTAGTGAATGATGACTTCACGACGGCGCTGCAAGAGTTACAATCATTAGTCATCAGCCGACGTTTAAGCCGCCCGGTAATGTGTGAGCGCCATGCGCCACTGTTAGCTGCACTCTTGTCACAGGCGCCTACGGTCGAGTAATCTATCAGGTTCTACTACTTTCTATTGCGTTGCACTATTTTTGTCGCACCATTTTTTTCACTGGGTCGGCGCCGTTCTCTACGGTGTCGGCCCGGTTCCGTCATAACAGGAAGGCTCCCATGGCTCGCGTAACCGTTGAAGATTGTCTTGAAAATGTTGAAAACCGTTTCAAGCTGGTGATGATTTCCACCCAGCGCGCTCGTCAGCTGGCGCGTGGCTCCCGCGATGCGCTGCTGCCATGGGAAAATGACAAGCCCACGGTCATGGCGCTGCGTGAAATTGCCGCAGGCCTGGTGGATCACACGGTACTGGACGAGCCAGTTGAAGCCGCTGTGCGTCCGCGCCCAGCCATGGCGCCTACTCATATCGACGACTAACGTTGCAACGAACCGATAGAGGCGCGGTAGATGTTCACCATTGATGACCTGGCCGATCGACTCGGCGGCTATTTACCCCCGGATGAAATCCAGCAGGTCAAACGTGCCTTTTATTATGCTGAGCAGGCCCACGACGGCCAGCGGCGGCGTTCCGGCGAGCCTTACGTTACCCACCCGCTGGCGGTAGCGAATATTCTTGCCAATATGCACATGGACCATCAAAGCCTGATGGCCGCCATGCTGCATGACGTTATCGAAGATACCGGCGTTTCCAAAAAGGCCCTGGAGGCTCAGTTTGGCAAACCGGTAGCAGAACTGGTCGATGGGGTATCCAAACTTACCCAAATCACCTTTGAAGACAAAGCCGTCGCCCAGGCGGAAAATTTCCAGAAGATGGTGCTGGCGATGTCGCGGGATATCCGCGTTATCATCGTTAAGCTGGCCGACCGGCTGCATAACATGCGCACCCTGGGCGCCTTGCGCCCTGATAAAAAGCGCCGCATTGCCCGCGAAACCCTGGAAATTTATGCCCGCATTGCCGGGCGGTTGGGCATCAACACGATTCGTGTTGAGCTTGAGGATCTCTCTTTTCAAGCGATTCACCCGATGCGCGCCGAACGCATTAAGCGTGCGGTGGCTAAAGCGCGTGGGCATCGGCGCAGCGCGATGCGTGAAATCCAGTCATCGCTGCAAAAAAGCCTGGATGAAGATGGCCTGAACGGCACAGTGATTGGCCGGCAAAAACATCTACTGTCGATCTACAAGAAGATGCGCGACCAGCGTAAGCCCTTCGCCGAAATTATGGATGTGTTTGGATTTCGCATCATTACCGAAGATGTGGCCAGCTGTTACCGAATTTTAGGCGTGGTGCATAACCTCTATAAGCCGGTACCGGGGCGCTTTAAAGACTATATTGCGATTCCCAAAGCGAACGGCTACCAGAGCCTGCATACCACCTTGTTTGGTTCTCGCGGTATGCCTATTGAGGTACAGATACGTACCCGTGAGATGGAAGCGATGGCCAATAACGGTATTGCCGCTCACTGGCTTTACAAGGCAGGGCAAACGTCGCACCCGATTGCCGAAGGCAGCCACGCTCGTGCTCGCGCCTGGGTGAAAGGTTTGCTGGAGATGCAGCGCCACGCTGGCGATTCGCTAGAGTTTATCGAACACGTTAAAAACGACCTGTTCCCTGATGATATCTACGTGTTTACCCCCAAAGGCGACATCATGGAGCTGCCGCAAGGCGCGACCGTGATCGACTTCGCTTATACCGTACACACGGATATTGGCAATAACTGTATTGCTTGCCGGATTGACCGTCACTTGGCACCGCTCTCGACACGCTTAGAGAGCGGCCAGACGTTGGAAATTATTACCGCCCCTGGTGCGCGCCCGAACCTTGCCTGGCTTAGCTTTGTGACCACCGCCAAGGCGCGCTCGGCTATCCGCCATGCGCTGAAATACCAGCAGCAGACCGAAGCTGTCATGCTGGGTCGGCGCTTGCTCAATAAAGCCCTGGCGCCGTTTGATACCAGCCTGGAAGAGCTGGATGAAAGCGCCATTAAACGCGCCTTTAAAGAGTTGGATGTCTCTTCAGAAGAGTCTCTATTGGAATCGCTGGGGCTAGGCAATCGTATGACGCACGTGGTGGCTCGGCGCCTAGTGGATGCCGCCCACGGTGATGATACTTATGAGCATCCCGCGGGAATTGAAGGCAGCAAAGCCGTGGTGATCAGCGGTAGTGAAGGCATGGTGACTAACTTTGCGCGCTGCTGCCACCCGCTACCGGGCGACCCTGTGGTGGGCCACCTTTCTACCGGCAAAGGCTTGGTCGTTCACCGCGCCGAATGTAAAAACGTTGCGGATAAAAACGACCCCGATAAGCTCTTCGCGCTGGAATGGTCGGACACGATTGATGAAGACTTCCCGGTGGCACTGCGTATTGAAATTGAGAGCCGCCGAGGGCTGGTGGCAGAACTGGCCGGACTGGTCACCGATGCCGATGCCAATATCGAGCGTATCGGCATTGAAGAGCGCGATGCCCGGCTTTCCACCGTTAATTTGACGCTGTCAGTGAAAGGACGCGTGCATCTGGCACGCATTATTAAACGCATCCGAAATCTACCCAACGTTAGCAAAATTACCCGACTCGCCAACTAATACGCCTATAACAGCATGCTGATGGTATATCGGTAGTGTTTACTATTGGCTGAGTGGGCAGGGCACTAATTAGAACGACTTATTACCCACTGAAGGAGCGAGACATCGCATGAGCAATAAGGCTGTTATCAACACCAGCAAAGCACCCGCTGCTATTGGCCCGTACTCCCAGGCTATTAAAGCGGGGAACACGGTGTATCTCTCGGGCCAGATTCCGCTAGACCCTACCACCATGACGATTGTCTCTGAGGATTTTGAAGCTCAGGCACGTCAGGTCTTCACCAACCTGCAAGCAGTGTGTGAAGAAGCGGCAGGTTCGCTGAGCGATATCGTTAAGCTGAATCTCTATTTGGTCGACTTGGATAACTTTGCGATTGTTAACCAAGTCATGGAAGAGTTCTTCACCGCGCCTTTCCCCGCCCGAGCCGCTGTTGGCGTGAAAGCGCTGCCCAAAGGCAGTCAGGTGGAAGCGGAAGCGGTGATGGTGATTGGCGATTAACCTAATCGGTTAGACCTGGTTCACCTCTAGGAAGCCGCCCTCTTTGAGCACCTGTGAATAGCCTTCGCGGTAGCTGGGGAAGCGGAACTGATAACCAGTGCTCAAGATGCGCTGGTTATCGCAACGCTTGCTGGTCCGACGGCGCAAAGGGGACTGCATGGTCTCGGTGGCCTCTACTTTAAGCTGAGTCGCCAACCACGTCATCACGTTATGCATGGTGACCGGCTCGCAGTCGCTGCCCAGGTAGATATCGGCCAGCGTTTCACCGCTCTCTTGATAGCGAATCAGGTGGGCGATAATGCCGGTGCAGTCGTCGCGGTGAATGCGATTAGAATAGATCACTGGGGTGATTGCCGCCACGCGGCCTTCAGCGACCTGATGAATCAGCCGGTCACGACCTGGGCCGTAAATGCCTGAGAAGCGAATGACTGTGCCAGGGAGCGAATGATTGATCAGCGCCTGTTCGGCTTCGCACATCAATGTGCCAGAGAAGCTGCTGGGGTCAGTGGGGCTCTCTTCATTGACTACTTCGCCTTCCTGCTGGCCATGTACGCTGGTTGAAGAGACGAAAAACACCCGGCGTGGTGGCGTCTTGTGCTGCTCCATCACACTCAGAACGCGCTTTAACCCTTCTGGGTAGGCGGTTTGATAGGCACTTTCTTCGAAACGGTCAGCGCTGACGGTATAAACCACATAGTCGGCGTGAGGAAGACTTTTGGCATCGGCATCTTCGAGGTCGTTTAAATCCAGCTTCAGCGGTTTAATGCCGGTGCCTTTTAAGGCCTCGACGTTGCGCCGCATCCCAATCACTTGGTGCCCTTCCTCAAGCAACTCGCGCCCAAGGTTGATCCCAATATCGCCACAGCCGATAATCAGTACGGTTAGCTTCACCGTGCTCACTCCTCTTGATTAATATTCCCTATTAGATGCAAAGTCTCTACCAACGTTGACATTGAACTGTGTCATTGTCGGGTGAGAAAACCGTCGGCAGAGCTTGCTTGTCCTTTACCATCCCGCTGACTGCTATGATGCTAGGTTTTTCGTACAACACTATTTTCGTACAAACACTGTTTTCGTACATACCCTAGTCACAAGCTGCTACGAGAGGATGCCACTGGCACCGCTATGACTTTAACAGAACTTCGCTACATCGTAACCCTCGCCCAGGAGCGCCATTTTGGACGCGCGGCAGAACGCTGCCACGTTTCACAGCCCACACTCTCCGTGGCGGTGAAAAAGCTGGAGGAGGAGCTTGAAACGCCGCTATTTGAGCGCTCTAAGTCCACCGTACAAGTTACCCCGCTGGGTGAAAAGATCGTTGCTCAGGCGCAGCGTGTGCTGGAACAGAGCACGCTGATTTTCGAGCTGGCCAGTAGCGGCAAAGACCAGTTGGCCAACCCGCTGCGCATTGGCGCGATTTATACGATCGGGCCCTACCTGTTTCCTCATCTGGTCCCTGCGCTGGCAAATGCGGCCCCGCAGATGCCGCTGTATATTGAAGAAGGCATGACTGGCACGCTGCGCGCCAAACTCAGAAGCGGTGAGCTGGATGTCATCATTGTGGCACTGCCGTTTACAGAAACCGATGTAGTGACAAAGGCCATCTACGAGGAAGACTTTGAGGTATTGATGCCCGCCAATCACCCTTGGGTGTCGCGCGAAGCGATCAATAAAGAGGATTTACTCGAAGAGCGCCTGCTATTGCTCGGTGAAGGTCACTGCTTCCGCGATCAGATTCTGGAAGCCTGCCCGGCGATTACCCAAAAGCTCAACAGTCCTAACAACACGCTGATTGCGGAAGGGGGCTCGCTGGAAACCATTCGCCATATGGTCGCTTCCCGGCTGGGGATTACCGTTCTACCGCAGTCGGCGTTGGGCACTAATCAGTATGAAAACGCCCTACTGGTCAGTCGGCCGTTTGTGGCGCCAGCACCGTCGCGCACCGTGGCGATTGCCTGGCGAGCGAGCTTTCCACGCCCTAAAGCCATTGAGGCGCTGATTCAGGCGATCAGCCACTGCCAGCAGCCTACTCAGGCCGTGAAAAGCGCCCCATGAGCGATCTCTCCGCGCCCATCACCGCGCTGAAAGGCGTGGGCGAAGCGTTGTCGCTGAAGCTTGGCCGGCTGGGGATTGAGCGGGTCAGCGATCTACTGTTTCACCTGCCGCTGCGCTATCAGGACCGTACGCGGCTGACGCCGATTGGCCTGCTGCGGGCAGGGCAGGAGGCGGTGATCGAAGGCGAAGTGACCGCCTGCGATGTGGTTAAAGGTCGCCGCCGCAGCCTGTTGGTACGCCTGCGTGATGCCAGCGGCATTCTGAGCCTGCGCTTTTTTCACTTTTCGCCTGCCCAGCAGCAACAGCTACGCCCTGGTGCGACGGTACGCGCCTTCGGTGAAGCGCGGGCCGGGGCAACCGGTTTAGAGATCTATCACCCCGAATACCGCCTCAGTGGTGGCAGTGAAACGCCGGTCGATGAGTATTTCACACCCATTTACCCCACCACGGAAGGCTTGAACCAACCCCGGCTGCGCGCTCTGGCTCAACAGGCGCTTGGGCTTCTCGACAGTGCCCCCGAGGCCTTGCCCGATGTCATTCCCGATACGCTGCTTCAGCGCTTTCAGCTGCCGGGCTTGCACGCCAGCCTGCACCTGTTACATCAGCCACCGCCCGATGTGAACATCGAGCAACTCACCAGCGGCCAGCACCCGGCCACGCGGCGTTTAGCGCTGGAAGAGCTGCTTGCTCACCAGCTTAGCCTGCGCGAGGTTCGCTTGCGTATTCAGGCCGATGGCGCGCCCACGCTGCCCTCTGGGCGCAGCCTGCAGGCGCGCTTTTTGGCCCAATTACCGTTTGCGCTAACCGGCGCCCAGCGCCGCGTGCTGGAAGAGATCAGCCACGATTTAAGCCGCCCGGCGCCAATGCTACGGCTGATTCAGGGTGATGTGGGTTCGGGAAAAACCGTGGTCGCCGCCATGGCCGCGCTGAGCGCTTTGGCGGGCAATTGTCAGGCGGCGATTATGGCGCCGACTGAAATCCTCGCCGAGCAGCACTACCGCTCGTTTAAAGCCTGGTTTGAGCCGCTGGGTATTGAAGTGGCGTGGCTGGCGGGCAAGCTTAAAGGCAAAGCGCGGCTGGATGCCAAGGCAGCGATTGCCGATGGCCGTGCGCGTATGGTGGTGGGCACCCATGCGCTGTTTCAGGACGACGTGCACTTTGAATGCTTGGGGCTGGCGATTATTGATGAGCAGCACCGCTTTGGCGTGCACCAGCGCCTGGCATTGCGCGAGAAAGGCGAAGCGGGCGGGCTTACCCCGCACCAATTGATTATGACTGCTACGCCGATCCCCCGCACTTTGGCCATGAGCGCCTACGCGGATCTGGATGTGTCGGTGATCGACGAGCTGCCTCCCGGCCGTACGCCGGTGAAAACCGTGGTGGTGCCCGATGAGCGCCGCCCCGAAGTGGTTGAGCGCATTCGACTGGCCTGCAGCGAGGGTCGTCAGGCCTATTGGGTCTGTACGCTGATTGATGAGTCCGACGTGCTGCAGTGTCAGGCCGCCGAAGTTACCCGTGATGAGCTAACGGAGGCGCTGCCTGAGTTGGCGGTGGGCTTGGTGCATGGACGGATGAAATCAAGCGAGAAAGCCGAGGTGATGACTGCCTTCAAAGCGGGGGAGCTGGATCTGCTGGTGGCTACCACGGTCATTGAGGTGGGGGTGGATGTGCCCAACGCCAGCCTGATGGTTATCGAAAACCCCGAGCGTCTGGGGCTTTCGCAGCTTCACCAGTTGCGCGGCCGGGTAGGCCGCGGCAGCACGGAAAGCTTCTGTGTGCTGCTCTATCATCCGCCGCTGTCGAAAAGCTCCCGCCAGCGCTTGGCAGTGATGCGCGAAACTACTGACGGCTTCCGCATCGCCGAGAAAGACCTGGAAATCCGCGGCCCCGGCGAAGTACTCGGCACCCGCCAAACCGGCTTGGCACAGATGAAAATTGCCGACCTGGAACGCGATGCCGACCTTCTGGAACGAGTGAGCACCATGGCCCAAACGCTACAGGGCAATCCTGAGATTACCGCCGTGCTGGTACGCCGTTGGTTAGGCGAAGCCGCAGGGCGCTATGGGCAGGTTTAAGCCGCTGTACTGCTGGCGGTGGGCGCTTCGCTTCCCACTAATCGATTTGCCGCCTCGCCTAGCGGGGCGAGCTGCTCTGTAATAAGACGGAGCTGGCTCTGAATAGGGCGATAAAGGGCGACGGCTTTTTCATCCGTAATAGCGGTATTCTGCCCTTCTAATTGGGCTAACAGTTTGGCGGTTTGATCCGTTAGCGCCTCTATCGGCTGGCGTTTATTCAGCTGTTCTGCGATCTGACCCAACAGCTCTCCAATGCGTTTTGCTACCGGTACCAAAGTGGCGTCGTCTTCATCATCTGCCAACTGATGGCGGTGGGCGCCTAGTGCTGAAAGGTGGCTAAGCAGAGTGTTGGAGAGCACCAGAAAGCGCAGGCCATTGTCTGCGTCCAGTTTACGGTAGTGCCCTGGCTCGTGGAGCATATTGGTGAGTAGCGTGGAGAGTGCCGCGTCAGCGTTATGAGCATTGCGCCGGGCTAGGCGATAGGCCAAGTCATCCTGCTTACCTTCCTCGTACTGATGGATAATCTCTTCCAGGTAGCGGCGGTGGTTATTCAGCGCATTGGCGGCCTCGCGGTAAAGCCTGCGCCCCTGCCAGTCGGGCAAAATAAAAAACACCGCTAAGCCCGCGATCAGCGAGCCAATCAAGGTATCAAACAGGCGGGGCAAGATCAGGTCAAAACCATCCCCTACCTGGTTGAAGCTGCACAGCACCAGTAGCGTGATGGAGGCAGTGGCAATCACGTAGTGTTTTTCGCGGTTGGCGAAGAACGACACCCCAGCGGCCACGGCGATCATGCTCTGCACCAGCGGGTGCGGGAAAAGGCTGATCGACGCCCAGCCCACCAACAGCCCCAGGACCGTGCCCATAATCCGCTGTGATAAGAAGCGTCGCGTGGTAGCGAAGTTGGGTCGGCAGACAAACAGGGTGGTGAGCAGAATCCAGAAACCCTGTTCGGGGTCGATCCATTGCAGAATCCCGTAGCCCGTCATTAACGCAATCGAGAGCCGCACGGCGTGACGAAAGGTGGGCGAGCCAAGGGTAAAGTTGAGGCGCACCCGCTTCCATGCTTCCAGCACACTGGACGGTGAGCGGTCATAAAGCGAGCTGTCGCGCCGTTCATCGCTGACACCAGGATTGTGGGCACTGGCGAGCTGGTTTTCCAACGTGGCTAGGTTATCTGCCAGCGCACTTAGTGGATAAAGTAGCGGACGCCACTCGGGCTTACCTCGGTCGCGTAAGTTCTCAATCGAAGCGTGTAAATCGGCCAGCGCCTCTTCACTCTGCTGATGGTCAAACGGCCGGTTGAGTAGCAGCGATTTGGCTAGCTGGCGACAGGAGCGCCCCTGCTGATCCAGCAGCCTTTGGCAGCGAAACAGCACATCATGATGGAAGAACGCTTTGCTGAGCGCGCTGTACGGGTAGTGAGTGGAGCTGGCGCGTTCATGAATGTCCTGAGCGATAAAGTAGATACGCAGGTAGCGGTTAAGCTTGCGGTCTCCGCGCTGGCCTTCAAGCCGTCTAAAAATCATCTCTTTGGCTTGATTCAGGGCATCGACCACTTTGCCGTTCTGGCGTGCCAGTGCTACCCGGCGCGCCTCCACGTCTACGCCCCGCACCGGCTCGAATAGCGCCGACTTCAGAATCAGAAACTCGCCCAGCGCCTTGTACACTCGCGCCATGCTCTGCTTCACCGGTTGGCGCGAAAATAGCGCGCACCATACGATCGAAATTAACCCGTACCAGACCGCCCCCGCCAACAGCAGCAGTTGGCGCGTGGCCACATCTTCATCAACGCCGCCGTGCTGCTCAATATTGATCATCGAGTAAATCGACAGGATTAACGTGCCGGAGGCTATCGTGGCGTAACGCTGCCCGATAGCGCCCAGCATGATCAGGGTAAACGTTGAAATGCCCAGGCCCACCACGAACAGCCACGGCCAGGGAAACAGCCACTGGACAATAAAAGACGCCGAGGTAAAGCACACCAGCGTCACCATCAGGGCTTGAAAGCGACCTTGCCAGCTGTCGTCAGTTTCAGACAATGCACAGGCGATGATGCCCAGAAAGAGGGGAATCACCAGAGCCACATTGCCCATTAAGCCGCTAAACAGCAGCGCACCGCTGAAGGCTATAAACACGCGCAGGCTGTAGGCGAATTTATCCAGCGTCCAAAGGCGCCGCAGCGGCAAAGAAATGGGCATAGGGTCTCTTAGGATGTTGTTTAGACTTTAGTATAAGTTGCTAGTATAGAGGGTGGCCGGGGCGTTTGTCGCTACCGGTTCAATCAACGTTTAGCGACATGCGCTTATTCTGCTGCTTGCCATACCTTAAATTGCTATACGTTGAAATTCAGCTGTCCTACTCACGTACTGGGTTGGTATAAGATATTGCTGTCATTGTTGCTTCGCGCGGCTTGCCTGATGCTGATGGTAGCCACATTTTGATCGGTAGTCGTTGTGATAGGAACATCCATGAATAATCAGCAGCCTGCCGTTTTACGCTCGACGCGTGCATTGTCGTTGGTAAATTTTTCGCTGGCCGATGTGCGCGATGGCCTCGGTCCGTTTTTAGGCATTTACCTTGTGGCGCTGGGATGGTCGCCCGCTGAAATCGGCTTCGTGATGACCATTGCCGGGTTTGCTAGCCTGATAGCGACAACGCCCGCCGGTATGTTAGCAGATGCTACACGCTATAAACGTTTGTTGGTGGTGGGCTGTGCGGTATTGGTAGCCACCGTCAATCTGGTCCTATTGTTCTGGCCACAAACCTGGTTTATTGCGTTTTCACAGATTGCCACGGGTATCGCCGCGGCGGCCATTGGCCCCGCTATGCTCAGCTTAACCCTAGGCTTAGTGGGCCAGACGGGGCTTGCTCATCAGTTGGGGCAAAACCAGGCCTATAACCATGGCGGCAATGCCACCGCTGCCGTGTTAGCAGCCTTGGCAGGCTATTTTTACGGCGTTGAGGCGGTGTTTTATTTGATGGCTTTTATGGCCCCCCCTCTGTCAGCCTAGTTGTCCGGTTGGCGATATCGCCTAAATCTAATCCAGAGGGAGCGGCATGGAGCCCTTGTGCCACGTTATTCTGCAGAGCGTAAAGCAGCCGTCCTGAAGAA
>NZ_JBANSN010000032.1:0-48518 GCF_037070215.1 Vreelandella arctica | reverse complement strand
CATCTAGCAAGCTAGATCTGTTACCGCTCGACTTGCATGTGTTAGGCCTGCCGCCAGCGTTCAATCTGAGCCATGATCAAACTCTTCAGTTTACAATCATTGTGATCCTTACTCGCTTACCCAAGGACTAGCCGAAGGCAGCAAAAGCGGATCAAACTTGGCTCAAGGTTCAAACGAATTCATTCAAAACAGGTTTCGAAAAACCTTATTGCTTGAGTCGCTTGCCTTGATATTTGGTGATTTGCCACCAACATCAGCAAGCGCCCACATGAATTACCTGATCAAATTGTTAAAGAGCTGGTCATCAAGGCCGTGCCCCGTTGACGTGTGGCGTATACTACCCGAATCTCCGGCAAGGTCAACAGTGAAGTCCATATTTATTAGTAAAATATCACTACCAATCAACGCCCACCCACCAAAAACTGCCCAGACGCAAACATTGACCCAAGACAAAACAACATTTCCTCCCTTACGTAAGCTTAAGAATAAGCGGACTCAAACCGCCGTTCGTAAAAGCAAGGGAGAAATAATGATGACTATAAAAGCTATCGTCATACCTGTTCTGATAGCGGGTGCTATTCTTACAACCAATATGGCAAGCGCAGAGAACGGACTGGAAAACTATCGTAACCGCTTCGAAGCGCTGCCTCACTTACCGCCTATTCCAGCAGATAACTCACTTACAGAAGAGAAGATTGAGCTGGGTAATATGCTTTTTTTTGAACCACGTATATCTTCTAGCGGTGTAATCAGTTGCGCCACTTGCCATAATCCAGCCCTTGGCTGGGCTGACCGCATACCGCGAGCGGTGGGTCATGATGGGCAAATCGGGGAACGTAACACCCCTACCGTGCTAAACAGTGGTTTTTTGGGATCCCAGTTCTGGGATGGCCGAGCTGCTGATTTAGAAGCCCAAGCGTTAGGGCCAATTGAAGCACCAGTAGAAATGGCCATGGATTTAGAAATGGCGCTAGATCGGTTAGTCGGGTTCGAGCTTTATCAGGAAAAATTCAATGAAGCGTATCCTAACCAAGAAGACCCCATCACCGATGACAACCTAGCGCATGCACTGGCCGCGTTCCAACGCACACTCAACACACCCAACTCACCTTTTGATCGTTACCTACACGGCGATCAAGAAGCAATTAGCGAACAAGCCAAAGATGGCATGGTGGCCTTTGTTGATAATGGCTGTATCGCTTGTCATCGTGGTTCAAACTTTACCGACAGCCAATTCCATGCGATTCAAGTGCCGGGGTCAACCGACCTAGGTCGCTATGTTGTCACAGAAGAAGAGAGCGATAAGTACCGTTTCAGAACTCCCACGCTCCGCAATGTGGCGGTGACCTATCCTTATATGAATAACGGCGCCACCGAAACACTAGAAGAAGCTGTCGCCATAATGGGACAGGAAATGCTGGGGCGAGAGTTTGATGATGACACTATTGGTGACATAACTGCTTTTTTGAACACACTCACCGGCGAAATGCCCGAGTTTGAAGTCCCCGCACTGCCTTAAGTCACTTATTTTAACGAAGCAGCCGCCTGACCAGTATTGCCAGGCGGCAATATTTTATATCGCAACCAAACGGGCCAGCAGCTCTTCGCGACGCTCTTGAGTAGTAAAGGCTTCTTCAATAGCATTACGCGTTAACTGACGAAACACTGCCTCGTCCCAGCCAAATGCTTCAGCGCAAGCGATGTGATTAGTCAGCATGCCGCCACCAAAGTAGGCGGGATCGTCAGAGCTAATCGTCACTTTGAGCCCTTCAGCCAACAGCTTAGGAAGCGGATGATCGCGAAGATCCTCTACCACCTTTAAGCTCACGTTAGAAAGTGGGCAGACCGTTAGTACAATTTGCTCGCTGCGCAAACGCTCCACTACCTCAGCACTTTCTAAACAGCGCACGCCATGATCAATACGTTGAACATCAAGTAGATCCAGGGCTTCTTGAATATATTCTGCAGGGCCTTCCTCTCCTGCATGGGCCACTCGAACAAGACCAAGCTGCTTGGCACGCTCGAACACCTCGACAAACTCAGCAGGCGGATTATTTTGCTCAGCGCTATCTAAACCGACGGCATCCAGCATTTTCCAATAGGGAGCCGCCTGCTCAAGCACATGCAATGCCTCATCTGCAGGACGATCACGTAGAAAAGCCATAATCATGCCGATAGAGAGATCGAGTGTCTCCTCGGCTTCCTGCTTGGCTTTTAATAATCCAGCCATGACTACTTCGAGAGGAACGCCACGCTGCAGATGTGCTTGGGGGTCAAAATGCATGTCGATATGCACTACGCCCTCTCCCCGCGCACGCTTGAAATAGTCCATCGCCAAGTCGTAAAAATCCTCTTCATTACGAAGCACATTCATGCCTTGGAAATAGAGATTCAGGAAACCTTGCAGGTCGCTGAAATGGTAAGCATCTTTGGCTTCTTGCACCGAGGCATAGGGTAAATCAATGTCATTACGCTTCGCCAAGGCAAACATTAATTCTGGTTCCAGAGAGCCTTCGATATGCAAATGCAGCTCTACTTTAGGAAGGTTGCGTAAGAAATCGTGCATGGAGGGCTCCGTGCTGTCGTATTAACTAATTATTCACTCAAGCATTGGCTAAGTTTACCGGCATCTAGATGCCAGTGGTACTCGACGCCAGGCAATAGGTTCAGCGAACTAATTTGATGGACAAAGAAAATAGCCGTGCGATTAACAAGCCATTTATCAAGTGAAGCAGCGACATGCTGTGCCGTTTTGGCATCAACGCCCGCAAATGGCTCATCAAGAATCACTAGTTGCGGGTTGCATAGCATCAGGCGGGCCAATGCCAAACGCCTACCCTGACCACCCGAAAGCTGCTGGCCTTTCTCGCCCACCGCCGTAGCTAAGCCTTTCGGCAGCTGTTCAACCCAGCTATCCAAGGCAACGTCACTCAATACGTCCCAAAGCATGTTATCGCTAGCGGCGGGGCTGGCAATACGCAAGTTCTCGGCTAAAGAAGCATCAAACAGATCCACTTGCTGAGTGAGTATGGCGAAGTGTTTGGCACGGCTCTCCTCCGAGAGTTGCCACGCTGGCACGCCGCCTACCATCACCTCACCCTGCGTGGCTCTTAAACGTCCCACCAACACACTGGCTAAAGACGATTTACCGGCCCCGGAGTTACCGGTAATCACCGCTCGCTTTCCAGCGGGCAGCTGAAAATCAATACGACTTAACGCGGGCTCTAATGTTTGCGCATAATGAAGAGAGAACTGATTCGCCTGAATGCTTAAACCAACATCATTAGGTAGCGTAACCGCGGAGACAGCCGACGGTGGCTCACCGGTGAACTCATTTAACCGGCGCACCGCCGCGTAGCTCGCGCCCAGCTTCACAAAACTAGCGGGCAGCGTCAGGTAGGCTTCGTTCACCCCCAATGCAATCAATACCGCCATGACTACAATAGGCCCCGTCACCAGCTGCTGGCTAAATATCAAGCTGGCCAGCCACAGTACTGCCAACACCATCAAACCACTAACGGCACTCACCAAGCAGTTTAACAACGCTGTCTTGCGACCTAAACGGCGCTGATTACTGAACGCCTGCTTTTCTTGGCTAGCGATAAGCGTCCGGTGCCACTGGGTAGTTTGATAACTCATCAGCTCAGCCGAGGCCTGCACTTGATCAACCACTAGGCGGCGCAAGGACTGCTGATCCACTACCTGCTGATAGCTTTGCGAAAATCCCCAGGTAGCAGCAAAGAGAGTCACCAGCAACCAGAGCAAGCCCAATGTCACCGCCATCAGCAAGGCAACGCTGGGCAACCAAATAGCCACAAAAAGCGACACAGCCACCATGCCAAGCAGCGTCACTAACGGTGGCACTAAAAGGCGCAGGTATAAATTATCCAGGGTATCGATATCCGCCGTTAACCGGCTAAGCCAGTCACTGGCACGCTTACCATGCAAACGAGCATCGTCTAGCCGCGTTAAATAGCCAAACACGCGATAACGCAAGTCAGCAAGCAGCGTTAACACCGTATTATGGTTATAGAGCCGCTCAATATAACGCGCAATAGTACGTGCCAAGGCGAAGAAACGAATGCCGCCACCGGGAACATAAACATCGAGTCGCGCAGGAATACCCAGCGCTAAGGCGATACCGGCCAGGGCACTGGCCGTAATAAACCAGCCCGACAAACCCAGCAGGGCAAGCCCAGCGATAAGAGTGACCCAAACCAGCAAAGCACCCACCAAAAAGCGCTGACGCCGTCGCACTAACAGCTGCAGCCAGGGAAGGAAGTCTCGAAAAATGGAACTCATAGGATTGCCTCTACCAACTCGCCCTTATTAAAAGCAAAGTGGCGCTGGGCAACGGCAATCACCTCTGGATGGTGAGTCGCTATCACCAGAGTGCGTCCCTGCTGGGCAAGCTCAAGCAAAGCCGACATAACGAACTGCTCAGTCTCCTGATCTAAGCTCGCTGTAGGCTCATCCAACAGCACTAGCGGAGCATTGCTGAGATATACGCGCGCAAGAGCAAGGCGCTGGGCCTGCCCACCTGACAACCCGACTCCGCGTTCACCAATTAGCGTATCCAGGCCATCAGGCAGCTGGGTTAAAAGAGACCCAAAACCTGCTCGCTGAAGCGCAGCCACCATTTCTTCACGGGAAGCGCGAGGTGACGCTAAACAAAGATTATCAATCAAGCTGCCATGCAAGAGGCAAGGCTGCTGATCTAACCAAGCGTATTGGCTATTGTCTTGACGGCGATACTCACCTGAACTTGGGGCAATAAAGCCTGCAAGCAACGCCAGCAGGGTCGATTTCCCACTGCCCGAGGCTCCGCTAATCGCCACCACCTCTCCCTGTTTAATCGTAAGATTAATAGGGCCAATGACGTGCCCACGTACGGGATAAGCAACGCTAACGGTCGTTAACTCAATTACCGATGACGCCGATAACGGCGGTATAGAGTCACGCTCACTCACAAAGGAGGGTTGATTGAGTATACTCACCACGCTTTCAGCAGCCCCCAGCGCCGCCGCACGGTCATGGTAATGCTGAGACAGCGTGCGCAAAGGCTGGAAAAACTCAGGAGCCAGCAATAGCACTGCTAAGCCTGAAAAAAGCGTGAGTGACGATGAAGGCCCATACTCGATATAACCCAGCAGTCCGAAGCCCACATACATGGCCACAACGGCAATCGCTACCGAGGAAAAAAACTCAAGTACCGCGGAGGAAAGGAAGGCCAGGCGCAAAGTACGCATACTAAGACGCCGATAACTATCAGTGGCATGCCAGACATCCTGCTGGGCAGCTGACGTCCGCCCAAACAGTTGCAGCGTGGTCATACCGCGCACACGGTCAATAAAGTGGGCTGAAAGACGTGAGACGGCAACGAATTGATCACGATTAAGACGTTCAGCGCCCATACCCACCAGCGCCATAAAAAGGGGTATAAGCGGGGCAGAAAGCAGCAAAAACAGTGCTACCAAATAGTCCAGCCACCCCACCACCGCCACTATTAATAGCGGTAAATAAAGCGTAATTCTCAGTTGCGGATAAAAGCGTGCAAAATAGCCTTCCAACGTATCAATGTGCTCAACCACCTGACTGGCTAGAGAGCCGCTATGTTGGCTGGTCAGCCAAATCGGCCCTAGCGCGGACAATTTATCCAACAGCTGAGCCCTGGCGCGCTGACGGATTCGCAAGCTTGCCTCCAGGCTCAAGGTCTCATGGCCCCACTGAAAGGCTGCACGTAACAGCACGCTACCCACCAGCAGGGCAAATACCGGCAACAGATCAATGGGTAAACGATCATGCACAATCAGTTGATCAATCAGCCACGCCAAGCCAACGACTACCACAACCGTTTGACTGCCGGCCAGCACACCGCAAAGAGCAGAGCCCAGCAGACGTTTGCGCTCTCCCCTCGCCAGCGTTTTCAGCCAGCTGCGCGGCGTAAGGGAGAACGCCTCATCAGTTACCATCCGCTTAGTGGTATCCCTCGCCTACACGCACCTTGCCGCGGAACACCCAATACGTCCAAGAAGTGTACGCAAGGATGATGGGGATAACGAAGAGCATGCCAATCAATAAGAAAAGCTGCGATTCTGGGGCTGAAGCTGCATCCCACAACGTATAGTTCGGGGGCACAATGACCGGCCATTTACTGACAATCAAACCTAAATAGGTAAATAGATAAATACCGATGGTGGCGATAAAAGGAATACCTTCGTCCCGACGCTTAACCGAACGATAAACCATAAACGCCGATAGCAATGCCAGCGCAGGGAATATCCAGATCAATTGCAGATTGCCAAACCAGCGCTCCCACACCATTGGGTTAACGAACGGCGTCCAAATACTGATAATCGCGAAAACCCCTAGCACAAGCGCCAATAGCATAGGGGTAATTTTATAGGCCCAGTCTTGAATATGGCCTTCTGATTTAAGTATCAGCCAAGTAGCTCCAAGTAGCGCGTAGCCTGCCATTAAGCCAAGGCCGGTTAATACAGAAAAAGGCGTCAGCCAATCAAATGCCCCGCCCACATAGGCGAAATCCTCAACCGGGAAACCTTGAATATAAGCACCTACCACGGCACCTTGCGCAAAGGCAGCGATCGCCGACCCCCAGCAAAACGCGCGGTTCCACCAGTGCCGATTACGCCTGGACTTAAAGCGAAGCTCGAAAGCAACACCTCGGAAGATCAACCCAGCCAACATCAAGAAAACACCAATGTATAAAGCTGGCAAAAACACCGAATAAACCAGCGGAAATGCGCCTAACAACCCTGCACCACTTAGCACCAGCCATGTTTCGTTGCCATCCCATATTGGCGCCACCGAATTCATCATCACATCCCGAGCATCTTCATCAGGTGCAAAGGGATAAAGAATCCCCAGACCCAAATCAAATCCATCCATGAGCACGTACATCATAATGCCGAAGCCGATGATAAAGGCCCAGATCAACGTTAAATCAAACATTTCCATGTTTAGCTCCTCACCGGTTCAACGTCGTCATCATAGGGGGTATGGGCAGCCGACATAGGCCGCATCGGTCGCTTGAAGTGATTATCAGTCGTAGAGTCCTGCTCCTCAGGTAACATGCCGTTGCGCACGACCCGAGTGAGGTAATACACACCCGTATAAAACACTACGCCGTAGACTAAGACATAACCAATCAAAGTGAATAACGCCATTGGACCCGTCAATGAAGGCGTCAGCCCTTCTTCATGGGTCATCATGCCGTAAACCAACCACGGAGACCGACCTGATTCAGTGACAATCCAACCCGCCAATACAGCGACAAAAGGCATCGCAATCATGCCAGTGAGTGTCTTTAAAAACAGTGGCTGTTCATAAACACGCCCCTTGCGGCGCAGGATCAGTCCTGCGAACGCTACCGCTATCATCAACAGACCAATCCCCACCATTACACGGAATGCCCAGAACACAATGATGACAGGCGGTTGCTCTTCCGGTGGCGCTTCACTGATGCCAGGAATCTCCCCGTCAGGTGAGTGAGTAAGAATGAGGCTTGCTAGATTAGGAATACCAAACGCAAAGTGATTGGTCTGGGCCTCCTGGTCAGGAATGGCAAAAAGAAGCAATGGCACATTGGTAGAGGTCTCCCAATGACCTTCCATCGCAGCAACCTTGGTCGGCTGGTGCTCCAAGGTATTCAAACCGTGAAAATCGCCAATAACCGCTTGTGTAGGGGCTAAAAAAAGCAACAACCAAAGGCACATCGAAAGTGCACGGCGGTTTGCCTCCGGGTCGCGATCACGTAACAAGAACCATGCGCTAACCCCCGCCACCACAAAGCCGCCTGTTAAGAAAGAGGCAACGGCCATATGCAAGAAACGGTAAGGGAATGACGGGTTAAAGATTGCCTCGCGCCAAGAGGTAACATGGAAGCGAAAGTCAATCAGCTCAACGCCTGCTGGTGTATGCAACCAACTGTTGGCAGATAAAATCCAAAAAGCCGAAATGAACGTCCCAATCGCTACCATAATAGAGGCAAACAGATGCACCCCTTGAGGCACCTTACCTCGACCAAACAAGAGCACGCCTAAGAAAGCGGCTTCCAGAAAGAAAGCTGTCACCACCTCATAGCTCAGCATGGGTCCGAGGAAGTTAGAAGAAGCTAGGGAAAAATTGCTCCAGTTAGTACCAAACTGAAACGACATCACAATCCCGGACACGACTCCCATCCCAAAGACAACGGCGAACACCTTTGTCCAGAAAAGCGAGAGACGATCCCAAGCTGGATTGTTGGTCTTAAAGAATAGGCCATGAAGCAGCGCAATGTAGGACGCCAGTCCAATAGTAAACACGGGGAAGATCGCGTGAAACGACACAACGAATGCAAATTGCAATCGCGATAATACGAGCGGATCAAGTTCCATTTCACTCTCCTAAGGCCTGAATCGATATTCCATCAACGAGTTAACACAAGCTTAGTTGAGCCTTAAGGGCAGCGCACTTTTAGTTATAAGCACTAAGCTTATTTCTTAACTATGTTAATTTTTTAAACATATTATACATTAAGTCACCATCATACATTGACAGCCTAACACCCAAGATGGGTCGCATTGACGCACCAAGCACCATAGCGCTGCGCTATTAGGAACATACGTCTAACGAGACATAATCACGACGCTTACCATATAGCCGGTGTACGCGATAAAAAGCGCCAGCAATATCCCACCTTCCAAGCGATTAATACGCCGCGTGCGGCCACGCCAAGAAAACGCAAATAGAATCATCAGCAGTGTCATACCGGTCATCACGCTCCAGTCGCGCACCAATACTTCCCGACCTGCTTCAATGGGGGCAATGACCCCCGCCAGGCCAACGACCGCCAAGCTATTAAACAGGTTAGAACCGACCACGTTGCCCAACACCATGTCGTGTTCTTTCCGACGCAGAGCGCTGATAGAAGAGGCAAGTTCCGGCAGCGAGGTACCAATAGCGACGACGGTTAGACCAATAATCAAATCACTGACACCGAAGCGAACCGCAATTTCAACCGCCCCCCAAACCAACAGACGTGAACTAGCGATTAAAAACAGCAGCCCTACCAGGGTCCACATAATGGATTTACCCCGGGACATCGGCTTGCTATCCAGGGTCTCAGCTACTTCAGATACGATTGCGTCGTCAGGCTGACTACGTGAGCGAATAATGCTAACAACGATAAAAGCCACTAATGCCAGTAAAAGACAGACGGCTTCCCAGCGTGCTACAAAACCGTCCAGTAGCATTAAACCAGTCGCCAGCATGACCAGCATAAGTATTGGCATTTCTTTACGGATAACGCTGGAATGAACAGCTAATGGCGAAATAAGCGCTATCAGCCCCAGTATCAAGCCGATATTGGCAATATTAGAGCCGTAAGCATTACCTACCGCCAGCCCTGGGTTACCATCTATTGCCGCCAGCACTGATACCATCATTTCAGGGGCCGAGGTACCAAAACCGATGACAAGCATCCCAATCAACAGCGGCGAAAGCCCAAGCCAACGCGATGTTGCTGCAGCGCCATCAATAAATTTTTCGGCACTCCAAACCAATAAGATCAAACCAAACACAACCGCTAATGTGGGAAGCAACATTTCATTTCCTTCATGGCATAATGATCGGCACTAATTTCAATGTTTTGTATCTTAGTGCCACTTCATAGCGAGGGCGCTAAGATGATTTTACTAGCAACGCTAACTATCACGTTGCGACCTCTTGCTGAGGAGCTATCCTGGCAGAGAAGCAAACGGCAGTGCTGTTCATCCGCTGCCACTCGCCATTGCGCCGCAGCATCGTTGTCTAAACTGATGCCATGGTCAAGCGGCTTGTCTATGTTTTTGAACATTATTTCAGCCACATAGGCTTGCTATAATGTTCAATTAACAGCTTAATTCGCCATATCCTAGTAGCTTAGCTAGGGATTCGCACTGAGAGTTTTGGTTTTTGCCCTCACAAAGATTAACCAAGCGCCGCACATTACCGGTCAACACACCGCTCGTTGACCGCTCGCCACCTGAGGTAAGAACTCAGCGACGGCGTTTGCGTGCCTGTCATGAATGTGACTGGGTCTCGGCGCTCCCACCACTCAGCTCTGGTGAAAAAGCCAGCTGCCCGCGCTGCTCTCATGTGTTAGTCACACGCCACCGCTACCCAGCACAGCGGAGTATGGCATTGGCCATCGCATCACTGATCGCGCTGATAGTAGCGGTGTCATTTCCCTTTATTAGCTTTACGGTTAGCGGTGTTAGTAACCGTATTGAGCTGACTCAGACGGCCACCACGTTGATTGGCTTTCATCAGCCTATCGTCGCCATCGCCATCATAATGACGATTGTGGTACTGCCAGCCGTCTACTTATTCGGTGTACTTTGGCTTCAGTTTGGTCTTCTGCGCAATCATCCCATGCCCTATAGCCGGGATATTGCCCGCACATTAGCGCACTTAACGCCCTGGATGATGGCCGATGTATTTATTATTGGCGCTCTAGTAAGCCTGATCAAAATAGCTGGCCTAGCCGATGTTGATCTAGGCATATCCTTTTGGGCATTTTGCGTGTTTGCACTATTACTACTGATGACCACTCAATCTATCGACGCAGATTGGATGTGGTTCTCGCTAGAGGGAGAACCCTTGGCCCCAGACGGCACTCAAACTGGAATTCCTGCCGCTGGCCAAGGGTTAACTGGGTGCCCCACCTGCGGGCTTATTAATCGCCTATCGCCACAAGGACGAGGATATTGCATTCGCTGCCATGAAAAGCTTCACCAGCGGTTACCGAATAGTTTGCAGCGCACATGGGCACTGCTGGGCGCCTCAGCGATTATGTACATTCCTGCTAACGTTTACCCGATTATGACCACCACAAGCCTGGGCAGCTCTTCCCCGTCAACCATCATAGGCGGCGTCGTTCAACTGATACAGATGGGCTCCTGGCCAATTGCAGCCGTCATTTTCATTGCTAGCGTTATCGTACCCGTCGGCAAATTAGTTGCCTTAACCTGGCTTTGCCTAGTCGTTAGACGCAGCAGTGTCTTGAATGCCCAAAGCCGTACTCGGCTTTATCGCTTAACGGAATTTATCGGCCGCTGGTCGATGGTCGATGTGTTTGTGGTCGCTATTTTGGTGGCGCTAATCCGTGCAGGATCATTAATGTCGATTACACCAGGTCCCGCTGCACTCGCCTTCGGCTCTGTGGTTGTGTTAACCATGTTGGCGGCAATGACATTTGACCCACGCTTAATATGGGATAACTCACCTCCCCATAGAAACGCTTTTCGCCACTTTCTTCTTCGCCGTAAAACGGCCACCAAGGAACCTGTTGATGGCTAATGAAACAACTCCGCCTACTTCCAACCAGGCTAATGCTGACTCCACCAGCGAACAGGATTTAAATAAGGCTAAGACATCGCGTCAAACGCGCCTTTCGCCTATTTGGGTAGTGCCTATCGTCGCCATCGCGATTGGCTTATGGCTGGTATATGACAACTATTCCAGTCGCGGCACCCAAGTCACGCTTACCATGGATAATGCAGAGGGCATCGAGGCGGGCAATACACTGATCCGCAGCCGCAACGTTGAGGTTGGCCGTGTTCAGAGTGTGCGTCTATCCGATGATCTCTCTCATGCGGTATTAACCGCCCGCATCCAGCCGGAAGTCGAGGATATGCTGCGCGAAGATAGTCGCTTCTGGGTGGTTAAACCGCGCATTGGACGTGAAGGGATTAGTGGCTTGGGTACCGTACTATCCGGCGCTTACATTCAGCTTGAGCCCGGCACAGAAGAAGCACCAAGACGCGAGTTTCCTGTTAGCGACATCCCTCCCGTCGCCCCGGCCGGGCAGGCAGGCCTGCGCCTAAGCCTAACCAGCCAATTGGGAAACTCTCTTCGCGTTGGCGACCCGGTTTCCTATCAGGGCTACACCGTGGGACGCATTGAAGAAAATAGCTTTGAACCTGATTCACGCACTATGCAGCATCAGGTATTTATTGAAGAGCCGTATACCGACTTAGTGACCGACAGCACACGTTTTTGGACCTCTAGTGGTATCGATTTTCGTTTAGGTGCTGATGGTGTACGCGTTAACGTCGAATCCATTGAAGCATTACTCGGCGGCGGCGTTACGTTTGGCGTACCTGAAGACCTACCCATGGGGCAGCCAGTCGAAGCCAATACCCGCTTCACCCTTTATGCCGATGAAGATGCTGCACGAGAAGGAACCTTTAATCGTTATTTAGAGTATGTACTACTCGTAGATGAAACGGTTCGCGGTCTATCCAAAGGAGCCCCTGTGGAATTTCGCGGGGTGCGAATGGGCACTGTTGCCGCGGTACCCTGGAACTTTACCGCTCCTCAGCCTGACTCGCGCGCGCGCTTTGCAATTCCTGTCTTGATCAGGATTGAGCCGCAACGTCTGGGTATTGAAAATAGCGATATTAATCTAGAAGAGTGGCAAGCTCGTTTTGACCGCATGTTTGGCCTGGGGCTACGCGCGTCACTCAAAAGTGGCAACCTGCTGACAGGCGCACTGTTTGTCGACTTAAACTTCCAGCGTGACCTCGCCGACGAGTATGTCGCCGAACGATTCTCTGAGCGCGACGTATTCCCTACCGTGGCGGGCGGGTTTGCGCAGATTCAAGCACAAGTGACCGATTTGCTTGAGAAATTGAACAGCCTTGAGGTTGAACCGCTACTCGCTGGCTTGGATCGCAACTTGCAGGCCTCCGAGAGCGTACTTAATGAAGTGCGTGAAGTAAGCACTTCCATCAATCAGCTGCTGAACGACCCTGAGACCCAGGCTATTGGTGGCAATCTAAACGGGACTCTTGAGGAACTGCGTAGCACGCTGGAAGGGCTGTCTCCGTCATCGCCCGCTTACCAAGAGCTCACTACAGCAATCGAACGACTGGATCGCTTAATGCGTGATTTGCAGCCACTTACCCGCACGCTTAACGACAACCCTAGGGCTCTGCTGTTTGACAACCTGGATGCCCAGGACCCCATCCCGCGCGCGCCACGTGATTAAGGAGGCCTCCATGCTGATAGGAACAAGTATGACGAAATGGATCAAGTGTTTACTGCTAGTAATGGTCTGCGCACTGGTATCGGCTTGTGCCAGCAGTGTCGCCCCTCCTGCGCGCTATATGCTGCCGACCGACCAAATAAGCAGCACCACAAACCAGCCCGAGGGTACGCTCGTCCTGAGCGCGCCTCGGCTGGCCCACTACCTAGATGTAGACGGCATAGTGATGCAACTGGACGACATTACGCTGAACGCTGCACGTGAACATCAGTGGGCGGAAGGATTGAATAGGCAGTTAGAGCGCCGCATGCGCGCCAATTTATCGCAAGCAATGCCCACACTCAGGGTAATGCGCGCAGAGGGCGAGCCCGCTGACGCATTGACCCTGCGCCTTACTGTTGATCAATTCCAAGGCCGTTATGATGGTGTCGCCGTTGCAAGTGGCCAATGGCAATTAGTCAACGGTGCTGGCGAACTGTTGGTAATGGAGAATTTCTACTCGGAGACACCGCTTGAAAAAGATGGCTACCCAGCGCTTGTGCGCGCGCTGAGCGAAAGCTGGGATCAAGCCGCCGAGCTTATCGCCAATGAAATACGCCAAGGCCATTATTTTAATTAATGTAAGGCTTACTAACCGTGGTTTGCTGAACTACGCTAAATATCAGCCTTATCAGGGATGTTCTTATGATAGATGAAACGAACAACACTGCTGAATTGCCCGCTGAACAACTGCGCGAGGCGGTCAATGCGTTAATGCAGACAGTGACATCCCTGCTGGAGGGAGAGGCACCACTCGCAACCCTTGAAACAGCCCTGCATAGTCACGACGCCCTACTCGATCAGTTAGCCATTCACTCGCTCGACGCGTCAACACTAGCCGCGCTTGAGCGTATTGAGCAATTTATTACTCTGCACGCGGGGAATTACTATCAAACCGCCAGTGCCGAGCTCGATAACAAACAAAAAAATCGGTTTATTTCTCTCTTTGCACGCCGACTACTCGCCCTTGATGGGCTGGGGCCGGCAACGGCACAACAGCTATTTCAGCTAGGCGTACACACACCCGAGCAATTTTTTGCGTTAACACCTGGCGAGCTTGCCCAGCTGCAATTACCGCCCGCGACATTAGCTCGTTTAATCCCTCTTCATGCCCAGCATTCACCACTGACACGAGACAGCTAAACAGGCTGGCATCGTATATTCGTGGTACACTGCTCGGCTAATTACTGATACGTAAGTTTTCTGGTGTGCCCGTGCACATCAGTCTCAGCATTTCTTAGCGCTGTAATCTTCACGTCTCCTTTCACGGTCATCCACGGCTAACTAACGACCATCGCGGCATGCTGAGATATCTGGCACACTTCGCTGCCGCGAAGGTCAATCAACCTCGCTTTTTGAACATTACATCTAGTGACAACAACCACTTACCGGTATTAACTCACTAGGTGATTGCGGAGAACGCATGAGCTTTTCTGAACTTGGCCTGCACGCCGATTTATTACGCGCTGTCACAGCGCAAGGTTACACCGTCCCTACCCCGATACAGCGACAAGCTATCCCTGTCGTGCTAGAAGGTCGCGACATGTTAGCCAGCGCCCAAACCGGCACAGGCAAAACCGCCGGTTTCACACTGCCCATGTTGCAACGCTTAAACACAGGCAAGCGACCGGGCAAACGTCAGGTTCGCGCCTTGGTATTAACCCCAACCCGTGAACTCGCCGCCCAAGTAGGCGAAAGCGTCACCACCTATGGCCAACATTTAGCATTACGCTCGCACATTATCTTTGGCGGTGTCGGTCAACAGCCTCAAATCGATGCGCTTAAAGCTGGGTTAGATGTACTTGTCGCCACACCAGGGCGCCTTCTTGATCTTCACCAGCAGGGCCATGTAGATCTTTCGTCCGTTGAGATCTTAGTCCTGGATGAAGCTGACCGTATGCTTGATATGGGCTTCATCCACGACATCAAACGACTCCTGCGCCTAGTCCCTAAAAAGCGTCAAAACCTGTTGTTCTCGGCAACGTTCTCGAATGAGATTCAAACCCTGGCTCAACAGTTGCTGGACAACCCAGCGATGATTGAAGTAGCGCCGCGCAATACCACCGCGGAGAAAATTGAACAGGCCATTTACCGCGTAGATCGCGAGAAAAAACGCGAGCTGCTGGCCCACTTAATTCAGCAAAATGGCTGGTTCCAAGTATTGGTGTTCACGCGAACCAAACATGGTGCCAACCGCTTGGCTGAGCAGCTCTCTAAGCAAGATATTCCTTCGATGGCGATCCACGGCAATAAAAGCCAAGGCGCACGTACTCGCGCGTTAACAGCGTTTAAAAGTGGCGACCTGCAAGTATTAGTGGCTACTGATATCGCCGCCCGAGGCCTCGATATCAACGAGCTGCCCCATGTGGTCAACTTTGATCTACCCAACGTGGCGGAAGATTATGTGCACCGTATTGGGCGTACCGGACGCGCAGGCAGTAATGGCGAAGCCGTCTCGCTGGTATGTGTCGATGAGGACGCGCTGCTGGGAAATATTGAACGGCTGATTAAACAGACGTTGCCCAAGCATATAGAACCCGGCTTTGAGCCTGACCCAAGTATAAAACCTGAGCCCATCGAGAATGGTCGCCGCAATCAACGCCAGCCTCGCGCCAAACGCAAACCCGAAGGCCAGAGCGCAAATACTAGTGGCGAACGCAAACGTCGCGCCCGCCGCTAGCCTGATAGGCAGGAATATGCGAAGGTGTCGCCTTTGCATATTCCCCCTCCTATATTGAGCAGCTATTTTAAGCCGTTAGGCATGAACCCCTTATTCATGGAGTGATTATGGCGTCTTCTCAACTTATGGCCGATTACCGCCAATGGCTGACATTTCAACGTCAAGAGCAGCTCAGCCGTGAGCATCAAGGAATTGTGCAGCGTTTAGAGGACGCTCGAGCCTCAGCGAATCAAGTGTCTCAGGCTTACCGCAGCATGGCTGAAAAGGCATCTGTTGAAGGCGCTTGTTACCGCACGATTTTTTTACGCCAACGCGATGATAACCATGCACTGCCCTGCGAAGGGTGGTTGTTTGTGCGCCGCGTACTGAGTGAAGGTAACAGTACCCGTGTGCGTGTCACCCTGCTGGAAACGTTTACCCTGGAAGACGGCATTATGGCCCCAGGCGATAAGCCTGCACGCAAGCTCACGTTAGAAATATTTGACCAGCTGCTAATGGATAAAGGCATGCGCACTAACGTTAGAGTAGATAGCCTGGACTCCTCACAGGATTATCATTTCATCACGCTACTCGATGCTGTTCGCGGAGACTTGCGCCCTCACCTTAAATAAACGTTGGCGTGAAATAAGCATCGATATGGCATCCCGTCGTTCAATTACCTTTATTCTGCTGATGGTCGTGGTAGGGCTAAATTTACGCCCTGCCATGTCCTCAGTTGCCCCTTTGCTGACGCGCTTACAAGAGAGTGCGGGTCTCTCAGCCACTGCCGCGGGACTACTGACCACGCTTCCCGTGCTCTTTTTAGGCCTCTCCGCACCGCTAGCCCCTGCACTTGCCAAACGCATAGGCAGTGAACGCGCACTGAGTGCGGCGCTGATTCTTCTCGCAGCAGGTCTTATTTTGCGTGGCTTACCGCTTCCCGGCGTGTTATTCGTCGGTTCTGCAATGGCGGGGGGCGCAATAGGCATTGGCGGCACCCTACTACCCGCCTTGGTAAAACGCGAACTGCCCCAGAGTGCCGACCTGCTCACCGGCTTATATACCATGGCACTCTGCTTGGGTGGCGCCTTAGGGGCCGGATTTAGCGTACCGCTAACACAGCTGCTCGGCAGTTGGCAGGCAAGCTTAATGAGCTGGGCACTACTGGCACTGTTTGCGCTTGTTTTATGGCACTTTCAAATGCCACGCTCACTGCAATCGAACACGCTCAATCCGCCTAAAAGTGGCCTTTTACGACTGCTTAAGCAGCCGCTTACCTGGCACGTTATGCTGTTTATGGGTATTCAGTCCTCCATGGCTTATATCGTTTTTGGCTGGCTGCCCACCTTATTAGTTGCTCGCGGCTATAACGAGGCCGATGCAGGCTGGACCATGGCGGTTTCGATTATGTGTCAACTAGCCTCCGCGCTAGGCGCACCTTGGCTAGCACGTCTGGGGCGGGACCAACGTCCCGCTTTATTACTGGTGCTATTCAGTACGGCCGCGGGGCTGTGGATGCTGCTTATCGCACCATTAATATGGAAATGGCCCGGCGCGGCCCTCCTTGGCATCGGTCAAGGTGGCAGCTTTAGCTTAGCGCTCAGTTTGTTAGTGTTACGTACAGCCAACTCACGTCTTGCAGGGCAGCTTTCTGGTCTAGTTCAAGGCGGTGGTTATACATTGGCAGCGCTAGGACCTTTCGGCGTCGGGGTGATGCTTCAATCGGGCGCTAACATCTCGCATATCGCCTGGCTGTTAATCGCCCTGCTTACCGTATGCTGTGGCTTTGCATTGCTGGCTGGACGTAATCAGCGTCTAGATGACCAGAGTGGTGGACTTTTGGTAGAGCGCATTACACGCTCATAATGATTTCCCAGTATCGTAACAGGCCCAGGAGATGCCTATGCCCCCCTACTCCCCGCTAGCTAGCAGCAGCGCTTCCCAAGAGCGCATCTTGGTCATTTACACGGGGGGCACGATTGGCATGCAACAGCATGCCAATGGGCTTGCTCCCGGTGGCGACTTTGCCACTCGAATGACCAAGGCCCTTGCTCAGCTTCCGCTTGCTCACCAGCAGTCCCTTCCAGCCTATGACGTCGTTAGCTATTCGACCTTAATTGACTCAAGCGCCGCTACGCCGCTTACTTGGCAGCAGCTTGCACGCGATGTTAGCAGCCAATTAACGGTCTACGCAGGCTTTGTCATCATTCACGGCACCGACACCCTCAGTTGGACTGCTGCTAGCCTTGCCTATCAGCTACAAGGTTTAGATCGCCCGGTGATCGTGACGGGGGCCATGCGCCCGCTGGAAGCTCCCGGCAGTGATGCACTAGATAATCTGCACGGCGCGCTGCAGTTCGCCGCCAAGCCCGAGCTACAAGAAGTAGCTATTTACTTTGCCGGGCAGTTGCTTCGCGGTGTCCGCGCCATAAAACAGCACAGCGAAGCGCTCAATGCCTTTGCAAGCCCCAACTACCCCTTGCTCGGCGAACGGGTGGGCGACGATTTCGTTTATTACCCCAGTCGTGGGCTGGCCCTGCAACAACGGGGAGCACCACGCTTTGAACTGCCCGACTACCGTTTGATTAATCAAGGGGAAGTGGTTCGTATCATGCTCTGGCCTGGCATCACAGCCTGGCAGCTTGAGACGTGGCTAGGTGATTCGCGCGTTAAAGGCGCGTTACTCCAGCTCTGGGGCGCAGGGAACCTGCCCGACGACCCACACTTGCTGGACGTGCTGGCCAGAGCCAGTGGAGAGGGCAAGCTACTGGCCGCCATTAGCCAGTGCCCGCAAGGGAGCATCCAACTGGGCGCTTACGCTGCTGGCCACGGCCTGAGCGATGCAGGCATTCTGGCGGGCGACGACATGACACCGGAAGCAGCATTCACCAAACTGGCTCACTTACTGGCCCAGCCGATCTCATTAGAAGATCAGCGCCAGCGCTTTTTAACACCACTGATCGGCGAACGATAACGTAGCGGAATTTGCGCAGCGCTGGCATACCTTGAGATTCCGTCTATGGTGTAGAAGGGTAACCTAACAGTTTGAAGGAACAATAAATTATGGAAAAGCCAGTACATCATTTCAGTGAACTGTTTGAGCAGCTGGGCCTTGCGTCTGATGCTGATTCCATCGAGCGCTTCATTAAGCGCAATGCCCCGCTCCCCGAGTCAATGCCATTGGCAGAGGCACCCTGCTGGAACGAGGGTCAAGCGGCGTTTCTAAAAGAAGCCGTGGATGAAGATGCCGATTGGGCCGAAGTTGTTGATCATCTGGACGCTTCAATGCATAAGCCTCACTAACCTCGGCAACCACTCGTTGGGTGCGCCGTTAAAAAGCAGCGCCCTAACCGTTTAAACGCGCTTCAACGCGGTCAAGAATTTGCCGGCTGACTTTTCCCACCAGCGGCTTGGCCGCTTTGTTAACGGCCTTTTCCATTAGGCGGTTGCGAATTTCATAGCTTAGCGTCAGCGCCACTTCAGTCCCTTCCGGCACTTCGCGAAGACGGTATCGCCCCTGGTTTTTAACCCCATCCAGCGACTCCCAGGCAAGCACATGGGGCGGTTGAACTTCGGTGACCATGACATCAAACGCCCAATCCATACCGACAGCGCGCACGTGCCATCGATAGCGGTTCTCTCCCAATGTGTCGATGGAGCGGATTAGATCCGAGTAATCAGCAAAATCCTCGACGCGACGCAGTAACTCGAACACCTTTTCGGGGGGAGCGTTAACAATTTCACTGTGTTCAATGGTAGCCATTGGTTGCCCTCTAACAACGTGGATGATTAGCGTAGCATGTTGATATTAATGCTGCCCGCCCATGCCGCAATTACCCCAATATGCGCTAGAACTGGTCAGATTAGCCGCTATTGCGTAAACTGCCGCCTTTCCGGACCGGACCCCGGAACGCCGCGCCAGCAAATTGCTGCTCGCGATCAATAAATTCTCCGACAACGAGTGTTTTCTCATGTCATCAATACCCCCTGTGGCCGCTGATAGCGCCACGACTGTCGTTATCTATTCCGGTGGAATGGACTCTTTTACCGTGCTTCACCGCGCGCTGCGCGAAGGACTTACCGTCCACGCGCTCTCGTTTGACTATGGCCAGCGGCATGCTCGTGAACTCGACACTGCTCGTCAGGTCTGCGCCACGCTTGGCGTGCCCCATCAGTTGGTCGATATTCGCGCCATCCACGGTCTGATTGATAATTCAGCGCTGACCAACCCAGACCAAGCGATGCCCCACGGCGACTACGCCGCGGACAATTTACGCGCTACGGTGGTGCCTAATCGCAATATGATTTTACTCTCTTTGGCGATTGCCAAAGCGGTCAATATTGGCGCAGAGCGAGTCGATTACGGCGCCCATAGCGGCGATCACATATTGTACCCGGACTGCCGCCCCGAGTTCGTTGAGGCCATGAACCACGTCGCAGGCATTGCCAACTTCGAGCCCGTCACGCTCCACGCGCCTTACCTTTCTTCAAGCAAGGCAGAGATCCTGCGTGAGGGCTTGGCCATGGGCTTGGACTACCGCCACACCTGGACGTGTTACGAAGGCCGAGAACTAGCCTGCGGCGTTTGCGGTAGCTGCCGCGAACGACTAGCCGCCTTTGCCGCTAACGGGGTGACAGACCCATTGGCATATACCCCAGACACCGCAGGACAACGCTGATGTACCAAGTTAAAGAAGCGTTTTATACCCTGCAGGGGGAAGGCGCCCAGGCCGGAAGAGCAAGCGTTTTTTGTCGTTTTAGCGGCTGCAACCTGTGGTCGGGCCGCGAAGTGGATCGTACAACGGCTAAGTGCACGTTTTGCGATACCGATTTTATTGGTACTAACGGTATCAACGGCGGAAAGTTTGCCACTGCCGAGGCCCTTGCCGAGCACATTGCAGCCCTTTGGCCTGCCCAAAGCGGTGGTGAAAAGCCCAAGGCAACACCCTATGTCGTGTTTACCGGTGGTGAGCCTTTGCTGCAGCTTGACGAGACATTGATTGCCACGCTGCACCGCCATGGGTTTGAGGTAGCCGTCGAAACCAACGGCACGCTGGCGCCACCCCCTGGCATTGACTGGCTGTGCGTCAGCCCCAAGGGCAACAATCCCTTGGTCGTTACCCATGGCGACGAATTAAAGCTCGTTTACCCCCAGGCTGATGCGCCCCCGGAGCAGTTTTCAAGCTTGGACTTTCAGCACTTTTTTTTACAGCCGATGGATCTTGCTCCCCTCCACCAGGACAAGACAACCGTTGCTGAGACGACCGCTTACTGTATGGCTAATCCACAATGGCGTCTTTCGCTGCAAATGCACAAATTAGCAGGTTTTGATTAATGGCTTTATTCGTTCAACAACTGACCCATATCGACATCTCGCTTTGGTGCGCCAAGCGCGGCTTGGTCGGCTGTAGCTGGCAGGTAGACGCGGTGCTGGAGGGCGAGCTGGGTGAAGACGGCATGCTGTTCGATTTTGGTGAAGTGAAGCCGTGGATTAAGCGTACCCTGGACAGCGGGCTGGACCATACCCTACTGGTCCCCACCGAGGCATCAGGTATCAGTGTCTCCGAGTGCCCTGAAGGGTTATGCGTCCGTACCACGACGCCCTACCCAATGGAAGTACGCGGGCCGGAAGAGGCATTCACCCTGCTTCCCTGGCAAGCTATTACGCTTGAAATGGTCGCTGAACATTTAAGCCACCAACTGACCGAGCAGCGTCCTGAAAATGTTGATCGGGTTTCCCTAACACTTAGCGATGAACCCAACGACGGCGCCGCATACGGCTACAGCCACGGCCTGAAGCGGCACGCAGGAAATTGCCAACGCATTGCCCATGGCCACCGTTCACGACTGTATATCTGGCAGCAGGAAGCGCGCCAAACCCTGCTTGAGCAACAGTGGGCGGCATGGCTGAATAATCGCTACCTTCTTGAAGAAGCAGATATCGCGGCTCGCAATAGTGAAACCCTTACCTGCCGCTACCGAGCTGCCCAGGGGGATTTTTCCATTACCTTGCCACCGTCGTTGTGTACCGTGCTGCCCGGGCCAACCACGGTAGAAAATATTGCGGCCTGGCTGGCACGGGAAGTCGCCACACAGAGCGGTCAAGTCACACGCATTCAGGCGTTCGAGGGTATCAACAAGGGCGCGATTGCTATGTTTTCACCAAGTGCTGCGCTATGAGCGAAGGATGTCGTGCGGGGTGTGGCGCCTGCTGCATCGCGCCTTCGATTAGCTCTGCTATCCCCGGCATGCCAGAAGGCAAGCCGGCAGGGGTACGCTGTGTTCAGCTAGATGAATACAACCTGTGTCGTCTATTTGGTGACCCGAGCCGCCCCAAGGTTTGCGAACGTTTTAACTTTGATGCCAGCGTGTGTGGCGAGCACCGAGAAGAGGCGCTCGCCACGCTGACCTGGCTAGAAGAAGATACACGTTAGAAAGCGCACTTTCTCCACCTCCGCCAAAGCCAACTCCCTTGGGCTAACTCCCTAGGGGCTGGCTCCCTTGTGACTAGCTTTCAATACTCACGGGGTGTGGCAAACGGCGGTCCAGCAGGCTGATCCAGCGTGTCAGTACCGGGGCATCACTGTGACTGACTTCGCTCAACAAGCGCCTGAAACTCTCTTTGGCCTGCTGGTCATTAGGCTCAATGCGCGTCAACCATAGTTCAAGGGCCGCCAGTTCCTGGTGGCGGTTGCCATGCTCGCGAGCTTGATTAATCGCCATCTCAGCTAATGCTTTCACTTCATTGGCGGGATGCCCAAGCAGATCACGCACCTTGGCAAGCTGGGTGGCTAATTCCGGCAGGAATAGCGTTGTCCTTTCACGGGCGATCACTAAGCACTGATCCAGGTAATCCTCTGCAGCGTTTAGCTCGCCCAGCTCAATACACGCGTCCGAATACCAGAGTACTGGCCGCTGATAGCGGTTACGCCCTTTCAGCTCGGCCATCTGGTCTAGACTGTCACGCAGTTGGATAAGCCCCGCTGTATCCCCTGCCAACGCCCGCTGCCAGCCGAGAATAATTTGTGCGGAAATTTGCCATAACTGCAAATCTGGTGTGCCGGTCATAGCGGCCGCCCGTTCGGCGTGCCGAGCAGCCAGATGAACGTGTCCCAATTGACGATAAAGCGCCGCGGCAAATAATAGCGCCATCGCCAAAGTACCAGGGTGTGCAATCTTCTCCGCTAGGCGAATCGCCGACGAGACTTGACGTTCAGCGCGCTGATAATCGCCACGCAAACAAAGCGCCCAGCCTTGAAAGCAGGCAGCAGAGACTTGCGGGTGATCAGAGAATGGCAGCCACTCAATCATCATCTGCGCATTCAGCGGATCAATTTCATCCAAGTGATCGTGCGCCTGCTGAATGCGTCCAGCCCAATACTCGCAATTAGCCCGGGCATAATCGGCTAAACGGCGATAACGCGGGTCTTCGAGACGGGACGCGATATCGGCCAGAGTTGAAGCCAAAGCAAACGCATCCGCATGGGCATAGCGCTGGCTACGACCGACCCAGAGCCCCCATTTGACCAGGAATATCTGTTCCAGGTCTTCAGGGTCTTCGAGACTATCACTGCCCGATTCACGCAGTAGCTCCCGAGCACGCACAAAACTTTCGTGGGCAGTCGGTGAGCCGTGTCCCTCTAACGAAAAAGCCGCCTGACCGCGAACGGTGAGCAGGCTCACTTCACGCTCGATCTCGTGCTCAACATGGCGAAGGCTCGCCAAACCGAAATCCGCCATACGCAGAGCGGTTCGGTTGGCACTGACCTTGAGTGCTTCTCGAGCGGCCAGCTCAAAGTAACGGGCGCCACGAGCATAGTGCCCACTACGACGGAGGTGGGTAGCGAAATCACCGGGGTGACGGCTGATCCATACCGGAAAACGCTCTTCTATTAAAGTCACCACCTGCTGGTGCAGCTTGACCCGCACATCTCTCGGGCAAGAGAGATAAGCGGCTTCCTGCAGCAACTGGTGACTAAACTGGAACTCGTGGTCGCCACTCTCTTTATCAACCGGCTCAACGATTTCCAGCACTCGCATATGCTCAAGCGCTTGGTTCAGCCGACCTTTTTCCCAGCCACTGCACTCAAGTAGAAAATCCAACCGGAAGCGCTTACCCAGTACCGCTGCTACGTGGGCAATTTCACGGTCGCCCTCAAGTTGATCAATACGGCTTGCTAAAAGCCCTAACAACCCCTTGGGCAGTTCTTCAAACTGGACACTGCGCCCTTCTCGGCGATCCATATCCAAACGACGGCAAATCTCCTGCATATACAGAGGCACACCATCGCAGCGCTCAATAATTTGATTACGCAACCGCGGACTCAGATGGATGCGGTAACGGCGGGAAAGTTGTGATAAAAGCCGCGAGGACTGCAACGCATCCAGATTACCTAAGCTGATTTGCTGATCCCAATGCAGTTTCACCGGCAACGCTTCACGCCCATGATGACTAGCTACCAACATAAAAGCGGTGTTGATAGGTAATCTTGCCTGCAGCCCTGCCAATACTTTAAAAGAGGGTTCATCCAGCCACTGTAAATCATCAATCATTAACACCAGCGTGTGCGTCGTTGCTTGCCGCTCAATTAAGCGGTGCAAAAGCATCACGACCAGCTCAACGGCTTCGCCACTTTGGGCAAGCTGGGTAATCTCCTGTACTTCATGTACGCCAAGCGCCTGCTCCAGCAGATGCTGTCGGTCAGCCGCAAGCTGATCAAACCCTAGCGTTGTCTGTAGTTCGTGAATGGCTTCAACAGTAAGCGCTTGCTTGAGATACCAGCCAACCAATGTGCGGGCCACCCCATAAGGGTCTAGCACCGAAAGACGCGTAGTGGGCTGCCAGCATATCGCCGCATCACGACTAAGCTCTAATTGGCGAAAACCGACCATTAACGCCGACTTTCCCATCCCCGAGGCACCACGCACCAATACACTTTGGCGCAAGCCAATACCTGCCCGCGCCAGCGCATCGCGCAGGGTACGCAGCGATGTTTCACGGCCCACCAAGCTGGGGGGAAGTGCATCGCGGCCGCCTTCGTTTTGGCCCAACACCAGCGCACGCAAACGTACACGGCCATCACTGGCGATCAAACGCGACACCAGGCGTGGCTGAAGGTCAAGCGCGGGTGGCATATGCTGACTGGCTTCTTGTGAAATAACCAGCTCACTACCTTCTGCTGCGCTCATGAGCTCCAAAGACATTTGCGTGACTTGCCCTAACGGGTCCGCTAACTGACGCTCGGGTAGGTACACCACACGACCGCTGTGCAAGCCAGCGGCCAACTCAAAGTGCGGTATATTACCCTCACCAGTCCAGTGGCGCCCGCTCTCTTGGGGAAGGGCCTGACGACAATGCTCATAAAGCGCCACTAGTTCCGCCAACTGATGCGCGGGGCCATGAGTGCCGAAACAGGCCAAGCCTAAGCCGCCCGTAGCACCTGGAAGCCAAAAGCCACCTAAGTGATGGCACTGCTGCTCTAACCAGCGTAGTAATTCCAACTGCAGCGTAAGGCAGTGGCGTGTCGCCGCGCGATCTTGCCACTCCCCTTTTAGATGCAAGCGTATAGCCATCACGGAGAGCTGACGCAGTTCGATTTCATCTTCACGTAGCGGCTTACTATCCGCTGCCAGCGCGCGCGAAAAGGCGCCTTGAGGGCTCATCATTCGCGGGTCGTGGTGGCCATCTGACCAATAGCTGGCTAACTGCAGAAAGCTTGGCTCAGGCTGCTGGCCCGACAGCGCTAACAGCTGTAAATAGCTGTTGTATTGCTCATGGGCAGCAGCCATTTGGTTTTGTTCGGCGAGTTGACGAACCAAACGCTCATGAAAGGGACCGTAGCCTGAAAAGCGGCTGACCAACGCTTCCAAAATTGAATCAGGTACATCGGCGTGAGCTTCGAGCACCTGCTCAGCAAAACGAATGACACGCTGACGCCACTCATTACGAACTTGGACTAACCAGCGCTGAAATTCGCTACAGTTGGCCAGTTGCAGCTCTTCAATCAAGTCGCCTTGGTAACAAGACATCAGCGCTTCAAGGGTATTTAAATCGCGGGGTCCTTCTAGGAGCTGCTGCAGCGTATGGAGGTCAACCTGCCAGTTATTAGGAAGTTGAAAAGCAATCGTTTGCCGGGAGACGCTTAATACTTGGTCGGCGCTCTCACCTAACGATTGGCGCAAACAGTGCAGCGCATGGCGCAGGTTGGTTCTGCCTGATGACAAACCTTGGTCGGGCCACAACAGCTCTGCCAGAGCAGCCCGATTGACCGGCTGGCGGTGCAGCAAAAGATAAACAAGCAGCGCTTTCACTTTGTCGTAACTAAAGTGGGTCAATACATCTTCGCCCTGGGTAAGCGAAAAGTGGCCGAATAAGGTTAACTGGTCTGTCTCACGAGCATCGCGCATGATAAACATCCTGCCGGGCTAAGCGGCTTAAGCTGGCACACCGCTATGAAAACGAAAAGCCGTATCGGGCGAAGTAATCAGCTCCGCTTCACGCGCCACAAAAAAAGCGATCCGCTCGTCAATAGAGCTTGCTGTTTGCTGGCGAGCCAGCAACAAATAGTCTTCAAAATGACGGCCTTCTGACTTCACAAGCGTGCGATAAAACTTGGCAAGCTCTTCGTCTAAATAAGGAATCAAACAAGCAAACCGTTCACAGCTACGTGCTTCAATAAGTGCACCGATGATTAACACATCAATTAGCCGTTCGGGATCATTACTACGCAAGTGTCGCCTAAGCCCTTCAGCGTAACGTGATGCCGTTAAATGTTGGTAGGCAACGCCGCGTGCTTCCATAAGCGCGACTACCTGCTCGAAATGGAGCAGCTCTTCACGGGCTAATTGCGACATTTTGCTGAGCAACAGCGGCTGATCAACATAGCGATAGAGCAGACTCATTGCCGTAGAAGCGGCTTTTTTTTCACATTGCGCGTGGTCAATTAATAGCGTTTCAGGATTTTCGAGCGCCCACTGCAGCCATGCGTCAGGGGTTGCACAGGCCAGAAACTGGCGCAGGCTTTCAGGCAACAGATCATCCGCTTTTAACGCATGGTCAGCCCTTTGCAAGGCATTCGTTTGTAATTTATCAGTTTGGAAAGTACTGGTTTGGAAAGTACTGGGTTGTATCGACATAACACCATTACCAATCTTGTGTTTCACTATTGTACAACATATAAGCGCTCAAAACGCTCAGTCCCTGTTAGGTACAAATATTTATACCTTGCATCGCCTATTACTAATGTAGTTATTCGCTCAAAAATGCTCCACACACTTTATAAGCACACTATTAGTAGGATGCCTCTAAGGTTATAAATTGAGGTCTATGGTAACCCGCTGTAACCTCAATCACACCCGCACAAGCCTATGTTAACTTAGAAAATGGTAAAAACTTTCCTGAACTTGAGCCAAACGACTAATAAAAAGGTGTTTTTTGATTCATTTAGATCGTGACATCAACATAAAGTACAACAGAGGTCACGCCATGCCAGCTTAACATTGTCGACAGTTTGCCGTAGAATCTCGGCCATCCAACCATATGCTGTTTGTCAAGCGTATGTCCTATGTGATTGGTCCACTTTCCAACACTGCGCAGCCAATACGGTGCTACGTGTAGGCCGTCACCATAAAGTAAATCAGAACGTAGATGAGAGGGCCCCAACGTGCTTGAAGCTTACCGCCAACATGTCGAGGAACGTGCTGCTGAGGGCATCCCGCCCAAACCCCTAACCGCCGAACAAGTAGCGTCAGTAGTTGAGCTGCTTAAAACGCCACCGGCCGGTGAAGAGGAGTTTATTCTCGATTTAATCACCAATCGCGTACCGCCCGGTGTTGATGAAGCCGCCTACGTAAAAGCGGGTTTTCTAACTGCAGTCGCGAAAGGTGAAGCAAGCTCGCCGCTGATCGACAAGGTGCATGCTGTTAAACTGCTTGGCACCATGCAGGGCGGCTACAACATTGTTTCAATGGTTGAACTTCTCGATAACGAGGAGCTTGCCCGTGAAGCAGGTGAACAGCTCAAGCACACATTGTTGATGTTCGATGCCTTCCATGATGTCGAAACACGCGCCAAGAACGGCAATAGCGTTGCTAAAGACGTTATTCAATCGTGGGCGGAGGCTGAATGGTTCCTCTCTAAACCGGCCCTAGCTGAAAAAATCACTCTCAGCGTGTTTAAAGTACCCGGCGAAACCAACACGGATGACTTGTCGCCGGCGCCAGATGCCTGGTCACGCCCTGATATACCGCTGCACGCTAATGCGATGCTTAAAAACGAGCGTGATGGCATTGAACCCGTTGTGCCAGGCACAACCGGCCCGCTCAAGCAGATTGAAGACGTTAAAGCAAAAGGCTTTCCGGTCGTTTACGTTGGTGACGTCGTGGGCACTGGCTCATCGCGTAAATCAGCGACTAACTCCGTACTCTGGTTCTTTGGCGACGACATTCCTTACGCCCCCAATAAGCGCGCTGGCGGTTTCTGCTTTGGTAGCAAAATCGCGCCTATCTTCTTCAACACCATGGAAGACTCAGGCGCCCTGCCGGTAGAGATGGACGTCAACAACCTGAACATGGGCGACGTCATCGACGTTTATCCTTATGAAGGCAAAGTCTGCAAGCATGGCACCGATGATGTCATCACTACGTTTGAACTTAAAACGCAGCTGATCCTAGATGAAGTACGTGCTGGCGGCCGTATCCCGCTTATCATTGGTCGCGGACTAACCGGCAAGGCGCGTGAGTCGCTGGGACTACCCGCCTCTGACGTTTTCCGCTTACCCGATCAGCCCAAAGATACTGGCAAAGGCTTTACCTTAGCCCAGAAGATGGTTGGCAAAGCGTGTGGTTTGGACGGCGTTCGTCCGGGCATGTACTGCGAGCCTAAAATGACCACCGTTGGGTCTCAAGACACCACCGGCCCGATGACACGCGATGAGCTGAAAGACCTTGCTTGCCTAGGCTTCCAGGCCGATCTGGTCATGCAGTCTTTCTGCCATACCGCCGCTTATCCTAAGCCGGTCGACGTAGATACCCACCACACTCTGCCAGACTTCATCATGAACCGCGGCGGTGTTTCACTACGCCCCGGCGATGGCATCATTCACAGCTGGCTGAACCGCATGCTATTGCCTGACACAGTTGGCACCGGCGGCGACTCGCACACCCGCTTCCCGCTGGGCATTTCGTTCCCAGCCGGTTCAGGCCTGGTAGCGTTTGCTGCTGCCACCGGCGTCATGCCGCTGGATATGCCGGAATCGGTACTGGTTCGCTTTAAAGGCCAGCGTCAGCCGGGCGTTACGCTGCGCGATTTGGTTCACGCCATTCCGCTTTACGCCATCAAGCAGGGCTTGTTGACTGTCGACAAATCCAATAAGAAAAACGCCTTTTCAGGCCGCGTGTTGGAAATTGAAGGTTTGGAAGACCTAACCGTCGAGCAAGCCTTTGAGCTTTCCGATGCCTCTGCCGAGCGTTCTGCTGCTGGCTGTACGATTACGCTGTCAGAAGAGAGCGTGACCGAATACTTGAAGTCCAACATCACCCTATTGAAGTGGATGATGGGCAACGGTTACGGCGACGAACGTACCATTAGCCGCCGTATTGAAGGTATGGAAGCATGGTTGGCTAACCCGAGCTTGATGCGTGCCGACCAGGATGCCGAATACACTGAAGTTATCGAAATTGACCTGGCTGAAATTAAAGAGCCGGTTCTGTGTGCCCCGAACGACCCGGACGATGCTCGCCTGCTATCAGAAGTAGCTGGCCAGAAAATCGACGAAGTCTTTATCGGTTCATGCATGACTAACATCGGCCACTTCCGGGCTGCGGGCAAGTTGCTTGAAAAGCAGCCTGCCGGTAGTTTAAAAACCCGGCTGTGGCTGGCACCACCGACGAAAATGGATCAACACCAGTTGACTGAAGAGGGCTACTACGGCATTTATGGCCGTGCAGGCGCTCGAATGGAGATGCCGGGTTGTTCACTGTGTATGGGTAACCAGGCCCGCGTTGCTGCCAAGAGCACCGTGGTGTCTACGTCTACACGAAACTTCCCGAACCGCCTGGGCGATGGTGCCAATGTGTACCTTGCCTCAGCGGAACTGGCGGCTGTTGCCGCAGTAGAAGGACGCCTACCCAGCGTTGAAGAGTATCAACGTTATATGGGTGAGTTTGACGCCATGGCTGGCGAGATTTATCGTTATATGAATTTTCACGAAATAGAGGAGTATCAAAAGATCGCCTCTAACGTGATTCCGATCGCTCAAGAAGCTTAATTTAACGCTTGAGTCTGATCACCCCATCGCCGATGCTCGCACCATCGCAGAGAATGTGACAGATTGCATTTTCTGAGTCGATGACCGAACGCCCCGCCACTGTTCTTCAGGGCGGGGCGTTTTTTTTGCACTGCCTTTGGACACCAATTTAATATCAACAGCCTCTACCATTAGGAGCGTGTGATGACGAATTCAACGCAAATTGTGACACCCGATCTCTGTGATGCGCACCCAGAAGTCGCCGTACTCGACCCGCTGTTTGTTAACTTTGGTGGTCTTGAAGCCTTTTACGGTCCTATTCGCACCATTAAATGCTTTGAAGATAACTCCATGGTTAAGCAAGCGGTCGCCGAGCCAGGTAATGGCGCGGTACTGGTGGTCGATGCAGGCGGCTCGCATCGCTGCGCCATGCTGGGTGATATGCTGGCAGAGCAGGCCGTCGCCAACGGCTGGGCAGGCGTTGTGATGTACGGCTGCGTGCGTGATGTGGATATACTCGCCGCCTTGCCGATTGGCGTTCAGGCATTGGGAAGCCATCCCCGCAAGAGTGAAAAGCACGGTGAAGGTCAGCGCGACATCGACGTCACCTTTGCAGGCGTCACCCTTCAGCCCGGACAGTGGTTATATGCAGATAACAACGGCATTATTGTTGCTGCGCAAAAGCTGTCACTTTCCTGACTATTTTTACTACCTATAAAGGTTGATTACAGTCCACTTGCCAGGTGTGGTGCTTACTGCCACCCTGGTGATTCATTCTTACCGTTTAGTGACGATGCAGCCTTTGACCTACCTTGGCTCTGCCTTACTGCGCACGCTGCGCGATCATCTTCGCCCTCTGATCGCCTATCACCTGTTTTTTACCCTGCTCGCCTCAGCCTTACTGCTGCCAGCGATCACCTGGGTGACGCGTGGGCTGCTGGCCCAACTCAACCGCACCGTCGTCACCAATGATGAATTGATTGCTCTGCTCTTTAGCCCGCTGGGATTGATAGGCATGCTGATAGGGCTTGGGTTCGCTTTTCTGATTATTTACTGGCAGCAGGCAGGCATGCTGCAGGTAGCCGTCAGACCGCGCGATAACCATTACCGGCTCGCCCTTGAAGCACTCTGGCTGAGCACTCGTCGGCTGCACACCCTGGCGGGCCTTGTCATACTTCAAGTAGGCACACACTTATTATTGCTCGCGCCCTTTATGGCCGGCCTCACATGGCTTTACGACTTCTGGCTGAGCGACATAGACCCTTACTACCTTCAGCGTGTGCGCCCTCCTGCACTGTGGTACTTCATTGGCTGCGCCCTCCCCCTGATCATTGCCTGGATATGGGCGGCCTCATGGCTCTATCTGCGTTGGCTGCTCGCACTGCCCTTAGTGGCCCTGGAAAGTTGCAACCCCTGGCAAGCACTGAAGCGTAGCGTGAGCCTAACGCGCGGCTGGCGCCGTTCGATTGGTGCAGCGGTGTTGCTCTTGCTACTGATTATTATCAGCCTGCCGTTACTGACCACGTTGCTATTCGACCGGCTATTTACGCCCTTGCTGTGGTGGCTGCCTGAGCATAACGCCGTACTCATACCGGCGATGTTGGCGTACCTGTTGGGCTATGTGCTGATTACACTGACCATTACCTTTTTGGGTATTGCCACTAACGCCCTCCTTTCTGCCTGCTTGTACATGCAGCTGGCGCATCAAGAACCACGCCCAGCGGCCCCACCGGACGATACGAACGCAGGGCGCCTTGCCTGGGCGGTTGAGCTCAGTGTGCTTGTTTTTGCCGGCCTTCAAGCGTGGTGGATTCTGAATAGCTTCGAAATTCGTGACAACGTCGCAGTGATAGCCCACCGCGGGAGCTCCATGGTGGCTCCTGAAAACACCCTCTCTGCATTAGAGCAGTCACTTATTGATGGTGCTGACTATATCGAAATTGACGTACGCTTGAGCAGTGACCAGCAGGTAATGCTCTACCATGACCGCAGCATGGCACGGCTAACTGGCGACAGCCGTGAGTTTGGCGAGCTAACCAGAGACCAACTTAGCCAATTCGATGTGGGCAGTTGGTTTGGAGATGCGTTTCAAGGCGAGAACATTCCTGGCCTGGACGAAGCGCTCGAAAGAGTTCGCGGAAAAGCAGGGTTAATGATTGATATCAAGCCCTTGCCGGGTCAAGAGCAAGCGTTAGCCGATGCCGTTATTGATACCTTAAATACCGAGAGCGACATTCGATACCGCTGCTGGGCAACCCAACAAAGCGCCTTTGATGGTTATACCGCCTGCGGTTTCCCCAATACGCTGTTGGATATGCGGATGGCGACCATGTCGCCGTCTCTACTCGAGCATATTAATGCCCGGGCGCCAGAACTACGAGTTACTTTGTTGGCGCAGCTCATTCTGCCCGGCACACTCAATCGACGTGGCTTTGATGCACTCGGCCTACGCCATAACCGCATCACGGAAGGAGAAGTTCGCCTGGCACGGCTTTACGGCTACGAAATACACGCATGGACGGTTAATGATCGCGCCAGAATGTCGACGTTGATTGACCTAGGCGTCGATGCCATCATCACCGACTACCCAGATCGTTTAACAGAGCTTATTCAGATTCGCCGTGAGTTAAGTGACGGGGCGCTAATGCTAGTGAAACTGCGCAACTGGCTTCGTCAGTAGCGCTCCTAATCGCCCATCACCACACCCTCACGCCGTGGGTCAGCGCCACCAAACAGCGTACCATCGTTTAGCCGCCTAATGGCTTGTAGCCCGCTGGTCAACTCCCGTTCGCTAACCGTGTGGCCGCGCTCCCTTAGTGACTCAATAGTTTCCTCAGGAAAACGCCCCTCTTCGATGTAAACATCGCCGCCCAACGTAATGGCATGGGGAAGATTGAGTGCTTCCTGGGCACTCAGCCCCCAGTCACGCAGCGCGATTAGAGTGCGGGCCGTATAATGAATGATCGCCGCACCACCCGGCGAACCCAAGCTAGCCACTAGCTCACCGCTTTCTTGATCGAATACCAGCGTAGGGCTCATGCTAGAACGCGGGCGCTTGCCTGGCTCGACTCGGTTCGCCACCGGGTCGCCATCCACTTCAGGAGCAAATGAAAAATCGGTGAGCTCATTATTGAGCAAGAAACCACCCGCTAGGCCTGTTCCGCCATCCGAGAGAATGCGCGAACCGAACGCCTGCTCAATGGTGGTCGTCATGGCCACCGCATTGCCCTCCTCATCCACAATACTGATATGGCTAGTGCCATGCTCAGGCTGATCGGGCTGGCTGGCCCAACTAACGGCAAGCTCGCCGGGATTGCCCGGTTCAGCGCTGTCGCCCATGCTCATCTCTTTAATGAGCTCACTGCGTTGCTCAAGGTAGTCAGGGGCCAGCATCAATGACCAATCGCCCCCCGGTGCTTCGACAAAATCCGGGTCGGCGATATAACGACCGCGGTCAGCAAAAGCGAGCCGCGAGGCTTCCAGAAACTGGTGCAACCACCCGCTGCTTGGAGCGCCGTTATCTAACGGGGCTTCAAGCAGCGGCTGTTGGTCGAGCATGCCCAAGATCTGCATCACGGTGAGATGGCCCGACGAGGGAGGCGGAAAGCCGCATACTTCCCACTGCTGCCAAGGCGTACATAAAGGTTCGCGGTCAAGCGCCTCGTAGCCACGCATATCTTCAACCGACAAACTACCAGGCCGCTCAGGGTGATTCTGAACCCGCTCAACGATATCTTCCGCCACGGAACCTTCGTGCAAGGCAGCGCTGCCTTGGTTTGCTACGCGACGTAGTACCTCTGCCAAGGCCGGATTCTTGAGTATTTCGCCAACCGCGATAGCCTCTCCTTCGCTATCATAATAAAACTGGCTGGCTAACGGATCTTGGCGCAGAAACTCGTCACTCGTCAGGCTGGTATGCAACCGATTGCTGACAGCAAAGCCTTCTTCGGCCAGGGTAATAGCCGGTGTAAACAATTCTTCCCAGGCTAGCTCACCATGCTCTGCATGGGCTTTTTCAAGCATACGCAGCGTACCCGGCACACCGACAGAAAGGCCACTAACCACCGCGTCGTTAAACACAAGCGGCTCGCCATTCTCTAAAAACAGCTCGCCATTGACTCCCTGCGGTGCGGTTTCACGACCATCATAGGCGCGCACTTCGCTGCCATCGTAATGCATTAGAAAAGCACCACCACCGATACCGCTAGATTGAGGCTCTACCAAATTCAGTACCATTTGCACTGCAATGGCCGCATCAATAGCGTTACCACCGGCTTTCAATACTTGATAACCAGCATCGGTTGCGAGCGGGTTGGCTGCCGCCACCGCAAACGACTCAGCCTCCCAGCCTGGCTTCTCTTCATAGCCAGACTCGCTTTCAGGAGCAATGGAGGGTGTCTCGTAGCTAAACCCCCAACTATAAAGCGGCGTTACCAGCAGCACAGGTAGCGCAAACTTAGCTGATTTTGTGAACATTTCAGCGCTCTCCGCGACAAGTTAAATACAAAAACACACATAAAAGAGTAGTCTATAAAAACAGCAACGCCCGGCTCAATGTCCGGGCGCAAACTAAATGTTTTAGCAAACAAACTTATTCAATTTTTTGGCCTGCGAGCATAAACCACGTTTCCAGGACCGCATCGGGATTGAGCGATACGGAGTCGATCCCTTGTTCCATCAACCACTTCGCCAAATCGGGATGATCTGACGGCCCCTGGCCACAAATGCCGACGTATTTCCCCTTCGCTTTACACGCCTGAATCGCCATCGCAAGCAGCTTTTTAACCGCCCCATTACGCTCGTCGAACAGATGTGCAACGATGCCCGAATCCCGATCTAACCCCAATGTTAACTGTGTTAAATCGTTAGAGCCGATAGAGAACCCATCAAAGTACTCAAGGAACTCATCGGCTAGCAGGGCGTTAGCTGGCAGTTCGCACATCATAATCACTTTCAGGCCTGTCGGGCCGCCCCGTTCCAATCCGTTGGCGGCCAGCAGCTCTACCACCTCTCGCGCTTCGTCGGTGGTACGCACGAAGGGCACCATGATCTCGACATTCTCGAAACCCATCTCTTCACGCACCCGCTTCAGGGCACTGCATTCAAGCTCAAAGCAGGGCCGGAACGCTTCAGAAATGTAGCGCGACGCACCCCTAAAACCGAGCATCGGATTCTCTTCACCCGGCTCATAGAGCTTACCGCCAATCAGGTTTTCGTATTCGTTAGACTTAAAGTCTGACAGCCGCACGATCACACGCTGCGGGTGGAACGCGGCTGCCAGCGTCGAAATCCCCTCAACCAGTTTATCGACGTAAAAACTGACGGGGTCGGCATAACCGGCCGTCCGTAAATCGATCACCTGCTGCAAATCCACCGGCAGCGTGTCGTACTCCAACAGCGCTTTAGGGTGAACGCCGATCATGCGGTTAATAATAAATTCCAGACGCGCCAAGCCTACCCCCGCATGAGGCAGGCTGGCGAAGCCAAAGGCGCGATCAGGATTGCCCACATTCATCATGATCTTGAAGGGAATTTCCGGCATAGCGTCGACACTGGAGACTTTGCAGTCAAACTCCAGCAGCCCTTCGTAGACATTGCCGGTGTCGCCTTCTGCACACGAAACCGTAACGTCGATGCCCTCTTTGAGCTGAGTCGTTGCGTCGCCACACCCCACTACCGCGGGAATGCCCAATTCACGGGCAATAATGGCGGCATGGCAAGTGCGCCCGCCACGATTGGTGACGATGGCGGAAGCGCGTTTCATTATTGGCTCCCAATCCGGGTCAGTCATATCGGTGACCAGAATGTCGCCATCATGGATCTTGTCCATATCGTCAGGGCTGAGCACCACTTTAACGGTACCGCGGCCAATGCGCTGGCCAATTGCTCTGCCGGTGATTAATGTGCGGCCTTTTTCGCGCAGCTGGAAACGTTCAAGCTTGCCGCCTTCCTGCTGGGAGACGACCGTTTCAGGACGCGCCTGAACGATATACAGCTCACCATCATCGCCATCTAGCGCCCACTCAATATCCATGGGGCGCTGGTAGTGCTGCTCGATCGTCATGGCCTGACGAGCCAGCTCCATCACCTGTTGATCATTAATACAGAAGCGACCACGGTCTTGATGAGGCACATTGACGGTTTCAACGGATTTACCGGCGCTGGCATCCTGGCCATAAACCATCTTGATCAACTTGGAACCCAAGTTACGGCGCAGCACTGCCGGGCGGCCCGCCGCCAGGGTCGGTTTATGCACGTAGAACTCATCGGGATTGACTGCGCCCTGCACAACAGTTTCGCCCAAGCCCCAGGAGCCAGTAACGAAAACCGCATCGCGGAAGCCAGACTCGGTATCCAAGGTAAACATAACGCCCGACGCACCGATCTCAGAGCGCACCATTTTCTGCACACCGGCCGACAAAGCAACATTTTCATGGGCGTAGCCACGGTGGACGCGGTAGGAGATAGCGCGGTCGTTAAACAGCGAGGCAAATACTTCGTGCACGGCGCGCTTAATATTGTCGAAGCCGTCAATATTGAGAAAAGTTTCCTGCTGACCCGCGAAGGAAGCATCGGGTAAATCTTCAGCGGTAGCAGAGCTGCGTACAGCCACTTTTAACTGAGGATGCTGTTGCTGGAGCTGTCCGTAAGCGTCGCGAAGGGCTGTCTCAAAGCTAGGCGGCAACGGCGTATCAATAATCCATTGGCGAATAGTGCGGCCCGCCTCGGCGAGCGCTTTAACATCGTCCACATCCAAGCGCGCAAGCGTGGCATTAATGCGCTCGTTAAGGCCTTCGTGGGAGAGAAACTCGCGGTAGGCATGAGCGGTAGTGGCAAACCCGCCAGGCACCGTTACGCCAGCACCGGACAGATTGGAAATCATTTCACCTAGTGAGGCGTTTTTACCACCCACGCGTTCGACGTCTGACATGCCCAGTTGATCGAACCACAGAATGTACTCTTCCACGTAACCCCCTCGCTCATAGACATCGACACGATCACTAATATTGCCGTTTAGACGTAGGATCATGGATTATTGATTGAGACACCCTAGCACCGCGCTACTATATTCGCCATTGGTCTAATAGCGAAGGGAATGGAGGATTTTTACAACACGAAGGGTTTTTAGGTCATTTGTGTAGTCAGTCACTTTGCCCCTCCCTAGCCAGCACGCATAGCGAGTTGCTCTAGCAAACGGCTCAGCACACAATAGCGCAGTTACTTACCAGTGGATGTCACTATGAAACGTACGGCTTTTTTTATCTCTGATGGCACCGGGATCACAGCAGAAAGCTTAGGGCGCAGCCTGCTGGCCCAGTTCAGCGATGTTGAGATCGATATGCAAACCAAGCCTTATATCGATACGCTGGAAAAAGCTCAGGCACTAGCAGCCATTATCGAAGCGACAGCCAGCCGCGACGGTCATCGTCCGATCATCATTGATACCATCGTTGACCAACAAATTCGCAACGTCATTCGGCAAGCATCCGGCTTCAAGGTCGATATTTTTTCAACCTTCCTAGAGCCATTGGAACAGGAACTTAATACTCACTCTTCCTATAGCGTTGGGCGCACGCACTCAATTGGTAGCGATGACGTCTATATGGACCGGATTCACTCGGTGCACTTTGCGCTGGATAATGATGACGGAGCACGCACTCATCAATACGATAAAGCCGATATTATCCTGGTCGGCGTCTCACGCTGCGGCAAGACCCCTACCTCTCTCTATCTAGCACTCCAGTTTGGTATTCGAGCGGCCAACTATCCGCTGACGGAGGATGATTTAGACGAAGATGGCATGTTAAAACTGCCTAAGGCGCTCGCGCCCCACCGTCAAAAGCTGTTTGGGCTTACCATTGATGCGCGGCGTTTATCAGCGATACGCAATGAGCGGCGGCCGAATAGCCGTTACAGCTCCATTGATCAGTGTCTTCAAGAAGTTGGGCAAGCGGAGTCGCTTTATCGCACCATGCACATTCCCTTTATTGATGCGACGCGCTTCTCGGTAGAAGAGATCTCAACGCGGATGATTGCAGAAACGGGCTTAGCGAGGCGCTTTTCGCCCCGCTAACGATCCATTCTGCTGCTAACTTACATTCCTTTAGGGGCAAAAATTCCCGGCGCGTTTCGCCAGTAGCCTTTGTAATCCATCCCAAAACCAAACACATAACGGTCGGCGACTTCCAAGCTGCAGTAGTCGGCCTTTAAACCGGGCACCGCTTTGCGGTTATGCTGTTTATCCACCAGTACTGCTGTCGTGACACTGGCTGCCTGGGCTTCTTCGCAGTAAGCCAAAATGGCGGCTAGCGTGGCGCCTTCGTCCAAGATGTCGTCAACGATCACCACATGGCGCCCCGCCATCGGCACCTCAGGAGAGACACGCCAAAACAGCTCACCGCCGCGCAGCTCATTGCGGTATCGAGTGGCATGCAAGTAATCCACTTCAAGCGGAAAGCCCAGCCGGGTTAGCAAATGCCCTGTGGTGATTAAGCCGCCATTCATAACGCAGTAAAAGACCGGCAGCTTGTCGCCTAAATCTCGCGTGATCGCTTCCGCCATACGATCAAGTGCCCGCTCTACCTCTTGCTGAGAAATAAGGCAGTCGGCGTTATCCATCAATTCACGCATTGAGTCCAATGACTCTAAGGCTTTTTTATCCAACTTTGACATCTAAACTCCAGGCGGGTTAAAAGCTTCAATTACATCAGTCGTGTGAATTTACACAGCATTGGGTTTCGGTTTATCAGCCAATGCTTCCAACTTAGCGTGGGTACGACGCCATCTGCCCAACGCACTTAGGGCATCGATATCAGGCCGTGCACGGCTGTAGCGCAGTTTGGCGGGACGTTTGGTTTCAATACCCCGGCAGGCTTCAATCACCTCAAGTGCAGCGGCGCGATCATTGCATACCAGCAACATATCGCAACCAGCCGCTAGTGCTGCCTGGGCTCGCTGTTTGGGCCCACCCGCCTCGTGGGCGCCCGCCATACTTAAATCATCAGAAAAGATGCAGCCTTTGAAGCCCAACGATTCACGCAGCATACCCAACCAATGAGGGGAAAACCCGGCAGGACGCGTATCGAAAGCACTGTAAATCACATGCGCAGGCATTACACCGTCTAACGGCGCGGCCAAATGGGCAAAGGGCACCAGGTCACGTTGTTTAATCACTTCTAGCGGGCGGTCATCCACCGGCAGCGCAACGTGAGAGTCTGCCGCAACTCCGCCGTGACCGGGGAAGTGCTTCCCGACAGCGGCCATACCAGCCTCATGGAGCCCTTGAATAAAGGCGCTGCCGAGCTGCGCCACATGCTGGGGATCGCGGCTAAAACTTCGGTCTCCAATAACACTTGAGATGCCGCTTTCGACATCCAGTACCGGAGCAAAGCTAAGATCCAAACCGCAGGCGGCCATTTCCATGCCCAATAGCCAGCCAGCATCTTTTGCGAGCGCAAGACCATCATCGGGGTTGGCGCTATAACACTCACCAATGCGAGCCATGGCAGGAAGACGCGTCATCCCTTCTTTAATACGCTGAACGCGGCCACCCTCTTGATCAACGGCAAGCAATAAGTCCGCACGCACACGTCGAATATCGCTGCAGAGCTGGCGTACTTGGTAGCCGTTCTGGACATTGCGGGCAAACAGAATAACGCCCCCTACCACCGGTTCTAGCAGCAAGCGCTTTTCTGCGGCCGTTAATTTCGGGCCTTCAAGGTCGAGCATGACCGGGCCTAACGGTTGAGTCATCGTGATAGGTCCATTAAAAAAGAGGCGGTGATTCTAGACGATCGTCTAGCGGTGTCAAAACAGATTAGTCAAACGACTGACGACCGCCGTGCAACCAAACGGGGGTACCTGGTAACGCTAACGAAAAGATATAGAGCAAATCACTATTGCGTAAACGAATACAGCCGTGGGATGCAGCAACGCCCATGGGCTGATCAGGGGGCGTACCATGAAGATAAATATAGCGACGCTGTGAATCGACCTGACCACCACGGTTCACGCCTTTTTCTAGTCCGCATAGCCACAGGATGCGGGTCAAAATCCAATCCCGCTTCGGATATGCTTCAGCTAGCGCAGGAGAAAATGCCTCCCCCGTCCAGCGACGACCCCGAAATACCGCATTATCAGGCATCCCGTTGCCGATCGCGGCTCTTATATAGTGCCAACCATGGGGTGTTTTGCCACTGCCGTTGTGCTCACCAACGCCCGCGAGGCCAGACGATATCTCACACTCATGCAGCACCTTCGGCCCTCGCCAACAGCGTAGCTGCTGCTGTGTGGTATCGATTTCCAACCAGATGTCCTCTACAGGGGGAAGCTCAGCGAGCTTGGGCGTTCGCATATTTTCCTTCTTCAAGTGCTGGGGGCAACGGTGCATTCATGGCAGCCACCACTACTGGGCGCAACCGCCTAACCAAATCCCGCACGGTGACCTGCTCTTGATAATCCTTTTCAGCGATATCGCGCAGTGCATCAAGGCCTGAAAGCGTAAAAATCACCGTACCAAGCATAAAGTGTAGCCGCCAAAAGCGTTCCGCGTCAGGCAAGTCGGGCGTGGCTTGACGCACTAACTCGGTGAAACGGGTAAACACATCACCATACTCTTGCTGAATATGACGCCTAAGATGCCCCTGCGCTTGGCTATAGGCAAGGCCCAGCAAGCGCATAAACACCTTTAAACTGTTGCGCTCAGCAGGCACTGCCAGCACGGTGGTCGCCATGGTTTCGAGTAGCGTTTCCAACGGAATAACGCGCCCTGCATGCTGGGCTTCAAGTTCATCAAGCGCAGTATGAAAACGCTGGGTGAACGGGTCCAGATAGCGTGAAAACACGGCCTGAATTAAGGCTTTTTTGGAACCAAAATGGTAATTCACCGCCGCTAAATTGACGCGCGCTTTGCTAGTGATGTTGCGCAGCGATGTTTCAGCAAAACCTCGCTCAGCAAACAGCACTTCAGCGGTGTCGAGTATTCGAGTTACCGTATCAGATTGAGCCATGCCGCTCTCCGGGGAAACGAGTGTTTAAAACATAGCAAAATACTATGCCATATCGCTGGTGGGCTCAACGCTTGATTTTCTGATGAAATATGGCTGTCTATATGAGTAGAAGCTTAGTTTAAAACGATTAGGAAAAATTCGGGGGCCTTTCTAGAGAGGGGGTTGACAAGACATGTACTGGACAGAGGAACATACTGTATACTTAACCACTTATCGATTAAGTCGACTTTTAATTTGTTACTGTCTATTCACTATTTTTGGAGTCTGGTATGTCGCGTCCGCTAACCGCTCGCCAACAGCACGTATTTGATTTTATTGTTAAGACCATGGGCGAATTTGGCTACCCTCCGACCCGTGCTGAAATTGCGAAAGCACTGGGGTTCCGCTCACCTAACGCCGCGGAAGAGCACCTGCGCGCGCTCGAGCGTAAAGGCGCTATTCGCATTATTCGCAATACTTCACGCGGTATTCGCCTACCCAATCAAGAGCCCCAGGAGTTAGTAGACAGCACCGCAAGTGCGTTGCCAGCTGCCAATATTGAAGCCTCGCCTGCTGGGCTGCCTGTGATTGGCGAAGTAGCCGCCGGGAGCCCTATCCTAGCGGCTGAGCATATTGACCGTTACTGCCCTCTGCCAGCCGAGTACTTCACTCCTAAAGCCGATTATCTGCTGCGTGTGCGGGGCCTTTCGATGAAGGATATTGGTATTTTAGAAGGTGATTTATTGGCAGTTCACCGTACCGAGCGGGTGCGCGATGGCCAGATTGTCGTTGCGCGCCTGGATGATGAAGTAACCGTTAAGCGCTTCAAACGCCAGGGCCACCAAGTAACGCTATTTGCGGAAAATGCAGACTTTGCGCCCATTGAAATCGACCTGCGTTCACAGTCACTCGATATCGAAGGTGTCGGCGTTGGCGTTATTCGTGGCGGTAATGGCCAGGCACTGGGCTAACCACCGTCGCTACTGCATGTCGATATAGCGGTGGTCATTAAAGGTGGCCACCCAATTAGGATGATAGACCAGCAGAATACTCAGCAGCATCCCGGTAATAAACGCCTCTGAAGGCATTAGTAGAGGTAAGAAGCGAGCATACTCCTGGGCAAGATAGATAGCGTTAGGGTCTGTACCTGCCACGATGATCAGCAGCACGGCAGCCAGCCCTGCCCCTAATGTTGCCAACGCCGCCCCAAAAAATCCGCAGGCAAATAGAAACACCATCAGGTTATCCGGCAGGCGGCGATCTACCAGCCGCCACACTGTGCCAATAATGGCAGCCGGAACAATGCCCGTTACCAGTACATTCGCCCCCAGTAGCGTCCACTCATTGCGGCCGATAATTACCATTGCCACATTAATGAGTATATTGCTGATCAGCGCTAATGGCGCTTTAAACACGAGTGTCATCAATACCGTAAAGACGAGATGCAGCGTTAGCCAGTCGACCGCCTGAGCGCGTAGCTGCCACATCAGCGCCACTGCCAGCGTTGCGCCTAACCAACGGTGCTGAAGAGCAGTGTCTTCCAGTAGCACTTGCCAGGGCCGCCGCCAAAGAGCCCACACCACTACGCCTAACGAGAGTAGCGAGGTGAATATCAGCGCCCAGGGCGCCAGTACACTTTGTGCGAACGACATAGCGGCTTCTCACATTATCGAGCGTTAGCTAAACACCACGGTCTTGTTGCCATGCACTAAAACCCGATCCTCAAGATGCCAGCGTAAACCGCGTGCGAGAACGGCTTTTTCAACATCACGCCCAAAGCGGACTAGATCGGTTGGGGTATGGCAGTGGCTAACGCGATGAATATCCTGTTCGATAATCGGGCCCGCGTCGAGTTCCTCGGTAACATAGTGGCAGGTGGCGCCAATCAGCTTCACTCCGCGCTGATATGCCTGGTGGTAGGGCTTAGCCCCAGCGAAAGAGGGTAAAAAACTGTGATGAATATTAATCACCCGCCCTGCATAGCGTGCGCACAGGTCAGGCGGCAGAATTTGCATATAACGCGCCAGCACGACGCAATCAGCACGTGCACTATCGATTTCTGCTTGCACCTTGGCAAATGACACTTGCTTGTTATCGGGGTCGACTGGCACATAGTGATAAGGAATGCCGTACCATTCGGTCAATGAACGCATATCGTCATGGTTGGAAATGACGCCAACAATATCGCAATCCAACTCACCCGCCTGCCAGCGATAAAGCAAATCTACCAAGCAGTGTGACTCTCTAGAGACCATCAATACCACCCGGCGGCGCTGCTGTGTATCCACCAATGACCACTGCATATCGAATTCGATTGCCACCGGCTCGAACGCTGCACGTAGCGCTTCTACCGACATCCCCACTGAATCCGCCAAGATTTCGTAACGCATAAAAAAACAGCCCGTTTCTAAATCAGAGTGCTGGCTGGCTTCAGTGATAGACCCCCCTTGCTTAGCAATAAAGCTCGATACTCGGGCCACAATACCTACCCGATCAGGGCAGGACACAACTAAACGATAATAATGGGACATGTGAGCGACTCTTGACCTATTTCTAAGGTAATTATGACAAACCAACGGCTTAGGTTGCATAGTGTATCGGAAGGCCAAGGATGATTGTTAGCCGCCCCTGCCTTCCCGTATAGTTGAGTCACTACTTTTTAGGCTTTTCATAACTGATGCACTCTCCACGCGTTCAAATTCGTCCCCGTCGTCGTCCTCCGCTGCGCATGTTGCCGCTGGGGGGATGCGGTGAGATTGGTATGAATCTAACGCTCTACGGCTACGATGATCACTGGATTGTCGTCGACTGCGGCATGATGATTCGCCAGGATCTCCCCAACTCACCGCTACAAGTGCCTAATCTTGATACACCAAAAGCATTAGGGATAGTCCCGAAAGCACTATTTGTTACCCACGGCCATGAAGACCACATTGGCGCCGTCGCTTGGCTCTGGCCGATGTGGAATTGTCCTATTTATGCCACGCCATTAGCCGCAGGGCTGTTACGCCTTAAATTTTCTGAACATCAACTTAGCAGCGCTGCGATTCATGTCATCGAACCAGGTGAGGCACTTGAAAGCGGGCCGTTTACGCTGCGCTACTTGTCGTTGACGCATTCAATACCCGAAAGCTGTGCCATTATGATGATGGCTGGTGGTTATCGCGTTTTACATACTGGTGACTGGAAACTTGATCCTGAGCCGCTTATCGGTTTACCGGTAAGCGCGGCGCAGTTTAGAGCGCTGGCCCCGGTCGATTTAGTGGTCGGCGATTCCACCAACGCCCCCATGCCAGGCCACTCCGGCAGCGAGGGTGATGTGGCGAGAGCATTGGTAAAAACCCTCGCCAACTGTCAGGGCCGTGTGGTGGTCTCTTGCTTTGCCAGTAACCTTGCGCGGGTATTAGCTATCGGGCGCGCAGCGCATCAGTGTGGCCGTCGCATCAGCTTAATGGGGCGCTCAATGGAGCGAATGGTTAGCGTTGCGCGTGGGCTTGGCTATATGGATGACTTACCGCCGCTGGTACCCAATCACGACCTGGGGTACCTCCCCCCGGATGAAGTGGTCATTATCGCCACCGGCAGCCAGGGTGAGGCCCGTGCCGCGCTTCAGCGTCTTGCTCAGGGCCGCCACCCCTTTGTGGATCTTCAGCCCGGCGATAATGTCATCTTCTCGGCTAAAGCCATTCCAGGCAACGAACGCCCTATTGAACAGCTAAAAAAACGTTTAGCGCAGTTAGGTGTTCGTATTTACGACGAAATCAACCATCCCGAGTTACATGCTACTGGGCACCCCGCTCATGATGAGTTAATCAAACTCTATCAATGGATTAAGCCGAAGCACCTGATGCCTGTCCACGGCGAAGCAAGGCATCAGCAGGCGCATCAGGCAATTGCCCGTCAATTAGAGATCAGTGCGCCGTTGTCGCCAGTTAATGGCGATTTAATCAGCTTTGATAACCAAGGGCTGCGCTGCGAGGCACGCTATCCCCAGCCGCCCTGCATCGTCAGCCAAAACAGCGTGGTTCCTCACCCAGGGTTGGAAGTAAAAGACGCCAGTACGGCACGTCGTGGCAGTTTGTACCTAGCACTGCCGGTGACCGCGACTGATACGGGCTGGGCGCGCATTGGACGTTTGATGCTGGATGCGACGGGTGCCAGCCCGCTGGATGAAGATAGCTTTAGTGATTGGCTGGATGATCAGCTTGATGAGATTGCCGCCGACACACTGGCCGACCTTCGCCAAGCATTGCAGCCTCGCTTGGTACACTGGCTGGCGGAGCATATGCAGCACCTGCCCGATGTGCATCTTCAAATTATGGCCGCCGAAATGCCAGAAGCCCTTACCCTGGAAAATGCTGCCAATCGTTAGTGGTGCATCATTGCGGAGTAGCAAGACGTGGCAAACTCACTCCCAGCGTGCCGCGTCTTGTTGGTCAGAGTGGCGTTCTTTGACCCAATATTCTCCCCGAGTGGAGTGCTCTTTCTTCCAAAAAGGCGCCTGGGTTTTTAAAAAATCCATAATAAAATCGCAGGCTTCAAATGCCTCTCGGCGGTGAGCACTAGCTACAAGCACCCGCACGATGGGGTCGCCAGGGCCCAGATAACCAACGCGATGAATTATCCGCACCGCTTGTAGCGACCAACGCTGCCACGCCTGCTCGCCAATCTCCGTTAGCGTGCGCTCGGTCATACCGGGGTAATGCTCCAGTGTTAACCCCGTAACATCGGGCGTCTCGTTGAAATCACGCACCAGTCCGGTAAAGCTCACCACCGCGCCAATATCGCTGCGCCCGACTAATGCATCGCTATAGCCGTAGTCCATCGAGAATGGCGCTGCTTGAACCGCTACTTTAATATCCAACGTTAACCCCCTGTGACCGGTGGGAAAAACGCCACTTCGTCATCATCGGTCACTAGCGCATCATCGTTTGCCATTACCTGATTAATGGCACATAACGTGCGCTGATCAGTAAGCAGTTTAAACCGATCATCGCGCTCGGCCAGCGCTGCCTTTAAACCACTGATATCGCGGCTAGCAAGCTGGTCCAGCCCAACAGTCGCCTCGCTTTCTCCTACCCGCTCGCGCAGTTCAGCCAGAAATTTAACCCGCACGCAGGGGGAAGGACAGCGCTCACCCAGGCTTACTTCTCCTGAGGTGCCTTCGCCCGTCACGATAGGCGACTGCCTATTCACACGCTGATAATCCCCGCGTTGGCCGCCCTGCTTGCTGTCGAGCTGGATCGCTTCAATATGCATGCCCTTATCGACCGCTTTGCACATATCGTAGAGGGTTAAGCAGGCGACTGAAACGGCTGTAAGCGCCTCCATCTCAACACCGGTGCGACCATTTAAACGACACAGCGACGTTACATGCACACAGGACTCGGCCATGTCGATCTCGAATTCAACCGACACCTTTGATAGCGCCAATGCATGGCAGAGTGGAATCAATTCATGAGTGCGTTTTGCAGCCTGAATGCCCGCGATACGGGCGGTGGCGAGGACATCTCCTTTCGGCAATCCCCCTTCGCTGAGCAATGTCAGCGTTTCAGGCAGCATTACAATGCGCCCCGAGGCGACGGCTTCGCGGCGCGTTTCTTGTTTATCGCCGACATCCACCATGTTGGCTTCGCCCCGGGTATTGAGGTGGGTTAGATGCATGCTGGTCACCTTTCCTTTTTTGAAGCCACAGTTTGGTTTTTTGCGTTTATCCAGGTCACTATCCAGCGCGCGATTGCGTCGCTGTCATCAAGATTTAACTGCGCTACGCAAGAAGTTAAATCAATTGGCGATGGCGCGCTTAATGCAACCGCCTCGACCCATGGGTCGGTCAAAATTGCCGAGTCCCCTACGCCATCGCGATAAAGCACCAGCTTAGGGATCGGCCAAGCTTTAAAGCCTTCGACAATCACTAGGTCGGGATGGTGCGGCACCATCATGGTTATTAAGCTGGCTAAATCGGGTTCTTCCTGGTCGGGCGTTTCCTGCATCAGCGCAAATCGTTGCCGTGAAGCGACTAGAACAGGGGCCGCGCCCGCACTACGCAGTTTATAGCTATCCTTTCCAGGCTGGTCGACTTCAAACGAGTGATGAGCATGCTTAATCACGGCTACTTTCAAACCATACGCAGCTAATAGAGGCAGCAGCTTCTCTAACAGTGTCGTTTTGCCGGTACCGCTCCAGGCAGCAATCCCTAGAATGGGGAAGGATGCGGTTAGTTCGTTACTCATACAGCCTACCCCCCTACTTGCCATTCATACGATGCTTACAGCGTTAAAGTGGATGACTTTACTCGCCCTCTTGCGCCTTGGGTAATAGCCAGTTCAACGCAATACCTACCAGTGCAGCCAAGCTCACGCCTTGCAGGGTAAATTGACCGCTCCCGAACTGCATACCACCTATTCCGAATACCAGTATGAGCGAGACCACTACTAAGTTGCGAGGTGCCGTCAGCGACTGCCCTGCTCGCACTAGCGTGTTCATACCAACGACCGCAATAGAACCAAACAGCAATGTCATAATCCCCCCCATGACCGGGCCGGGTATAGTCTGCAGCAGCGCACCAAGCTTAGACACAAACGCCAGCACAATGGCAAAAATCGCAGCAACAATCATGTACTTGGGGTTAAATGCCCGAGTCAGCGTTACCGCCCCCGTGACTTCCGAGTAGGTTGTATTCGGGGGGCCGCCAAATAGCGCTGCCACACTGGTCGCCAACCCATCGCCTAACAGGGTGCGATGCAGGCCGGGTTTTTCCAAATAGTTTTTGCGGGTCACTGAGCCAATAGCAACCATGTCACCAATGTGCTCTACCGTCGGGGCGATAGCGACCGGGATCATAAATAGAATAGCGGCCCAGTGAAAACTGGGTGCGGTAAAGCTGGGCACCGAAAACCACGCCGCTTCGCGTACCGGGGTAAAATCTACTAATCCCATTAACAACGCCAAGCAATAACCCGTGACGATACCCCCCATAATCGGCACTAGGCGGAGCAGGCCGCGGCCAAAAACGGCCAGCAACAAAGTCACCAACAAGCTGGTCATTGAGAGAAAAATGGCCGGACCATAGCCGATGTTGTCACTGGTTTCACCGGTTGCCATGCTGACTGCCACAGGCGCCAGCGCCAAGCCAATGACCATGATTACCGGCCCGACCACAACGGCAGGGAGTAAGCGGTGCAGCCAAGCGGTACCTTTTAATCGCACCGCTTGTGAGATCGCGACATATACCAGCCCTGAGGCCATCAGACCGCCCATCGTGGCCGGCACACCGAAGCTTGCTACCGCCCCCTGAATAGGCGCGATAAAAGCAAACGAAGAGGCCAAAAAAACGGGCACACTTTGCTTCGTCACTGCATGAAATATCAACGTGCCAGCCCCAGCAGTAAACAGTGCGACACTCGGGTCAAGTCCGGTTAAAAGCGGTACTAATGAGTTATAGTCAAATCTGGTGGATGGCAGTCAGGCGGCAGTCCTGTCTGATTGATCGGTTACCTGCTCCCCATCCTGAAACCGGACGTTGTTCACGACCAGCTCCAGCTTGCTGAACCCCT
>NZ_JBANSN010000031.1:0-49811 GCF_037070215.1 Vreelandella arctica | reverse complement strand
GGTGTGGGAATACGGCAGGTAACGCATCGTCTGCACGCGATGAAATAGTTAATTTAGGGCTTGTAAAACAGATGGTTAATGCGCTTTTTGGAGGATTTCGTCAGAATCGTTGCCGACCCTCATCAAGGTGCTGCTGTATCTCGTCGCTATCGAGATCGACCTCTGAAACCTTAATTACACCATCGTCACCAGAAGGGGATTCGAGCTGGCAAGACTCGCCAAGCATCCAGCCTTGAGCACGCTCAGATGGGGTAGCCAGCCAGCGGGTCATCAAAGCTGTGGGCCGATCGCGAGTAGCTAGTGGCGTGACCTTGAGCGACCCCAGCGTGAGACGCAGCAGGTCAAGAGCCTCTTCGGCTTTCTTTCGGCTTGCTGCGTCAACGAGAATCCAGTTCCGCTTGATGTCGATAGCCACAAGGAAATGCCCGGTGCGCTTCAGTGCGGTGGGTAGTAGCTCTTCGTAGACTTGCTCTTTGAGTAGCTTTTTCTCCGCTTGACGCAGTGGGCTACCTGAGGCCTTCTCCATTTCAGCCGCCCTCTCCTCCACCAGTTCTTTTACCGCAGCAGCCGGGAGCAAACGCTCCTGCCGGCGAAAGCGAAGAATGAGATATTGAGACTGGAGGGAGTATGTTAATACTTCACCACAAACCGCCGCCCACCCTACCCTTCTGGCCTCAGTGGGAGCACAACCTCGGAAAAGGTGCTTTTGAATGAGGTTGGTCATTTCTTCTGACTCAGGAAATGAGCTATGAGCGCGGTATAACAATGCATTGTCGAACATGATGAGGCCCCTGTGGTTTCATGCCTTTAGGTAGGGGGAAAGATGCCACCTAATAGAAGGTAAGCAAAAGATAACGGTATAACTCCTCCTCCCCTACCCTAGATACCGCTGGCGGACTGATGGCCAGTTACCTGGGATGGCCAAGTGCTTCAACACCCAAAGCCTCTCGCAGAAAGGTGTTAGCTGCCCTCCTCCCCACGTTATCTCTTTGCGGAACAGTGGCTGATTCGGCCGCATTGTGCCAGCACGCCTGGTATGCCGCGAGTACGGGTGGATAATCAACCACACCTCCTTCACGAAGGCAGTGAAGTATGAAGTGTTTATCTTCTTTGGTGAGGGGAAGCTCATTCAGCTGGTCCAGTCGGCTGTCATATCTATTCATATTGTATCTATACCAGACGATGAATTATATCTCTTTAGGCAAGCCCATGCATTCAGTGTTTTCCACTGACGGAGGGGATGTATATTCGGCGATCGTTGCCACCATGGCTGGCGCTCAGGGTTTCTCGAGCTGCATGGCCATAATCCACTACCCCATGAACTGCCTCATCCATACGCCATTGATTACCGTCGCGAGGGGCAAGGCTAACCCTAGCCAAGCCAGGGGGGAGTTTTACGGTGAAGCAATGAAGATGGATGTCTTCCAGGCCTTTCACTTTCTCGAGGTTGATCTCATCAATCTGTTCCGTTTCGACCGCATAGACTGTGTAGCTCCCATCCAAGCCAAGCTGCTCCTTAGCCACAATGGTCAGTATTTCATCGAACATTTTCGGGCCTTCTGCGGCGCCCTTAGCATCAATCATTCTTCACCCTGCGCCCCATAAGAGCCATCATTAGGGCTGTTTAAGCGTTGATCGGTCAGCAAGCAAAGACGACGCCCATCTATCCATAGCTCTCTGAATATGCCCTCGTGGGTATACATACCTACAAGCACATCCAAGGGCTCTTCGTAATAAGTTGATGATGGTGACTGGGTACTATCGGTGATGGGATCTTGTCGGACCTTTAGAACAACAGCGGTTTGCCTGGCTAGTGGCACACTCTTGTTCTTCATGCCCCACTTCCATGAGACGCGATCTCTCGGCGAGAAACGTTCATGCGATCGATCCTCATTAAGAAGATCCAGGGCCAGAGAAATCGTCATCTTCGTGATGGCTGGATCACTTGGATCAATTCGGTTAGCCTCCACCGACTGCTTACGTCGCCCGGTCAGTACCCGCCCCAACGAGGCTAACCAATGTTCGTTGCTTTGCGTCATGCATCTATCCTCGGAGTCTTCCTATTCCTTCCAACAGCTACGGCCACACCTATTAAGGTCCAGGCAGCAAGTAGCGTAAAACCAAAATGAAGAAAAGCCCCGTAGGGAGGGCCTAGTTTGACAGAGAGGAAAAGGGACACGCCAAAAGCGATGAACCACCGCATCCAGTAGTCAACTGACCGGTTAGCGATCCAGCGTGTCTGTTCAAGCGTCAGGGGGCGGTGTAGCCAGCGAAAGGGGTAAACAGTTTTCTCCCGTGTGCCGCGGCCTACCTTGAGCGGTTGACGTGGGAATAGGCGGTTCACGGCGAACTGTGGAAACATTCCTTCAAGCGCTCGCCGCGCAATGTTGGCAGTGAGTTGATCTTGTAGAGACATGGGGTGCCCTCTAGCTGGGCGCCCCGGCTCCCTCTAGGGTAGACAGGGCGCATTTCTTCAAGGTGCGGGAGGTTACAGGTTGCGGATTTCAGCTGCACGAAGGGCGCCGCGGACGATGCGGGCTTCACCGTTTTCATCCTTGTAGATCGTATTCGGTGTGGAGCGGATTCCCAACTGCTGGATCAGGTTGCTGTTCTCGCTCACGATGTTCATAGCTTCGGTACTGGGGGATTCGGAAACACTGCCGCCTCTTTCTATAGTGGCCAGCACTTCAGCGGGGTTCTCCGCGTCAATAATTTGTGCGGCCTGGTGGAGTGAGCCCTCTCCCATGAAGCCCACTGGAATCCAGCGGAATGTCACTTCATCCAAGAGTGCTCTGGACGTTTGATACATCTGCTGGCAGTAACCGCATTGCGTATCGAAGACAACATAGAGAACCTTGTCGCCTGTTCCTTCTTCAACGTAGGCGGCACTTTCCTCAATTTGAGCGAGTGCTGCGGCCTCTTCCTCTTTCTCAAACCCGTTGTCCTGAGCACCTGCTCGATTCGGCATGCTGGCCAGCGGGCTATTCTCCATGTGCTGCTCCATGTGAGCCTGCGTCAGGTTTTCACCACCCTCACCTAGGATCATACCGATAAACGCATGCTTACCGTCCTCAGTGGTATAGATCACATTAGTGTCGTTCTCGACACTAATGACCCAACCATTGATACCGTCCAGCCCGGTATCGAACGTCTTGTCGACTTTGGAGCCTGGAATGCCCAGGTCAGCCACGGCCTTCGGAAGCTCTATGCTAGCGCCGGTATCGTCGTCATTGGCAATGGCTGTCCCAGCGATAAGAGCGGAGGCGACTGCAACAGCGGAGGCGATCAAAGTAAGGTGTTTCATCTATAAGCTCCTTGAGCAAAGTTAAGCGCCAGCGGTACTGGCGAAGTCTTCGCCATGCGAGGCATGGCCACATCAGGTTCTAGTCATCTACTGCTCAGGGCAGCAGCTCTTCAATTCCCGCTTCGCTCTGCGAAGCGGCTCGCTCACGCGCCTGCTGGTTTGCACGGCTGACCAGCTCTCGTGCCTCCTCATAGAGGTTCGAGGCGCTATAAGTGGTGTCTCCATGACGATCAAGATTTGTCTCGATCGTAGGAGCATCTGTTGGCAGGCCTAATCCAGCCAACACGGTGTCTGTGATGTCAGGGATGGTGCCGTCCAAGACGGCTGCTTGTCGGACTATGACCAAGGCGCCATTTGCGGCCTCTACGATCGCTGGCCGAACACCCTTGTCTACACGAGCCAATGTGGAAACGGCGGAATCTCGCACCTCGCCGTCCCCTAGCAGCTCACTGGCTGCTGCACGCCGGGCATTAACGTATTTGGCGGTATCGAACGTCACTACGGCTGGCATTCCAGTGCTAGACGAGGCCCATGGGAGGTTTATGGGAATGACCGCTATAGCGAACGCCATCGCACCCAGCACGCCACCGGCTAAGGGCAAGACCCTGGCCAAGGGATGCTGAGATCGGTATCTGGTTTTCTGGTCTGTCTCACTCATGTGCCTGCCTATCGTCTACGCATGAAAAAGCCCCAGGAATAAACCAGGGGCTGTGAATAGAACATCAAAATGGAAATTCCACTTTATCGTCTCCATCATCGGCAGCACCAACGCTACGCGGATCTCGGAGGATTCGGCAAGTGTCCACCATGAGGTTTGTGTACACAGTGCCGTTGTCAGCCTTGCGAAAGGACAACTCGCCCTCAACAAAGACCAATTGACCGCGCTTCAGGCGATCTTTCATAACCTCGGCAAAGCGGCCACCAAGGATGCAGTTAAGCCACATCGGTTCATCGCCCGATTTCTTGGCCATGTTAATACCGAACCGAACGTAAGTTTTGCCACTGCCGTTGGTCCGTGCTTCAGGTTCGCCAATGTGGCCAATCTGTAGAGTCTGTCCCCACATGTTCAAATCTCCTCTCTCTCACATTCCCAACGTAATGGGTCTCGTTGGGTGATAGGGGCGCTACTGACACTAAGGAGCCAGCCAGGACGATTTTTTTATAAAAACATGAAAAAGCCCCCTGACTCAGAAGAGTCGAGGAGGCTTTGAAGGGGTCACCGCGGACGATGACGAATGATTCTTGCCTTGGGCTGGAGATAACTCCAATGCGCCAAGTTAAGAAGAAACTTACTGAAAGCTCTCTTGGTAAAGCTCACCACGAATGCATCGTCGACGCTCTCAATGGCTTTTAGAGTGCTTTCCCGATGCAACTCGCGATCAGGGCGACGTACCTGGATGACAGTTCCATCCTCGACAGAGAATGCAAAACCCTCCAGCTCTCCAAGCGAGAAGACCTCGAATGCCACATTCACATCCGTTCCCAAGTCTGCCATTTGTCGAGGCGTTGGCTGGCGCCAGCGTCGACCGGCCTGCCGGGGCAGTATGAAACGTGAGCCTTGCGCTGAGTCGATAGCAAACGCCACCTGATCATCATTGAGGTCATCAAGTTTCAGGCCGCCGAACTCACGCCCAAAGGCTACGGCATCTTCTTGATTTACAATTAGCTCAATATTCATGTCACTCTCTCCTCTCATTCCTGCCATGCAGGCCTCAAGAGGAGATAGGGCGGGGACTGCCACAAGCGGTCAGCTCAGGTCGGCCTGCGCGGCGTTTCGCATGCGGAACATTTCATCAGCTAAAAAGGCAAGAGAGGGAGTGCGCCAGCATAGAAAAGCCCCTGACCGAAAGGTGCAGGGGCTGTGAATCATGCAGGTCTAATTGAGCAGCGCGTCACGACGGTCTGAGGAATCCCCCGGTACTCGTCGTGCTTTTTAACGCGCCCCTTCAATACAACCCTTTTCTCCTCAAGGGCTTTGCCTGTCTTCCAGACAATGTATCGGCCTTCGAGGTCACAGAAGATGTGCTTCCACATCAGCCCCCATCGCGTATCTGACGAAAAGGACTGCTTGCGCACTACTTCCATCTCTAATTGATCGCCTGGATCGCCAGCATAGCCGAGTGCCATCATTGACTCGCTGTTAATAGCTGACTCCTCATGTCGATCGTAGGCTGTGACAGCCGCCGTCATAACACCGACGCCGCGCTTTAGCCCGACCATATCGAACCGAGCATGATGAATAATCATCGTCTCGAACTCACTATGCTCAGCCTGCAGAGGGAGCACTTGCCGCGCCCAAGCTATAACCGCATCAGCCCGAGCCACGTCTTCACTTTCAAATGCCCTCATCCCCTTGCTGATCATCGGAGCTGAACGGGCCATCTCACCAACGATCTCTGCTGTCGCCAAGTCGCCGGTTTCCTCAGCGCGAGAACGAGACACAAAGCCTCGTTGTCTGATCTGCCGTACCGCCGCTGCCACCAACCATCTCAGCTCAATAACAGCCTCTGGCGGGCGACCACCGCTCAAGCCCACCTCATCGATCTCTTCCATCATATTGATCATAGAGACCAATAGTTGAGCGCGGGCCATCATCGACTCGGCACCCTGGTGACCAACATAGTCCTTGAGGCATGTCTTTCCGACTTCTAGGACCGCACCAGTTGCCATCTCTTCCATCAGAAAGAGATAGCGCCGCTCACGCCGTTTGTTGCAATGGCTGCAGTCTCCCGTGGCATCGCCTGATCTGTAAGGTTCGGGCAATCGGCTATATGCCCACTCCAAGGGGGTGACCCGTGCCGCCTTGTCAGCTGCCATGTCGATTCGCGCCAGCAAGCGATACCCGTCCAACTTCGGGGGTTCGCCACTGATTGAGACTTTGACGGCAGCGATCTTCTCCACCCTAAAGTGCGACAGTCGATCCTCAAGATCCACCGTCTCACGAGTCCAAGGCTTTACAGCCTCCTCGAGGACGCTGATCTCAAAGGGTGCCATGCCAAGCTTTTTGGCCTTGCGGTCGAGCCGTTCTACCTTCTCGCGCAGCGCGGGAAGGTGGCACTTCGGTATCCAGCAGGTGGTCTTATCTGTCTGTGTCGTCATGATCCTTGCTCCTCTCTCATTCCTGCGTAATTGCAGGTCTCAAGAGGAGGTAGGGGAGTTACTGACCAGCTAAGTGTTTCGCACGCGAAACAAAGAGGACGCATGCATCGCCACATTGGCAGCTTCACGCAGCGCTATTCGCCCTGTGACGTGAAAGAGTGAGCAACTGCTGTAACCGAGAGGCCTGCCGATGCATCCGCTTGGCTGTAGAAAAGTTGTCCCATCCCGACTGGAAGCTACCCTCACGATTCAGCTCCTCAATACGAGCTGCCGTTTCGGTCCATTGGCCAGGGGGAATAGTGTCTTCGAGCCAGCCCCCCCGTTCGTACAGGTCAATGACTACCCCATCACTATTGCAGATACGCATGTTTAAAGGTCTGAACAACCCCTCATATACGTCTTCGGCTTCACGCCATACCTGATAACACGCAGCAAAACCTGACTCAGCCAGCTCACGAAGTTTGTAATACTCAGTGTATGGAGGCACAACCACAGATCGTGAGGAATCCGTCTCATAGAAGGCGAGTCCTGGCGCGTGATCGTACATGTCCATCTTCACTTCACCCTCAATGGTGATCGAGGCGCCAGTCGCGGGCAGCACATTGGTGCCGAACGTTTTATCAAAATAGCTGGCGCAACTGGCAGCGATACATTTCTGTAGCTCTCGAAGAAATAAGCGGTCTTCATGTGTTAGGGCAGACATAACGGCCTCCATGTGGCACTGGTGTGATGCAGTATCGAGTGATGCAGTGGGCCTTCATGAAGAGAGCGCGGACGCGGTAAAGGCCTCAGGATGTGATAGGGGGTTTCGTGTCAGGTGGTATAGAACGGCTCGCGCCAGCATGAAAAAGCCCCATGCTGAGAACAGCAGAGGGGGCTTGAATAACTATGCGAGCACTACGGCATCATCCAGGTGGCGGGCCTGAAGCCTTACCAAACCGGACGAGCCCTCAGGCCTGAAAACATTACGTTTACGAGGCAAATCTACCTTGGTGAACGTGTCGCACTCCAGGCCTCCAACGAACCGTACTGTGTACGGGAGTTTTATGCGATCGCCATCTTTCAGGCGCACACGCTGCTTCTTCGACTCAGCATGCTTTAGGCATCTCTCGCGCCATTCGCTGGCATACTCCAGGCTGAGCCCTGCAACTACCCCTAGCCGCTCAAGCTCCCCAAGAGGGGATAGCAGCTTGAGAATGGACGCAGGGCACTGTGACAAGACTGGCCCCATCGTTTCATCCATCGACTTGTAGCAAAACTCACCCTGCGAACAGCTAGTCTTCACGACCGCCGCTATCGTGTACTCAATTGGCGCTTGCTCCGGGGCCTCTGCTGCCCGCTGGATCTTGATCGCAGCGTAGTAGGTAGAGCCCACGAAGCTCGACTTCAGCACTTCGATAGAACCATCCTGGTTGGTGTATTCCTCGTCCAGGTAGGCTTTACGGTCAGACGGCTTTGGTATGCACAATGTACCCATGATCTTGCTCCTCTCTCATTCCTGCGGAATTGCAGGTCTCAACAAGGGGTAGGGGAGGAGCTGACAGAAAATGTTACGCATGCGAAACAAAGCGGCTGGCGCCTTTTGCAGAGCCAGCCGCAAAAGCATGGCCCATGCTTCCCGGGCGTCTAAAATAGAAAACCCCCAGGCAGCACAAGGCTGACTAGGGGCTTTGAAAGAGGAGTGATAACTGCGCGATCGCGTCAGTCCTCCTCGGGTAGCATGATCGTTATCACCGGCTTAGGGGTATCCCCAGGGCCGATAGTCATAACGACATGTTTTGGCACAACGACAGAGCCGGTTTCGGATTGCTCAATCACATCAACGATGAAGTTGATATATCTCTCGTTGCGCTCTCTCGCAGCAGCCTCAAGGGCGACAAGCAATACATCGCCTAACCGCTTTTCCTCTTGCTGCTGCATCTCATGAGGGTTTGTACCGTCATGCCACGCCACCAATGACTCCCAGGCTGCAGCAGTCATGGCAACAGGCACCTTGAAACCCATCATGTAGCCGGCGGCGTGCTCAGCACGTTCGCTGACATCTACCAAATTGCCATCTTCGATGGCATCTGCACGGGAATAGCTATGGATCATGTCAATTTCATCAAACATGAGCAGTAGCCCCCTGTTGGCGTGACGCCAAAAAAGCAGCCATTGGGATGGGTGTAACCTCAGGCCCAGTCGGCAACTTCCAGGCGCCCTCACGTCTAACAACGCGAGCCAGTCGATCAGCAGCAAAGCATAGCCCCCAGCGTTCATTAGAACGCTCAGACAAGCCGCTTGGTTCGTGCGTAACCTCCCACATCCAGTCAGAATCCACATCCACACATGAGCGGACTTTGAACACCTGCTCGCTTATTCGCACCCTCCGGCTCAGACCTTCAACGCCTAAGTATTCACCGAAGTTACCGCCGCGACGGCTGTAGATGATCGTTTCCAAACGCTCGCCAAATGTTTCCATTGGGATTCTCTCTCTTCTCTCTCTCACATTCCTGCAAAGCAGGTCTCAAGAAGAGATAGGGGCCTTGCTGACGTTGAAAAGTATGGTATTGGTAGCCCCCTACCTGTTTCGCATGCGAAACAATCAATTCAGGAGATGCCTATGGTCGGTAAAGCAACAGCCCAGGACAGCACTACTGAGGGAGCGCCCAGAGAGAATCTGCGTGTTATCCAGGTTCGCCACCGAGAGACACCCAACAGCGAGACCCCAGACGCGATTTTGATGATCCAGCGGATAGAACAAATTGTTGGCCAGGGCGCTCGACTCACGCTTAGAGTCAAACGGATCGATACCCAGCGGCCTCCTGAGGGAAATGAACTCGAATGGTCAGCTGCATATTCGCCTTCAAGCTCAACAGATAGGGAGCGGGTCAGACTCACTCACGGTGAATGCAGAGGTCCCGCAGATATTCAAATGATTCTTAACGGTTTACGCGGGTTTCGTATCGGCACCTACCTGATGGCAGAGATCGTCACTTGGGCCAGGCAGTGGCCGTTGGCAGAGGTAATGAAGATCGAGCTGTCGTGGCAAGATGAAAAGCCAGGCGCACACGATGGAAATAACAAGGTTAGGCGTGATCGGTTCTATGAGCAGTTCGGTATTGAATTCATCCCTAGTGAAACCGAATCGCAGATAACCGCTCGATCAAAATACATGCTTGCTGAAAACCTGACGACTGACGATGCCGAGCGTGCCTGGCGATTGAATATCCAAAAGGTGAATGCGAGTGACTGGCTAGTTGATCAGCAGCGAAAGCTGGAAGAACAGGAAGGGCAGATAGCGAAGCTCAAGCGAAAGGCTGCAAGCCTGCAGACCACGAAAGACCGCATTGAAGCCCATCCATACCGCTATGCAGTGTGTCGTTTTCTTACCAATCCTCTGGCGTTGGGCTGCCTTGCACTGGTGGCTGTGGCCTTTTCCCTCGCCAAGGAAGTGGTTAGCTGAACCATCCGCCAGCCTCTGGTAACCGGAAATAAAAAAGCTCTTCGCGAAGGAAGAGCTTGTTGAATGTGAGATCAATGTCTCTTGTTCTGACGAGAATGACAATCGCCAGAATTCAGCTAACTGCTGCTGCCGTCCTGATGGTGATGATGCTTGCTGCGTTCAATTTGAACGAACGTGAATAAACACACGGCCGCCATAAAGACTGCAAAAGCTGTAACTAACCATCCAAAAGGGCTCATAAATTCAATCCTTTTCTGCACTGTTGCGCTCAATTCTTACAAGAAACGCAATACCTGTTACCCAAATGATAGCACCTACGAAAAACATGGCAACTGATGCACCAAGAGTGATTTTCTCGCTAGGAGCGAAGAAACCCAGAACTCCGGCACCCATAGCGCCAAGACCGAGTTTTCGTACATCGTCTGTCAGTGCCTGCAGGCTGTCCGGCCCCAGCAGAGGCTGGCCATCCTGCATCCTTCGTCGTACCGTGGCGACCCATTGTTGAAACTTTACGCTCATGATCCTACTCCTCTCATTCCTGCTGGATTACAGGTCTCAAGAGGAGATAGGGGGGCAGGGTGACACTCAGGTTCGTAAATAGGGTGCACAGCGAATTTTCCGTGAACGATAGCTATCACGCGGGCGACTCGACTAGCGCGGTTCCGCCTGCCGATGCCAATGTCCGGCTCGTTGCGTCGTTCTTGACCAGCGTCAGGTGAGACTGGTCTGCGTCAGCAGTTCATCGAGCAGGCCGTTCAGAGTGCGCCGAAGGTAGATCAACAGACCCTTCTCCTTGGCCACCACCGTTACCTTGGCGAAGAGATTAGAGGCGGCGGGGAAAGGCGTTCGCACTACGGGGCCCATGACCAGTTTCACCCCCCCACAGCAGGCCGAGGCCGCACACATCGCCGATCCAGCGATAGCATAGACCTACCGTCCTTAACATGCAGAACGGCAGATGCAAAAGCAGTGGCCTAGCGAAAGACCACACTGGCGATTAGGGCAATGCCAATTAAGAAAAGCACCATAATGCCGATAGTTTGCCGGGTACTGGGCCTGTTGAGCCTCGTAAACCACTGTTGAACCCGAGACCTCATTACCTGGGCTCAAGATAAAAACCAGAATGTCACTCCGAGATAGAGCCGAGGGTGACCGTACCGAGACAGGGGTGGAGAGACATAACATGCTGGCGATCACGTTACTGGGCCGCTGGCTCCGCCATGCATGCTGGGCTACACCAGCAGCTATGTAGCATGTAATTGATTTTTTTCACATCTCGCGCCCCGGAGTTCGCCATCTACCGCCAGCGAACCCAGTTCACTCACCCGACAGCGGGAGGCTTGGCCGCGCCTTCATACATGAACGTCATGGTCTTGGGACGACCGAGATAGCCTGTAGCCAGATCCTGGAGTACAAAGCCGGCATTGAGAAGCAACACATCTGTCTGCCGATCCAGATGGCAGCCACCGGCGCAACGCTTCCAATACGGAGTCAGCCGTTGCTGCCAGCTGGCAACGCGGGTTTCTGGCGCGAGTCCATGCTCGACAAAAATCAATTGTCCCCCGGGCTTGAGCACCCTTCGCGCCTGGGCTAGAGCCGCTTCTATGTCCGGAATCGTGCAGAGTGTCCAAGTACTCAGGACCGTGTCTATGCTGTCATCAGGTAGTATTATCTGCTCTGCGCCCATTTGCAGCACTTCCACCTTGAAAGGGGCTTTGTTAATACGCTTTTGCGCAAGCTTTAAAAGGCCACCATCCGGCTCCACTGCATAGTACTTCTCTATAAGCTCAGGGTTGTAATAAGGTAGGTTAACTCCAGATCCAAATCCAAGTTCTAAGACACTCCCCCGAGCTTTGGCCACGGTACGTTGACGATATTTCTTAAGCATCCCCGCTCCCATCGTCAGGTTGATCAGATGCGGCAGTATGTGGCGGCTATAAAAACCCATGGCACTTCCTCCACATTCGATAGGGATAAAACTCATATCATTGTGTTGTAAGCCTATAGCACCCCCGCTAAGCCAGCTTGTGCCCTTTGTTGCCCTCCATCTCTGGGGCACTACAACGCGCTCTTTCCCGTCCTAGGTGTTGAACTTTCCGGCAATGTCTACTGCTACGACTATTGCGCCCAAGACCCATCGGGCAAGAAGAAGGAGTGATGCTCGTCATGTCTTTCTCCTTTTTGGCGCGGGCGTGACCGGGCCTATGGGCAAGGAGATGGTCGGTAAATCACTTCCCAGCTTGGTTAGGGATCCAGCTGCGCTGAGACCGTGCGGTGATCTGGAGTACCTCCTTCATGCGCAGCGTCGAGAATAGGCCCGAGGCGAACGTCAAAGCCACCACCACTCACAACGCCGCAGCCAGTCCCAGTGTATCCGCTACCACCCCTGCGATAATAGCGCCTAAGAAATAGCCAAGATCACGCCAGAGGCGATAGATGCCAACCGAGGATCACCACGCTGGATGCACGACATCACCGATGACGACGAACAGGGTAGGATAAACCATCGCTTTACCTATCCCAATAGGAACGCGCCCGTCGCAAATCCCGAAAACCCTACGGAGACAGCAAACACCACAATGACCACTGCTGGCAGACGATGAGCCCCTGACGCCCCACCCGGTCTGACCAGGCACCGGTAAAGAGCTTACCGATGCTCCAGACGGCGGGGTATATCGCTGTCAGAATACCAATCTTTTCTAAGGCGATAAGCCTGACCGAGGGCTATCCGCAGTGGAAAGCCGCCGGACATCCGGTGCAGATTGAAATGCAGGAGAAACCGACACTACAGGGAGAAGAACTGACGATGGGCGAAATGGTGGCTTGCGGCGGATTGATGATGTGGTGGGATGGACCTGCTCTGTCTGCTTGTAATCCTGCTCCTCGTGCTTGGGGTTGCCGCACTCGTATAGTACTTGTTCTTTAGCAACAGGCAATGAGTGGCTGCGGATGTCCCGCGCCTCAGTTGGAATAACATGGCACTCGTATATGCCGGCTATCTGCCCTTGTGTGAACTTGGGAAGCAAATGGTTGTACTCACTGAGAGCCCTCAGTATCCTCACCGCTTTTAAGGTCTCGCTTATTTTTTAAATAGATACTTAACGAGAGCCCCAATACCGAGCACAAGCAGTATTAGGACAAGAAGCCCTATCAGCCCCATCCCCCACATCATTGCATCACCGTTCATCATTCCATCCATCATTGTTTCTCTCCCTTTCTATCTCATTTACAGTAATGGTTACGTTAAGCACACCTCGCTTAGCTTTTCCTGCCGATAACGCCACGCCTTGAATTTCATCCTGACTTGGATTCGCTTTTTGTCGATTTGCACGAGCTATCTTCTTACCCTTTCCTCGTGGGCTGATTGTTACAAAGTCAGTACTTCAGTCCCTGTACAGCACCTATAGCGCATACTCCTCGAGCTCGTTGAGCCCGAATTCCACGCTGCAGAAGGGTAAATGGACAAAAATCACGCTAGATATCTAATGGTCACAGTTGGCAGAAGTCAGCACTGTTTCTCCTAGGAAGACCCCAGCCAATCTAAGCTTTGCGACGTTTGCTTCAGTGCATGCTCGATATCTCCTCCCGGTCCAGTTCGTTGGGCCGACGGAAACCTGCGTAGGAATGCTTAGGAAATCAGTCATGTTTAGTCGAGCCGCATACCCAGACTGGCGGTTGATTGTGTCAGCCGTGTTGGCTGCGATCCGTGAAGCCATGGATGGCAAAGTATTTGTCGAGCATGCCCTTGTAGCTACGCACGCACCCAAAGCCCGCCGTACACGGCCATGATCAGCTATAACAAGCCTCCTTACCAATGGGGATTTTTGCCATTGCAAGTATCGTCAGCTTGGCCCTGCATGATCTAGCACAGGTCGGCAAACTTCATCCTCATCAGGATTTCTATCGCATCATTATAGTCCACGAAGCCCTGAAATGGGTCAATCCAGCGAAACAGAGTAGGTGTTTCTCCTTGAAGGCTGCCGCGATAAATGATTTGTGCGGTTTGGTTGCTGATGCTAGACATTATGTTTTTTTGTTCTAACCTAGTAACGTTTTTACCAACAACCGAGGATGCCATGCAAACGTTTCGACACTCGCCAGGCAAGCCAGATGTTGTCGGCTTCTACGACATGCGGACCTCTAGCGTGCAGTACGTTGTTAGCGATCCTGTGACTCGGCGCTGCGCAATCATCGACCCAGTCCTAGATTTCGATGAAAAGTCCGGCGCTATCGCAACGCACCATGCGAATGAATTGCTGGACTACGTTGCCAGCCAAGGGCTGAAGGTCGAATGGATTCTGGATACCCATCCGCACGCGGACCATTTTTCGGCAGCACAGTATCTAAAGGAAAAGACAGGGGCACCAAAGGCCATAGGAGCTTACGTTACGCAAGTGCAAGCACTATGGAAGGATATATACAACTGGCCCGACTTTCCGGATGACGGCCGCCAGTGGGATTACCTCTTTGTAGAGGGCGATACTTTCCACGTAGGCGAGATAGAAGGCCGGATTATGTTCTCGCCCGGCCATACCAAGGCGTCGATCACCTACGTCATCGGCGATGCGGCATTCGTGCACGACACGCTGTTTCAGCCGGATGGTGGTACGGCCCGTGCCGATTTCCCCGGGGGCAATGCTCACAAGCTGTGGGATTCCATTCAGGCCATCCTGGCACTGCCGGATGACACTCGGCTCTTTACCGGTCACGACTACATGCCCGGCGATCGCGAGCCAGAGTGGGAAAGCACGGTGAGTGTCCAGCGCGAAACCAATATTCATCTCCAAGACAGCTCGACAGCGGAAAGCTTCATCGCCTTGCGTAACGAGCGCGACGCTAAGCTGCCCATGCCGAAACTGATCTTGCACGCTTTGCAAGTCAACATCCTGGGCGGCGACCTGCCAGCGCCAGAGGATAATGGTCGTCGTTACCTGAAGATTCCCCTCGATGCTCTACCAGGGGCCGCCTGGGATGAGGCGCGCTCCTAAAGTGACCAAGGAGATAACCCATGGAAATCAAACCGCTTGATGATCGCCTTTTTGTGACAGCACAACCTCGCCTCGACGAACTTGAACAGCTCGCCGAGCAAGGGTTCCGCACCATTATCTCCAATCGCCCGCGTGGGGAAAGTGATGACCAGCCGGATCCCGATGCTCTCAAGGCTAAGGCAGAATCACTGGGTATGGTCTGGCATGAAGTTCCCGTCAAGCCCGGCAAGTATTCCCAGCAGGACATTGCCGCCTTTGCCGATGCCCTGGAGTTATCGCCGACTCCCGTGATCGGTTTCTGCCGGACCGGCACACGGGTCGCTCATCTCTGGGCCTATTCACAGGTCTCGCATCGTCCGATTTCGGAACTCGTCGGTGCTGCCAAGTCGGCCGGCTATGACCTAGAGCCGCTTCGCGAGAGCCTCGAAAACCAGGCCAATGACAACTAATAGCGCTGACCGGCATGGCCAGTTTGCGCCGCTATTTCCCCATCGCTCAGTGGCTGCCAGGCCGTCAACTTGATCGATGCCTCGGCACTGGATAGTTTGCAGTCGATCAACCTGCGTTTGAGTGATGCGGGGTTACAACTGCACCTTTGCGAGGTCAAGGGGCCAGAGATGAACCGCCTGCTGAAGACAGCATTCCTACGCAATTTCAGCGGTAATGTCTTCCTGAACACGTTCGATGCTTGACATGCCTTGCACGTTCATTCTTCTGCAGAGCTGAGCGATCCCGACAATGACGATGCTTCGACACGGCTTGTCCGGCATATTTCAAATACCTGACATAGAGGAGACACAACGTGGACATAGCGGCAAGTCTTTCCGGTTTGATCGGCGGTGTGCTGATCGGCCTGGCAGCTGTATGGCTGATGGCAACGCTGGGTCGTATTTCCGGCGTCAGCGGAATCCTCTCCGGACTATTGCTGGAGCAACCCGCAGGAGATTCGGCTTGGCGCCTGGCCTTCCTACTGGGTCTGTTCAGCGGCCCACTCATCCTTATTTTACTGGGAGGTGGGCTAGGTAATGTCTCCGGCGCACCGGATGAGGTCATCGGTCAGCCGGCGGGAGATATCGGGCTGATGCTGCTGGCAGGTCTATTGGTCGGCGTCGGGACAAAAGTCGGCAGCGGCTGTACTAGTGGTCACGGCGTCAGCGGTCTGGCCCAGGGCATGGACCTGTCCGCCAGCGTCGCGCCCTTTATCCTGCGCGGCGTGCCCCTGGCGGGGATCGACAGCGTGATGCGCGCCTACGCGGATCGCGTCGAGTCCTGGCGGCGTCTGGGGCAGCTGCTGGTTCCCGAGCAGCTCGATGCTATCACCAGCTCCATCGCCCTCGACGACGCCATCGAGGCGGTCGATGATCTGCTCGCCGGCCGCATTCGCGGACGCGTAGTAGTGACCATGGCTCTATAAATCCGAATAATAGGTACGTTTTCTTTACGTAGAAAATTTAACGTAATTTATTTACGCAAAATTGCCCCTCCAGGAAGTCCTGGTGTCATTTTCAGAAGACGGCTGCACCAGCGCATCGAGCGGACCGCCCGGTGTGCAGTGGTCTTCTGAAAGAATTGTTTCAGCAATCGCCTTCACCAACCTCGACTAAGCTCAGTCCTCCTAAGCACCATGGGCGGGTCGAGGCATGGCATCAGATACATCACCAATTGCAGAGCAAGGCGTGACCATCCTGTCCGACCTGAGCACAGGCCCAGTTCCGAACGTCCATCATCGGAGCCTTGGTGACACTTGAATTGGGGCATGAGGCCGCCGCACGCATCAAGGTCAGCAAGACGGCCCTCTACGCCGTTTTGAAGGCCAGCCAGCCCGACACGCCAGTGGGCCTTGGGCGGGGCAACGGGCAACGGGCAACGGGCAACGGGCAACGGGCAACGGGCAACTACAATGCTCGACCATGCACCACGATAGTGCATGGCCGGACACAGGGATGACTCCCTGGCGCCTGATGGGGCATGCCCCGAGACCGAGACGCTCTCGTTCCAGGACGCCGTTGGGGAAGGCGAGGGCGGGGCCATCAGGGCAATGATGTCGGCCACCGAGGTCGGACGGCTGAAGAGGAAGCCCTGGCCGTGGGTGCAGCCGGTACCGCGCACGAACGCTTCCTGCTCGGGGGTGTCGATCCCCTCGGCGATGGTCTTCATGCCACAGTGGTTGGCCATGAAGACGATGGTCTTGACCAGCGAGGCGTTCAGCGAGGAGGCTTTCGGGCCGGACACGAACGACTTGTCGATCTTGACCGTTTCCAGGGGATAGCGGCCCAGGTCGCCAAGGCCGTAATACCCCGTGCCGAAGTCATCCAGCACCAGGCGGTATCCTCGCTTCGCCAGGTCGAGCAGTACACGGTGCTAGTTGTCACTTTCCAAGATCAACAGGCTCTCGGTGATCTCGAGCTTGATGCTGGAAGACTCCACGCCGTGTTTTTCCAGCAGCTGTTTCAGTTTGAACGGAAACGTCAGGTCGCGCAGCTGCTTGGCCGAGATATTGATCGAGACCGTGATATTCCGGCCCGTTTCTTCCGCCACGGGAATGAATTCGGCCGGCAACACCTCCCCCAGTTCCTTGTGGCGCCACCGGAGCAGTGCTTCCATGCCGGTGATCTCACGGCTCACCAGAGAATAGATAGGCTGATAGCGCAGGTACAGCTCTTCATGGGTCAGGCAATGAGCCAACAGACCCTTCAGCCTTGCATGTTACTGCGAGCGCTCCTCCATCGTTGCATCATAGAAGCAGAACAGGTTTGTGCCCCTCGACTTGGCTTGGTACATGGCGATATCGGCATAGCGGAACACATCGGAGAGATCCTGAGTGTCGTCGGGAATCATCGCGATCCCGATACTCGCCCCGACCAGCATGTGCTTGCCGCCCACCTCAACGGGGCCCGCCAGCAGGGCATGAATCTTGTCGACGACCCGTGACACATCTTCCTCAGAGGCGACGTCGGTCAGCAACAGACAGAATTCATCACCACCGAAGCGTGCCACATCGTCCTCGGTGCGCACGAGCTTCGCCATGGATTTGGCCACCCAGCACAGCAGCTCATCGCCGGCGGTATGGCCCAGGGTGTCGTTGACGGCCTTGAAACCGTCCAGGTCAACGTAGAGGACTCCGGCCTTCAGCTTATGGCGGATGCAGCGCGCCAACTCGTGGTTCAGGTGCTCTATAAACAGCGACCGGTTCGCCAATCCGGTGAGAAAATCGTAGTTCGCCTGACGAAAAAGCAGTTCCCGACTGGTGCTCAATTCCATGAGGTGACCATGGGCCAGCCTGCCATAGGCTCGCAGCCGTCGATAGAAGAAGAGGCTGCCCGCGAGGATCAGTAGCACGCCTCCAATCACCCAGGGTAGGAGCTGTGTGAGGAGGCTCTGGCCAGGATGCTCCGGACGCCATTGAAGGGTGCCCAGCGGCTCGCCGCTCGGTGTTGCCAGGGGGAGGGACGCCAGTTGGCCTGTCTCCCGAGGGGGAGCTGCCGCTGCAGGCAGCAGACGCAGGGCCTCGATCTGAAAATCACGACGCCAAGCGCCCAGAATGGCCTCGTCGATGTAGTTGACCAGGATCAGATAGCCATGCGCCTGATTGGTGGCATACGGGGTCGGGTCGTAGGCCACATACGGCGACACGGCGACCAGGGCAGGCGCTCCCTGGATATCCAGGATGTCAGATGCGGGCTCGGGGTCGGCGAAATCGGTGTCGATGGCCTCGGCCATGAGCTGCTTGAACTCGGCGGTCAGCAGGCCCTCGGGCAGCGCCTCCAGTTCCGTACCCTTGTGTACGCCGTGGATCAGTGTCGCCTCGCGATCCAGACTCACTACCCAGTCGGTACCGTACTGGTTCTGCAGATAACCGCTGACGTTTTCCATGGCCCAGTCGGTGTCTCGCTGGTAGATTACCAGCTCGACGGCCTCGTTCCACCAGTTATAATCTCGGCTGCGGTTGGCCAGTTCTTCGAGCTCGAGATCGAGCAGTCGCTGCACCTGCTCCCGCGACTTCGCTTCGGCATAGCGATCGAGCGACTGCGACGACAGGATCCCCACCCCGAAGACCCCGGCCACGGCGATCAAGATCGTGACCAGGCTGATTAAGAGACCGCGCCCCAGGGCTCTCATAAGCCGTTCACTGGACTCGATGGAGGCCAATTCGTCCTGAGGGGCGCTATCCCCGCGTTCTTGTCCGGCGTGCACTTACACGTTGTCCATGTCGAAGCCTTAAGAAGAGTATCCGCGTGCTCTTTCGCCAAAGAGCCTTCGTCGCCCGTCGCTTGTCGCGCTTGTGCGAACAGACTGTGATATAGCTCATAACTTATCTGTAAGGAAGTTACACTGAAAGCGTATTTTATTCACCCGTAATCGGCCACCACTCCCTTTAACGCTGGATAGAGAAGCACTGCTGGAGGCACCGCGGCTGCCGGCAGTCAGGGCAGCGAGCGATGGTGACGGAACGATGAACCCGCCATATTCATCAGCGCGTCGAACGCGTGTGTTGAGCCCATTGATTGCCTGTCGTTGTCAGAAGGTGGTTGTACCCATACATTGGGCGGTTCGCCCGGTGTGCAGCGGACTTGTGAACGAGCCGTGTCAAACGATCCTCGAATTGGTTCAGCATGGCGGCGCACAATGCAGCCTGTCCGAGAAACGATCATTAGGCGGCCAATCCGGACATTGTCCGACAACAGCTTGTTTGATGTATTTTGGGACAATAAGATAAACGGACGGATTAGCGGACAAAAGGGGCAGTCAATGGCGCTGATTGGCTATGCGCGGGTCCCGACGGCAGAGCAGAACACCGCCTTGTAGACCGATGCGCTTCGCAAGGCGGAGTGCGAGCGAATCTTTGATGACACCGTCTCCGGGGCCAAGGAAGAACGACCCGGCCTAACAGCCGCGCTGGGGTTCCTGCGCGACGGGGATGTGCTGGTTGTGTGGCGACTGGATCGACTGGGACGCTCACTGCCGCATCTGATCGAAGTGGTCAGCACTCTGGACGCGCGTGGCGTCGGATTCCGGTCGCTGACCGAAAGCATCGATACCACCACGCCGGGTGGGCGGCTGATCTTCCACGTGTTCGGCGCCTTGGGGCAGTTCGAGCGTGATCTGATCCGTGATCGCACCAAGGCGGGGCTGGCCGCTGCCGCCGCCCGTGGGCGCAAAGGAGAATGCAAGCCCGTTGTCACCGACGACAAGCTGAAGCGGGCAAGGGAGCACCTCGCCAATGGGCTGAGCATCCGCGAGGCCGCCGCACGCATCAAGGTCAGCAAGACGGCCCTTTACGCCGCTTTGGAGGCCAGCCAGTCCGAAGCCCCAGACCACAGTGCAACCGACTTCAGACACGCAGTGCGATCGTCTTCTGAAAATAACACCTGGAGGGGCAAGCTTCATGTGTAAAGAAAACTGGACTGCTCTGTGTTCTCCGGACACTTCTAGCCTAATAGTGATGCTTTATATCGACTTTATGATCAAAGATGGCAGAAAATCAGCCGATATGTTTAAGCATAATAGTATTAAACTTGGAGCATTTAAGGATAGGCCAGTAAGAACTTGGACTGGCTGCAGTCCCCTGAACCCAATTGATACTGATTTTTAAGAAGGCACCACCGAGCTAGCAACTTATTCCACTTAGCGCTGTTCATAGCTTTTCTCATTATTCGAGCTTTCAAAAAGCATGACTGACCGGATGGATCAAGCGGTTTTGAAAATGCCTCCCTCAGCAGACAGCCTGGGGAAGCGTGAAATCAACAGTCTGGGCGAACTACAAGCCCGTATAACCCATGCTTAACGGGCAGGTTCTCCGTTTGCCATCAATTGATAGCCTTACTGTGGCAGAGTAGGATCAGTCCCAAGTAAGGAACCTTACCTGCGCTTTCTGCCGCTCGATCCCGAACTCCGCTGGCTCGACATCTGCAAAGGGCTGCCCCTCCATCGCTAGCCAGTAGCAACGTAGATCAGCATCGCCTCGGACAATCAGCACATCATCATGATTTTGCATCCTTCTCTTCTCATTCCCGTATGACAGGTCTCGAAGAGAGGTAGGGGCGGTGTGACGTGAAATGAAGGCGTCGGTGTAGACTACGAGGTTTACACCCCGTGGATTGGCCAACGACGGGAACAGTATGCCGCTAGCACCAGCCTCCAAGGCTAGGTCAGCGAGCAACCAGCTGGGCGGTTCAACGCGATCATTAAACAAAATTCTACGCCAGTCACAACCCATTTCCTGCCAGAGAGAGTCCCAGTCAGCCGTGTACCCATGGCTGAAGTCCACTACTGTGGCCAACGCTACCGTGTAGCTCACAATAAGACCGGGTGGCATCAGGGTCGAGAGCTGCCGGCACTCCTCAAGCGCGGTCAGCTCTTCCAGAGCAAGGTAGAGTGCGGGAACCCCGATACGATTGAGGCGACCGCCATGCTGGGCGGCGCCTGCGCCACTTGTGGGGGGCGATGGCCCAGCGGGGGACATGGACACGATAGGCTGGTTGATCTGCCAGTCTGGTAAGGATCATCCAGCCGCGCCTGCGTGAAGTGATTGAACATAGTTCAATAGATCCTCAGCTCGTCCCTCGCTGACCAACTGCTCTGGTGTCCTGAAATTGAATGCGCTGATCGGTTCATTACGAAACCAGAACGCGGCATCCTGAAAATTACCATTTATGTCAGCCGCTGCTCCCATGACTCGCACCGCATCCCGTAAGTAAGTCTGCAGCTTCTCAGCCCCCTGGGCGCGGTTTACAGTAACGCGGTGGACATGCGCCCGCGAGGCCAGCGTCTGTACATCCATGCCCAGGGCAAGGCAGAACATCCTCGGGCTGATGATTGGGCTCTTGGTTTGCCGTGCCCGAGCTTTCAAGTCAGCGAGGAATTGATTGAAAGTGTCGGGAGCAACGTAATCGGACGGCTCGATGATTGCTTCAACGCTCATAGCCTATTTTCCCTGCAAAAATGCAGCGATGTTGCTACATAAATGCATCATATAACTTCAGCGCTTCGAAGTCCATCTCCGCAAGGTGATGTTTGGTCAACTGAACAGCTTAGGCACTCCTTTTACTTCCGCCTTGGCACCGGCAGGCTTGGATGACCCTCTGCTCGCTTTCACTTGGCCTGTCTGTTCGCTTTTATCCGCTGGCGCTTCGTTGTTTAAAGCCTTTTGGCGACCAGCCGAGGTCCCACCTCGCTTCTTCAGGCGTCGCTGGATAGGTGAGGATGTCCGTACATCTTTCTGCCCAGACACAGCCGATTTCTGCTGTTCTGTAGCACCTTGCGTCGTTTTATCAACCATGACAGTAGGGACTGGCTGATGGCTCGGCTGTGTCACTGGGGACTCATGCTCAGCTGTGGCCAGCATTGCCTCCCCCAGGCCAAGTTGAATATGGGTATCATTCGGTGCGTTATCGGCCTCTGGGCTCCAGTCACCCAGCTCAGCCGAAACATCACTATGGTTATCTGCGTCAGCCCCTAGCGTCAGCTGACTAATCTCTGAAAAGTCATTCGTGGGTTCGGCTTGCTCAGCGATCAGTTCAACATCCCCCCCGCTTGTTGTGGGCGAAATTTGGTCATTGGTCGCTATCTGTGCAACGTTCCCACCGGCCGCCTCAACAATCTCATTTAGTAACCAAGCTCCCTCTGATTCTCTTTTAAATCCTGCTGGAGTCTTAGTATGAATGGAATTACTCATCCCATCCTGCTCATAATGTGCAATATCCCCACCGACACCGGGGACATCCTCTAGCAGCCAAGCGCCAACTATAGCCTTTTCGTCGCCTGTTTCAGCTTTGGCTGAGGCCTGCTGATTCTGGGCATCATTGCCTTTCTGTGCAGCATCCCCACCGCAAGGTATTGGCTGGCCCGTGCCTTCCTGTGTAGTGTTCTCACCTGCCGTATGAGAATCGTCCAGCAGCCAGGCACCATCTATAACTTTTTCTCCGCCTGTTTCAGCCATTGCGGAAGCCTGCTGGTTCTGGGTGCCATTGCCTTTCTGTGCAGCATCCCCACCGCAAGGGGTGGGCTGGCGCATCTCTTCCTGTGCAGTATTCCCACCTGCCGCATGGAGATCATCCATCAGCTTGGCACCGGCTATATCTTTTTCTTCGCCTGTTTCAACCATTGCGGAGGCCTGCTGGTTCTGGGTGTCATTGCCTTTCTGTGCAGCATCCCCACCGCAAGGGATGGGCTGGCGCGTCTCTTCCTGTGCAGTATCCCCACCTGCCGCATGGAGATCATCCATCGGCTTGGCACCGGCTATATCTTTTCCTTCGCCTGTTTCAACCATTGCGGAGGCCTGCTGGTTCTGGGTGCCATTGCCTTTCTGTGCAGCATCCCCACCGCAAGGGGTGGGCTGTCGCGTCTCTTCCTGTGCAGTATTCCCACCTGCCGCCTGGGAATCATCTAGCAGCCAGGCGGAAGCCACGTCGGTATTCGTGAGTGATTCATGGCTGAATGTAGAGGTTTTGCTCGCTGCCCCTAAACTCTTCTGTGCAGCATTCCCACTGGTTTTCGTTGCATCACCCGTACCCGTAGGCACTGAAGCAAACAGGCTGACATCACATACGTCTGACGCTGGAATACCTTTAGGCTTAGTCATGCGCTCTTCCCGCTTACCACTGTCTTTTGTTGGCGCAACGCCAGCGTTGCTACTGTGCTTGCCCTGGGGGCCGAGGACGGTTACCTCATAAGCGGTTTCTCGCGGGTATAGGCCTTGGTGTTCTACTGGCAGCTCCACCGCGATCATTCCCCTGAACTCGATTATGCCGGAACGTACCCGCCACAACGCTTGGTCAGATGGCAACGTCCAGGTCTTCGCCGCTTCGCTCCCCTCTGGCACTCCCTCGATTTCAGTGATGAGCCAGCCGCGATCGGCCAATGCTGCCAAAAGTACCTGTGTAAACTCCCCTGATTTACCTCGGGCTCGAAAGTCACCGCCAAAGGCCGCGGCAACGTCATCATCCAGCTTGGAAAGGGCTGTCTCCCGAACATGATGTTCGGAGAGGTAAAGCCGCTCACCAACGCGGAAGCCTGCCGCTTTGACACGCTTCGCTAAACCTTTCACCTGATAGGGTACTTGGGGAACCACTCGCAAGAACGTTTCGATCGCCAGCTCCTGGACGTTCAGATTCTCAAGCACCTTGCGTTTCTCGCCTCGTGTAGCGAGGCCGTCTATCTCTCGCAGCTGCTGGAGGAGAGTGACTGCGCGGCGCACCCCCTTGCTACTGAGGCCAGGGAAAGCCACTGGCATCAGGTTGGGAGAATGCTCGTATTTTACTGCCAGCAACAGTATGGCTCGCTCATCCTCAGGCAACTCCCACCACGCGGGGAACTTTGCCAACAGACGCCCGCTCTGTTTATCGTGGTAGGACAGGCGGACCCACTGCCCGTCCTGTTTCGCATGCGAAACAGTCTTGCCAATATCATGTGCTGCCGCGGCAAGAGGGAGGAGGGGATCGGCACCTTCGTACTCGAAGGCCTCATCGATCACGCCTAGATGGTGCTCAAGCAGTGTCGTACTGTGGCCGTCACCGCAAAAAGCATCAGGGTGAGCCTGGAGGTAACCGAGCAACTGGTTAATTAGCGGCATGTGATGTGCCGGAACGTTACCCGACAGCTGCGCTTTCACTGGCTTGAAGTTAATCGGATCAGGATAAGGCATGTACGTAATTGAGAGATCCATGCCCCGGAACTCACCGCGAGATTTAGCGCGCTGTCGACGTGTTATTAATCCCATTCCCACTATGAGCAGAACGATCACAGAGCCAGCAGCCATTCCCCCGGCTAACCATGGCCAGACAACACGCAACCTTGCCAGGACGACCTCAGTGGCCGCTGATGCCGCGTTCGCGGGGTTTATCTCTTCGTCACCCTCTACCCAAAAGCCAGCGCCAGCTAGCCACTCCTGCAGCGTTTCCGGCCCCATGAAGTAAAAAGCAGTAGCCGCGGCGAGACTGTAGAAGATAGTTAGAGCAATAACGGATCTTAGCAGTGTCGAGCGATACCCCATCAAACTCATGTCATACGCTCCAGGCGCTTGATACGCCGATATGTCGGCGGATGTGTCGAGAAAAGCCCCCAGCTCGATTCAAGACCCGTAGAGAGCCTACTGAGAAGCCGGCAGCCTGCTATTGGAGAGGCAACACGCGCCGCGTCACGGTCGGCACGATATTCCATTAGATGCCCTAAGTGGCGGTCCAAGACTTTGAAAAGCCCTAATGCCAAGCGAATCCCCAAGCTCGCCACAGAAAAGTACAAGCCGCTCAACAGGCCAATCAGGGGAATGGGACGAAGAATTGTATAGATCAACCGCGCCAGCCAAAGCGCCACCCGCAAAATGCTGTGCTGCGTCCACCAGTATAGGCTCGCAGACGCATCGCCGCGGCGAAGGTGTGACCTCTCGTGCGCCAGCAGCCACTCAAGCTCATCAGGAGGCAGATTGAGGGCGCCCCGGGAAACGATTACAACGCCACCCGTAGGGCTCGGCATAGCATAGGCCTGAAGGGCAGGCGTCTCGTAAACCCAGACACGATCTGCAATCTCACGAGCCCTTGGGAATAGCCGGCCGATACGGTAACTGGCTGGCGCCAGCCTAAGCCCTAGCCAGGCGAGGGCAGTTAGCCACCCACCTGCGAGGTAGGTGGCCTTGGCCAGCCAAGTGACTGTCATAAGCTCACCAGGGGGACGTATGAACTCCAGGGGTAAGCCAACGAAGACCACCACCGGCAATACCACCATCACAGTATAACCAAGCGCCCCAGCGAAACAGGCCGACAAGGCAGACAGGAGCGCCAGCATAAGCCAATCCTACCCTTGCCCCTCGGCCAGCATGCGGATGGCCTCCTGCGTGTTGTAGCCCGCTGAAGTGAGCTTCATCAGGCGTGCCTGGTCCTTGGGATTGGTCGAATATAGGAAGTAGGAGTAAGGATCGACCACAAAGCGGAAAAGGCCACCCCCGCTCTCGTGCTTGACGAAGACCTCCGAATAGCCGGCACCGGGCTTCACACCGCGCAGCATATCGAATAGGAATTCGTCTTCGCCGCCCAGCTTTCCGTTTTTCTGTGCGTAGTCGAGCGAGGGACCCGACTGCTTGAGCACAAACGTCCAAGGTGCATTGTCGAAGGCAGCCTGAGCGGCCGGCGACAGGTCGGTATCCTTGAAGCCCTGTGTAATGAAACCGGCACTGCCGTAATACTTACGGATGCGCCGGAAGGCGGTTTCGATAAACTTCCCGCTTTTCGGGTCCGCGAGTAGATCCCATGCCTCATCGATCAGCATCATTTTCGGGATGTTGCGTGGGCGCAGATACATGTCCCGCGTCGTCCGAGCCATCAGGAGTGTCATGACCACATTCCGAAGCTCACGATCGACGTTTAGCTCTTCCAGCTCGAGTATGGTGAACTCATTGGAAAGATCCAGCTGGGGCTCACCGTTGAACCATGCGGCATGCCGACCTACGGCATACGGCTCCAACTGCAACGCAATACTCTTGGCCACCGGATCACTGTCTGCCCGGGACTCAAGCCACTGATAGACATGCTTGGTTTCCATGACCTCGCCATGTTTATCGTGCGCCTCAAGGATGCCTTTTTCGATCAACTGGTATTCGTAGTTGTCGGGCTCACCTAGGGGGAACGCCATCTGAGATATGGCATCCTTCAGCACCGGGATCATTTCTGCGATCTCGCTGCCACCTTCATCATCGTCGTAACGCTGCTTGCCTTTGATACCCCAGAATGGGTTAAGTGAGACCGGATGGTTAGGATCAAACCTCAGTTCCTGACCGCCCAGCAGTTCACACAGCTCCTTATAAGAGCCGCCCACGTCAATGATACGGACCACGCCATCACGACAGCGCATGTCGGTAACGAATTCGTTGGCAAGGAATGACTTACCCGCACCCGAGGTCGCGATCACCGAAAAATTGTATGAGGTGGCCGAATCAAAAATGTCGATACACGACATTTGACCGCGGCGAGAAACCAGCAACAGTCCGTTTGCGTAGAGGTAAGGGTTCCCCTGTGGGTCTTTGCGTACTACTGGCCCGTTACCGCCCCAATCGCCCTGGCAGATTGAGGCGCAAGCGCCGTTTAGGCTGGACACCATCTGTGCCCGCTGAAGGCCTGATGTAGGCTTGTCCATGCGTGGGTTGTAGCCCCATGGCAAAGACGACAACCAGATAGGCAGCGAGATATAGCGTTCACGCGAGGCTCTGAAGCCTGCTTTCCGCCACAACGAGGAAACATAGTCCGCGTCCGAAGCTGCTCGCTCGGGTTCGGTGATGATATTGATCCCCGACCACATGCGTACCGGGCAGTAGTTTGAGCGAGTATCGTTGAGCAGCTGCTGGGTATCTCTACGCCGCGTGAAGAGGTGCGGCATCATCCCCTTGTACCACTCGGAATCACTCATGCATTGCTTTGAGATCATGCCCATACGCATGGTGATGTCATCGCGTGCCTTTTCAGTGTTCGGCTTGTAGATGGTTGTGTACATCCAGTAGGCCGGCGCGATGCGATCGGTTGCCGACTTCAACTCCCCAAGCATATCGCCGGTCATGTAGAGGCGCAGGTAGTCCGGGTAGGTGTCGATGGTCAGGGGTACGAGATCCACCTCCCGCTCATTGTCGCTGAACTGGACCGCACCCGAGGACTTCACGCGAATACGTGTACGCTTATCGAAGATGGAATCAGCGAAGTGGCCACCTTCCTCCTCAACCCGCTGAAGCTCACCCGGCACCATTTGCGGGTTGGCGATACGGCGCAGGACACGTCGCGTACCCAATTCGTTCATAAGGGCTGGCGCAAGGCCCATCGAACTGAACGTCCCCATCACCGACTGCCGAAATTCGTCGCACATGTGCCGCCATGAACGAATCTCTTCAGCATGCTCTGGGTCACCGCCAAAGGTCATGGTGAAAAAGGCGAAGTAATGCACCTCCCGGGGATATAGACGCTCATTCGGTAGGAGGCTTTTGTTCCCGGCCGCGGCGTCAAGCATGTGCTTGCTACGGCGCTCTACCAGCTCTTGGAGCATAGGGTCTTTGCAGTAACGTAACCGCCGTGCCTGCCAGGTATTTATCCGGTCCTCAATGGCCGGCGAACTATGGGCGACGAACTGGATAACCGTGTCCGCTGGCGCTCGCGTAATCAGCGACTCGATTTGCTCCTCGATGTCCTTGCCAGCCACCATCAATGGCGCAAACTGGACGCCGAAGCCAAGCTGAGGATGTTTACCATCATCCCGGACACAGTAGTTATCTTCATAGTCGATGTAGGGGAGCAGGCTCGCGGGATCATCCCGCTCAGTCAGCGCCTCGGCTGCCTGGAGGGGGAGGGCGCGATCGCCATAATCGGGAGCGCCCTGCTGGATCATGCGGCGCACTTGGTGCCGCATACGAGTCATCGCGGTTATCTTCATATCAATTCTCCGGGACGATCTGCATTTGCGGCTGAATGCGATAAGGATTCACGCTGGCGTCTTGCCCTCTCGGCGCGATGTGTTGAACACCCGGAGAAGGTCCGATCATGCCTGCCCCAATGCCATCGTCACGCAGCTGGCCATAACTCCAGTCATCAGGCAGAGTCACATACAGGTATTCGCCCGATCGTAGAATGCCGTCATCACCGCGCCATGGCGCCACCCAGATACGCACCGGTTTACCTGGCTGGTAGACAGGCATATCGGTTAGGCCTCCCCCGCTATAGGGTCGCCATTGCTCGATCTTTTCTTCTTCAGCTTCTGAGCCATCCTTACGGCCCTCCATCACTGTTTCAGAGGAACCACTATTTGCCACCGCAGCTTCATAAACATCGCCGGTACCGACACACTCGCTTCCCAGCTCACAATCATGCTGGACAGTGGCACACCCACCGAGGAACAGCAGGGCGGTCAAGGGGATCATCAACTTTAAGCTCATCGTATTAGCCCTCGCTCGGCATCTTGTCGGCCAGCTCGTAGGCTTCCCACTCGAGCTTCTGGCCTTCCTGGATTACAACAGTGCCACGGCGCCCTGATGGAACCTCGATCACCGGGAACATGGATTCAGCCTCTTCGATGTAACGCTCTGCCAGTATCTCCATCGCGCGGCCTGCACCGCCGTACATGCCAACCTCGGCGACACTGTTCGGGTCGATGGTGGTGACAACGCCGCTGCCTGTGACAGCCGATTCAGCACCTTGAGCTGCTGTTGCAGCAATGCTGCTGGCGCCTTCTGCGAAGCCAGCAAGCATGGCCTTACCCAGCAGGGCGCCAGCACGTCGCTCAACTTTGCCGCGAAGCCCCAGACGGCCATCCGAGTCCACGATGTAGCCATTGATTGGAGACTCAAGCATCATTCCAGTCCGTGTATCGACACAGGAAATACGAGAGACGTTGATATGCGCTCGCTCGCTCGACAAATCACCGTAGCCACCGCCCATACCAAAGCAGTCAGCGAGGCGATACCGCGCACTGCCAGGTAGGAATGCATCGTTTTGAATGCGGAATAGCACCGGCTGAGGGTTGTTGCGGGTACGCTCGGCAGCGCCAAAGTCAGCGCCAGTCAACATTGCCACCTCAGAGAACGACCCCATAGGGAGGAACCCAGCTTTAGGTGGCCCCAGATCCTCTTCTTCGTCATCCTGCTGAGCCGCTTCATTACGTAAGATGCGAGCGCTGGACTCACCACTTGAGCCATTGAGTACGATCGGGTCAGCCGGTCCTTCTTCCTTCTGGAGCTGTGGAAACTGTGAAGGAATGACGCCGCCCTGTGTCGACGATTGTTGCCTCGGGGGTAAACCGGCACGGCCAGAGTCACCATCTCGACGCGCTACCGGGGGCGGAGGTACCGCGCTAGCGTCGTCGCCTCGGGGGGGGCGAAGATAGTCAGACGGGGCACGGTTGGCGTCGGTGCTTCTGTTTGAAGATGTGCCAATGCGAACCTCACTGGTGCCATCATCTCCGCTAGAAATATCGGCTAGTCGTGTGCGCAGCGACTCCATGGTTTCCCGCGTTTGCTCGCGTTCGGATTCCATGCCAGCCTGCATTTCTTCGAGCTGCGCCTGAAGTCGTGCATCCCTCTGCTCTTGACTCTCGCGCTGGTCTGCCAATTCTTCATGAGCCTCCCTTAACTGTTGTTGAAGTCGGGAAATAGTGACTTCCTCCCCATGCCGTGTATCCGGCGTGGTGTCCATAAATTCCGGGGGAGGGGGCGCTTTATTGCTACTGTTGTCTCGTGCGCTAATAGCGTTACTTGCCACAAGCCAGATGACTAGGCAGGCCCCACCACCATATAGAAGCCACTTTCTTCCCTGCGCTCGCTCCAACAGGCTCTGAGAGACTACCTTGGACTTAGCTCGGGCCTTGGCCACCCTAGAAGGCTTGTCCTGGCCCGATTCATTCGGCTGCTGGTTGTTCTGATCTTCAGCCACGGTCAACCTCCACGACGATCATTCGGGGCTGATCGCGCTCACTTACCGTGTCCCCTTCCAAGGAAACAGCAACGACGCCATCGCGGTAGAAGTCACGAGGCTCGACTTCAAGGGAGGTATCAGAAGACAGCCGGTAAATATTCACGACATGGCCGGAACCACGGTACTGGGTTTCCGCTGTGAGCTTGAGCGTGCCGCCATTAGGCATTTCAAGTCGGGCACTAGGCGGGGCGCCAGCCGGCTCAAACCCGCTAGGGCGAGCCCCCTGGAAAGCGGACAGGATAGTGTCAGCAATCCAACGATCCTTGGGCCGGCTTTCCCTTTCGGGCTCTGCGGATAGGTCAGGGGCGTTTCGATACCGGAACACCTGGGCATCGATGCCGCTTTCCGGCGCTAGCTTCACCGTGAAGGCCTCGCCGCTTCGCAGCTGGATGAAGATAGAGAACGGGTCGGCTTCGTCTGCAGGACGGATGAGGAGACCACGTTTGCCATCAGTCGGCACAGGGTTGTCACGCAACTCGGCCTCGGGGGGGATAACAATCGTAGAGTACGGCTCTGGGAATACCAGCCGGTTATAAGCATCGGTGGACACAACCACCTTCTGGACATCATCGCTGGCGCTGACAAAGGTGGCGACGGCAAGCGCCGCCACCATGACCAGCCCCTGCATCTTAGGCTTTTTCATTCGTCCTCCAAAGAGAAACCAGCGACATACGGAACGCCACCGCTGAAGGAATAGCGGACACGGTAAGCAATCGGTTCGTCTTCGATCTGTTCGGTGCCATGCCAAGCCCGCAAGCGCCCATAAACTCGCACTGTGCCGTCTAGGACTTGGGTCCCTTCAATGAACAAGGCCTGGGTACGCTCAGATTTCTCCAGGTCTGGAATCCGTGCTTGTAGATCATTGCCGACCTTGGCATAGAGGGCCGGCGTCATCCGGTTCTGGAACCGAGCGTATTGGCTTCTCACGTTCCTTGGGGTCCAAGAGCTGTGCAGCTGGGCATCCGCCATGGCTATCTCAGTGAGGTAGCTCGCATCGGTATAACCAGCGCTGGCGCCCACCTCGACCGGCCCATCCACGACGTGCAGGTTGTAGGGAACCAGCCGGGTTGGCATATTGGCGCTGAGCTGGACATAGCTCTGCAAGACATAGATCAGCAACCCAGTCAGGAGCAGGGTGCAGAACATCCAGCCCCTGGCAGCGACCCACTGATTTCGCAATGCATTGAGGTATTTCATCAGCGAATGTACTCCAATCGCATTGGCCTAGGTGCGTATTTGCCAAGCAGCGGGTCTAACTTGAGCCCCATCCGCCACAAGACATGCTGCACTTGTCCCCGCTTCTGGCCGGCACGCATCTTCTTAGCCATCATCATGAGAAAGATCCCCGCAAATAGGCCTGGGATAAAAAACCGCATGATGATGCCCACGCCGATCACCATGATGGCGACAACCACCTCGGTCATCTCCCAGGCGAAGATGGGGATAGGGGCATCAACATCCTGCGGTATCCGATAGGACTCGTTAGACATGACCCGCGACTCCTAACTCAGGTGCCTGAGAACCAGCTGAAGATTTCCTTGATCATGAAGGGGCCGACCGCAAAGGCACCGGCGATCCCTAGACCCAGGAACGCAGGGGCAGCAGATTGACGTCCAAGGCCCACCAGGCAACCGATGATCAGCGCCAGAATGGAAATGCCGATACCGAAGGGCCCATGCGCCAGCTCTTCAACCTTGTCAGCGAAGTCTTCAAAGTCTTCCTGTGCCCATGCTGGCATCGCCAGGAAAGCGGTAGTAGCAACCAACAGTGAGCGCTCTGCTGCTCGCTTCTTGTTCATGCGGAGGCATTCGACTAGATGAGCGAGCTTGCCCTGCTTGGTTGTGGCCTGGGTATCTACGGAAGTAGTCATTGGTACTGATCTCCTAATGTCGCGAGGACTTCGTTTGCGTATTGCTGGCCTGCCGGACTATTCGGCGACCCAGCGTTGTAAGCGGCCAATGCCGCCTCCCACTCGCCGTAGCGCGTGATGTTGTCGTAGAGAATCCACGTCCCTACAGCGAAATTCGTACACTCATTTTCCAACAACTCACGCTCGGTAATTCCCCATTGCTGGAGGTAATTCCGGTTGGTTTCCTGGTCGAGCCACCATGTATTGACTTGCATAGCGCCTAGGTCGTAAGTGCCATTCTTGTTCGGACCTATGCGACCCACTAATTGCCCTCGGCTGCCGCTCTCTTGAAGACGCACTGCCGCGACAATCTCGATGGGTACTTGGTAGTAATCAGCGATTTCAGGGACACAATCAGGTAGGGCAATCATTGACCACCTCCTAGCGCTGTTCTTCAGCCACTGCCGCGGATTCCCCAGCGCCAGCTTCGTCGTTGGTTTCTTCTGGGGTGTTCTGCGCTTCAGGCTTGGCCACATCAAACGGCGTCATCATCCGCTCAGCGACCATGGCAGTGGGGCTGACACGATCCATCACCAGCCCGACCTCCAGACTTTCCTCGAAGCCGCCTTCTGCTCCTGGTTTGGGGATCTTTCGCAATAGGCCGGTAACTCGTCCCTCAACATGAAGGGCGGTGCCGGCCTCGTACTCGACAAGTCGATCGACAACGCGCCCAAAAGCAGCCATGGACACCACGCCGGTATGCTGAAAGGAGCGCCCCAGGTCCGGTCGGTCAGGGCCGATCTGCAGGTACGCTGTGGAGGGTGGTCCCTCCTTCTCGGGAGTTTTCACCCCCCTCAGCAAGCCAATCGCAATGAAACGATTGAAAAGATGTTTTTCGATGTTGCCCTCGATCATCGGGGCAGCCGGCTGGATGTTGTTGGCCACCAACTCGGCACTCAGGTGCTGCTCACCCGTGTGGTGTGCACGGCGCACAATGCCGCCAACATGGCCGAAAATTTCAATGTAAGAATCAACATCCAGCTTGGCTGCGCGATCAGATAGATGATTCGGAATTCGGACAATGATCTGATTTACAGATTGGATTAGGGCTTCTGTGCTTCGCTTGTTCTTACCAACCTTGAGCACCATCAGGCCAGAACGACCGCGCTCCTTTGGCGTCTCTTTTCGTAGAATCTGGGCGTGGGCGATAAAGACGTTCATTGGTCTGCCTCCAGGTAAAAAATCTCGGCGCGACGGTTTGCCGCCCGCGCTTCATCAGTCGTGCCGTCAACCAACTTGGGATAGATGCCATGCCCTTCCGTCAGGAACCGGGCCTTTGGCCAAGCCAAATGGAGCTGTCCCGCGATCGCATCAGCGCGGCGCTGTGAGAGTGAAATGTTGTAGGACTCAGGGCCGATATGGTCGGTGTACCCAACAATGAGCACACGGCCAGCCAGGTCTTCTCCTTCCAGGAAGGAAGCCATTTCACGCTGAGAGGTAGGCGTCAGCGTTGTTGAGTCGAACTCGAAATGGAAGCGCGCCAGAGGCACAGACTCCATGGCGTCCTTGTAGTCATCCGGCATTGAGGCATGGCGCTGCTGCCAATAGGCCTCGTCGTAAACGGTGCCGCCGTAAGCGTAGCGATCAAGCCCCTGGCCAGCCCCGTAGTACCAGTTGGTGGTACGGGTCGCGTTGACCCCTTGAAGCGTATAGGCAGGGATCACCACATGCCGACTGGTCATCGTGTTATACGAATCAGGTAGCGTTGACGTGCGTGCGTGCTCCAGAGCCGGAGGATGTGCTGCACAGCCAGCAAGAACAGCTGTCAGCGAGACAGCAAGCACAGGGTTTCGCAGTGTCATCAAAGGTTCTCCAGGTACTTGATTACCGCCTCGGCCCTCTCGGCAACGTCTCCCGACAGGCTCAATAGCTTCACTTCAGAACGAGACACAGCGACAAAGGCAGGGTACTCACGAAGACCTGCCCGACCAGCAAGCCTCGCTGCTCGCTCAATCGCCTCGACAGAGCTGGGATCGCTGATATGGTCGTCCGCAAACTCGTTCCACCGAACTTGGGGAACATGCAATTGGAGGTGCGCCAGCACATCGTCATAGTCCTTGAGGGGAACCCCGGTTTCGCCAGCCGTGAGAAAGGCTTTCCGAACGTCATTGGCAACCCCTGGAATAGAGCGAGATGCGTAAAAGGCGCGTTCACGCCATGCGCGTTCAAGGCCGGTATGGGAAGGCAGGGGAGCGTAGCGGTACTCCAGGCCCGCCGCTTCGACGGCTGCCTGAATAGAAGAGTGGTGTTTGTCCATGGCCTGGCAGTGCGGGCAATCGAAGCTGGCAAACTCAACCAGCGCCAGAGGCTGATCATTTCCGGCATGAGCGCCAGCAGCGAGCCCCAAGGTGGCCACGGTGACACCGAGAATTCTACGGATGGGGTGTAGCAGGCGGGTAGGGGAAATCATTGGTCGCTCTCCCCCGACTGATCACTAGATTCGTTACCTTGGTGGCTTTCGATCCAGGCGTCTTCGTGCAGCAAGCGCCACACGGTAAAGCGACAAGCATAGTCAGCTGATTCAAACGCCTCATGCACCGATTCCTGTTGCTTAGGAAAGGTTAGCTGCGTCAGTGAAGTTGCCACATTGCCAAACCAAAGAACGGGCTGACAGGTTCGCTCAATTCGAGCTTCTGAATCGGTCGCCAGGACAATCCATGCGACCCAAACTAATATGGCCACGCCAATAAGCGTGCTGCCTCGCATCGCCATCATCTCAATTCCGCCTCCCAGCGGTGCTCTCTCATAGGTGCCCTTAATGGGCCTCGCAGGTAGATAGGGCAGCCACTGACACTTAACCGGGGGAAGTAGAGATTTTTTTGCGCGAGTCGCTTTGCTGTCGCATGCCAAGGCTTAGAGGGAGATGAAAACGACTATCGAGGGAGGCTTAGAACAGGGAGAGCTGGGTTTCTTTAGATCGAGGAGAGGGGGAGGCGCCGCTTTGCTCATTGTCGGCTTTTAAATACTCTCCAGAGGCATCATCAGCGCCAGCGAGCCACGCCATATCCTCAGGCGACCAAGGCCGATAAGGAGAGGGCTAATAGCTGCCCAGCGATTTGTGTAATTCATGAGACATGGCGGTAAGCCTATTTAATAGATGTGCTAGGCTGGATATAAAAAGGATAATGAGGCACACAATGTCGTCGACTTAGGGTTTGGACAAAATTATTGGAAACGCAGTTAGCGTTAACGAATCATAGCGATCTTTCTCAAGAAAATGTTACGGCAGCTATGAAGAGATAGTGGTTATCTTAAGTGTAAATAACTTCCAAACACGCAACCTGACAAGTGCTTCAAATACAAATGACACAATCACCAGAACTCGCCGGCGGCGAGGGATTCACCTTTGAGGGCGACGCGGCTGCATACTATCTAACTGCGCTGCTAGCTGAGGGATATGCACCCGGCATCGATGATCGTACCGTTGTCCGCGTGTCGGTTCAGCAGCGCGATTTTGGTGAACCGCTCGATGATGTGATCGTCGATTTTGAAGACGCCGCAAAGAACCCTTCTCGCCTTAGTCTCCAGATAAAGCGTTCACTCACGATCAGTAAGGCGGAAACGAACTCCGACTTTCGTGACATCATTCGCGACAGTTGGGCTACTCTTACGAAGCCTGATTTCCGCATTAATATCGACCGCTACGGGGCAGCGGTTGGTACCGTGGCCACCGCCAAGGAACGAGCGCTCAAAACTCTTTGCGATTGGGCCCGTGAAAGCCTGACGACTAACCATTTCGCCGCTCGATTCGAGGCAGAGGGCAACGCCAGCGCCGACACCATAATGGTCAAGAATGACGTCGTAGGCCTGCTGAATGAGGCGAAGGGAATACCAAGCACGAGTGAAGAAGTACATCGGTTCCTAGCCCATTTCGTGCTCATTCAGTTCGACCTCCTTCGCGAAGGCGCCACTGATCCTCCTGATGCCATTAATCGCATTCGAGAGTGCCTCGCCCCCGATGATTCATCCAAGGCCCCACTTGTCTGGTCGCGGATCGTTCAGCTAGCTCGCGCATCAGCAGGGAAAGCAGGTCAATTTGATCGCGCGCGGCTTTTGCGTTCGATCTCCCTTGTTGCACGCCTTCGAGGTGGAGTCTCCTTTAGCCTAGACCTCGATAAGTTGACGGAGCTCGCAGAGAGCTACGCTAACTTCATCCCCGACGATATTGGCGGAACGAAACTTGACCGAACCTCGCTCCTAGGAGAGCTGGACGCCAAGCTCACCACAGCACGTGTAGTCCAGATCCGAGGCCTGCCAGGAAGTGGCAAATCAGTTTTAGTGAGGCGAGCGGTACAACGTTCGTTAGAACGTGGACCGACCCTCTTCCTCAAAGCCGAGCAGCTCGAAGGAACCAGTTGGATCAGCTACGCATCGTCTCAAGGTCTCTCCGGCGCTCCCCTGGAGCAACTCCTCGTGGAGATCGGGGCCGCCGGCACTCCCATGCTCTTCATCGATGCGATTGATCGCGTTGAGAAGAAACATCAGCCCATCATCCTCGACGTTATCCGCGCCATCGTAGAGTCGCCGCTACTCGATAATTGGCGGGTCATTGTTTCGCTGCGCGACACAGGAATTGAAGTGCTTCGCAATTGGTTAGGCCACTTTCTAGATGCCCTGAAGGTCGAGACGCTTGGCGTTGGACAACTGAGCGATGAAGAGGCGGAGACACTTGAAAAAGCTAAACCACACCTGAGGCCACTTCTTTTTGGTTCACACCAAGTGCAGGAGATTGTCCGGCGCCCCTTTTTTGCGAAAGTGCTGGATCAGAGTTACTCGGCCGATCCCAGTGCTCAGACATTCGCCCCTCAATCTGAAGTCGATCTGATCGAGAATTGGTGGCGACGGGGCGGCTACAATGAGACCGGTCAAAATGCGGTTGAACGCCAGCGAGAGCTGCTCGATTTAGCTTCTCTTCGTGCCCGCAAACTTAGTCAGCCGATTCGCCTTAGTCAGCTAACCTCGGTCGCACACATCCATGACCTACGATCTGACGGTATACTTCAAAATGTTCGCGAAGGAATTTCAGTTCGCTTTGCTCACGATATCTTCTTTGAATGGGCCTTCTTCCATGTCCTGGCCGATCGTGGGGCTCAATGGATGGAAGTGGTTAGGGCATGTGGAGAACCGCCGGCGGTGGCAAGGGTCGTCGAACTTCTCTCTCAATGGGAGTACGCGCAGGTAGAAGACTGGACGGCATACCTCGCCCAAACCGAAGGTTCAGAACTCAGATCGCAATGGCTGCGCGCTTGGCTGGTCGGCCCACTAGGAACTTCGAAGTTCGAATCTGATGAGAGCCAGTTCGCTACGGCTGTCTTTGCCAACGACTTTCGCCTGTTCAGGAAGGCTCTCGTCTGGTTTCAAGCAGAGAAGACTTCCCCCAATGCGAATATTCTCGCTGGTGAACTCCCACAGGAGAAACGCCAACGGTTTGCTGATCTTCTTGGGTGGCCGTCCGATTTTAGTGCGTGGCGTCGCCTCATCGACTTTATCCTCCGGCGTATTCCAGACATACCGCAGAGACTCTATCCGGAGATCGTGGCTATCTTCGAAGTTTGGCAGAACGCCTTAGCCGATCTTCGCAACCCAACTTCCCGCGCTATTCTACAACAATGCGCGACCTGGCTCTCTGCCATCGACGCAATCAGTACTGCCGATGGGCCGGACGAGAACTCTGCTTACTGGGGAGAGGTGCCTGGCTTGGGAGCTCTCAGCAAATCCCTGAGCCAGCTTCTCTTAAGATCGTCGAGAGTAGAGCCAAACTTTGCGGCTGGCTACTTGCAGCGGGTCACCGATTCAGAGCGCATTCGTGATGATGCGTTTCATGACATCATCACCTTCTCACCCGTCCTTGCCCAATCGCTGCCTCAGTCGCTTGTCGATCTTTCCCTCGCTTTTCTGCAGGAGGAGCTTCCAGCTGACCAGGTCGTCAGAGAAGAACAGAAACTTCAAGCCGTGTCCGTGTGGCGAAAAAGAATCTCGGCTAAGCCGGCAGCCGAGCGCACTCCTCAAGAACAACGGGCGCTTTCCACGGCACCTTTTCTACACACCATCGGTGACTTCAACCGCCACGACTGGAACAGACTATCGATCCACGATGATTACCGATGCTTTTCACCCGCTTCGCCACTTCGAGAGCCCTTTCACTCACTTTTCCAATCATCGCCTAATGAGGCACTGCGGCTACTCCGGGAACTCTGCAATCATGCGATGAATGCTTGGCGACAACTGCATCGATATTCTCATGACCGTGATGGCACCCCCATACCGCTAGATCTCACCTTTCCCTGGGGATCCCAAAGGTTCTGGGGCACCGACCGTGAGTATCTTTGGTTTCGTTCGACGTGGGCGCCGAATGCCATCGGTTGTGGTTTTTTTGCGCTTGAGGAATGGTGCTTCGCCGAGCTTGCGCGCGGCCGACCTGTTGACGAGCTGATACAGCAATGCGTCGAGGGTAACGAGTGCATTGCCGTCCTGGGCATTGCGGTAATCATCGCGCTACACACCGAAACCGTGTCCGAAGCAACGTTGCCGCTCATCACCTCTCAGCGCCTGTTGGCGGCAGACCATGACAGATGGACACAAGACCTTTCACCGCTTGCTAGCCTAATCGGTTTTACGTCTCGTACCGACAAGCCTCACGCTGAGGCGATTCGAGCAGCAAATAACCGGCAGATTCGCAAGACAGAGCTTAAATGGATGGTGCCAAGATTTGTCTTTTCGACAGGCCCTATCCGCGACCGGTCCCGTGAAGCAATCCTTAATTTCAAAAACGATCTCCCATTTCAGTACGAGGAGCACCGCAATAATCAGAGGGCAAGGGAGCATCTTACAGTGCAGGCCCTCGAATTTGCCGAGCTGGCGAACCCGGAAAATTATCAGGCCTACCGTACCAAAGACAATTCAGAGCAGATTTCGATTGTCCATGTGAGTCCTTCTGCCGCTAAGCCTGAAAAAGTCGCTAGGGCCGAAGAAGCTTCTAGGTGGCTAAAGCAAACGGGCCTTTGGACGTGGGCGTCCAAGTCCTTCGAAGAGAAGGCACTGAACAATACCTACGATATTGAGGATGCCATTGCACTAGCCAAGGAAGCAGACGCTAACGGCTTATACGAGCACTCAAACAACGAGAACGACGAAGAACTTTTAAATATGCGTCGCGGTGCGGTCGCCGCTACCGCTGCTATCGCGCTCAACTTTCGGGAAGAATGCACTCAAGAAGATCTTGAGTGGGCTCGTGAGGTCCTCAGGCGTGCTATCCAGTTACCAGAAGATAATCGGATGCGGTCACCTAGCTCCATCATACCCTGGCACCATGCGATATATGTGGCACGCGGCCTCGCAGCGGACATCCGCGAAGCTTCAGTAACAAAAGGCTCAGCACGGGACCTCATCTGGCTGATTACGCATCCACTGGAAGTCGTTTGGTTGGCCGCCCTAGAAGAAGCCTGCACGCTTTGTTTCAAAGACCCCAAGCTGACTTGGAGCACACTGGTACTGGCATTATCGCGCTGCCACGTTTCACCACGATCATACGATCATCACCTTCAACATAATGAAGCCTTCCACTCATCAAACGAAGTGCAATCGGCGGTCGACACGGTGATAGCATTCTATGAGAACGGAAGCGAATGGCCCTCCCTTCCGCTACCACCTCCAGCATGGGTGAAAGTTGACCACAATAAGGGGCAGCGTTGGCATCAAGCCTACGAAGATTATGATGCAGATGATGCATTTGATGCGAATGAGATGTGGGGAGAGCCAGATGTCATTTGGCATTCAGAACAAGCTGCAAAAATACTTGAGCTAATCCCCTTCGAGGAGATACTGAGAAGTAAGGCGAAAAGGGATCTACTCGACTTCCTAGCTGGCTTACTCGAATGGACCAATCAGAAGAATGCGCCGCCTTGGGTAAGGCCCGGACGTCGAAATCGCTCAGCCACTCGAATTTTTGAATGGACCCACAGCTTGGGGTCGAGCCTTGGCCGGGTAGCCGGGCTTCTCCCTCTTGGCGATTTTCAGAAGCTCTTCCTCGATCCGATTCTGGCGCTGGAGGGAGACAATTGCTGGGCTCTCCTTTCTCCATTCGCGAGCACCTACATCTGCTCCTACGTATACGATGCGCCGGTTATTCCAGCTGATTCAATCGCCATACTCGATCTCTGTCTTGAACGACTTCTTCAGGACTCTGCTTTCAATCGCGACGCCTATCGAAGTGGAGAATTTTCAGGCTTCGATCAACCCAAGCTAGTTAATACATTGATGTTTGTCTCAATTGAACACGCGGACTTGGCCGCCCGGTACGTTAATGGCGACTGGTCCGAAATCAGCTGTATCCTGCCTCTAATTGATCGTTTCGTTCGCGCTGGCGGATGGACGGCTTCCGTAATGGACCCTTACTTGACGCTCTGTGAACGAGCTAGGGTCAATTACCCAGCCGAAGACTTCGCGAACCAAGTTCTCGCGATTATCGGCAACGGGCCTGACCATCTAAAGGGTTGGCATGGAACTTTCCTCCCTGCGCGCATCGCAGAACTGGTGCAGCACTTTGCACATCGTGATGCGCCAATGACGCAGAACCTGGCTCAGAAGTTCCTGAGGATCCTCGACATACTGGTCGACATGGGCGACAGGCGAAGTGCAGCACTTCAGCTTGGTGAAGCGTTTCGCGAGATTAGCAGATCTAGTTAGAACAGGGCCTGCAGAGACATTTGAACTATCAATATGAGCAGTACGCAGCGGAAACGAAGCGGTTCGAAAAACATCCCTATCATGACTTGAACCGCATTTTTATGGCGCATGGAATGCTATCGTTAACCGCATCTAGTAAACAGGGTGATGGGAAATAGGTAGCGCCAAACGTAAACACCCTCGGAATCGAACATGAAAGAGTTGGGATGGAAATACGATAACCCGTTCATGCCTGACTTGAAAACGGCTGATGATGCGCGGGAATTTATTAAAGCAGGTGGGCTCGGAGCAATCGAAGCTCGCATTGAGAGAGCATTTGCCGTTAGATTTAGTGATTTGAAAGAGAAGATTTTGCGTCTATCTGATCACGAAATTGACGATGTATTAGTGGCAAATGCTCTCCTAACGTCGATTCTGGTAGATACTCGGGCGCTATTTCTGGAATCAGATCGACATAAGAGAAATGCGACGTTACAGAATGTTTACCGTGCCCGACGCATGGATGAACGCGCCAGAGCTGTTGATGCAGTATTTGATGAGAAAGTACTTGATGGCATGTCCTTGAGAACTGTAATTAAATCGTGGGTTGATCAACGCATTGTTCACATGGATTACCTCTGGGATGACAATGAAGTAATACTTTTTCAGCGTATGGAAACAATAATTTTCGGTGGACGAGTGAATAACCTACTTTTGGTGTTATTAAATCTTATTGCTGAATACGAAGAAGTGGTTTCAATGTTTGGCGAAAATGCCCAAGAACAACTTTTTCGAGTAATGAGAGCGATAACAGGGGATGTAGAAGAGGATAATTGACAAATTTCATTCAGTGAAACTTGTAACCGTTCACGAAAACCTGCCTTGGAAGCTGGTAATTATCCGGAACCGTTTTAGCTACCATACACCATTTTTTTGAAAGGGCGTTCTCTGTTTTCAGTGCCCGTATTTAGAGATAAAGGAGGGGGTTGGGGCAGCGGGTAGATAGCCGAGTAGATTGATGATCGCAGACTGGAGCAGGCGATCCATCAGCACAAATTCTTTAGGCTTGCGCTTGGGAGGGGTACGGGACTCGGAAGGAATTGCAGTCGGGTGCAAATGCGCCAGCACTTGGCTAAGGCGAAAGGCGATTTCGGGATGTATCCCAAAATGCGCCGAGTCTTTTTTAAAGATCTTCATAGTCGAGGTGAGATTGCCCAAGGACAAGCTGCTGGAGCTGGATGAATGGCTAGAGTGTCAAGAGCGCCTCTGAGGACGGGGAACCATAGAAGGCTAAGGAGGGGATACTGACAGGGGAAGCGGGCTGGCAAGCCAACCCGCTGCGTCACATCCTGGATGAAGGGGCTATTGAGGCCAAGCAAATCACAAAGAGGGGCGGCGCTCGCCTGCTTCGGGCGGTGCATACTGGCTAAGGGTAGCCTCCAACTGCTCGGGTATCTCAAGGCAAGAACGAAGCTCGCATTGAGCATGGATCAGTAGCGCCAACTTGGGTGTCCACTCAGGAAGCCCGAGATGGCCGACATACCCCTCAGCGACAGGGCCAGCCAGAAACTCAGCCGCAGAGAACTGGTGCTTGAGGTTGTTGCTCTTTAGGTCATCAATTGCTTTCAAAAATACTTGCGTGAGTAACTGGCGGTGGGGCAGCAGCTCCTGCGACTGATGGCAATCGGTCGACACAATGCTCTGGCCTGGGATAAGCACATCAGCAAGTGCGGAAATTTGTGAGTCCATGATCTAACTACTCCTGCCCAGTGCCAGCCGCAAGGCTTTGAAAGTGACTGTTGATTGAAGCCATGACCTTCAACGGGTTGGCCACGCGATCAAATCGAGCTTCGCTTGTGCCAGTGCCTGCCGCAGACATTTTCACCGTCCCATATCCTAGCAATCGACCCAAGATCGTCTGGTTCACTTCGGTCGAACGAATGTGATGAATAAATAGGGGTGTAACACGCCTGGCAATAATGCCGTGCCGCTCTATCACGCGATCGGGGCCTATGACGTACTCGTGAGCAAGGCGCTGATAGGCGATGTTCAGCAGCCCCCAGGCGGCCAACCCCATCCCTGCCCAGGAAAGGATGTTCGTCAGAGTCTCTGGAGCGTTTGCCCCAGCGAGGGTAAAGGGGGCATGAGGAGCAAAGTGCAATGCTGCCCCCAAGGGTACGAGCAACCAGTGTCCCAGCAGGGCGCGGTGACTGACTCGGAAGGTGGTCTTGCTTATCATGGGTTTCATCTCCCGGCTGCTGCCACCTCCGCTTCTTTCAGTCGGTGGCTCAATTGTGATTCTGCCGTTTCAACGTGGAAAAGCTCGATGCTGTCATCCGGCCAGCGGATCAGGACGAACCCATCTCGAAGCAGGTGGGTTAGAGGGGTAGGGCCAGAGATGACAGGTAACGAAGGGCCTTCGAGTGTGTGGAGTTCCCACCGACTGGCTGAGCGGTCATGAAAAAGAGCTGCGTTGTCAGCGCCACCTGGCCAATCCAGGTCACAGTCGCGTTCAAGACGCCTAACAAGCTGTCTCGCCTGGCGGGAATTACGCGGCCCGCTCATAGGCAACCTCCAGCCCACACACTTTCTTTACAGCACACTCAATTTCTTGGCGCACCCGGTCCATCGTCAGTAACCGCGCCCCCTCCTCATCAATGATCAGCGTCAGTGTTTCGTTGGTTTCGCGCAGGGCCGCCCTATCTACGACAAGTCGTGAGAGTAGGGAAAGCTCGTCGTGCGCGTTCGCAATAAGAGCACCTGAATCCATAATACCAACCTTAATTATACTAGACGACATTTTTTAACTATGAATATGAGACAATTTTTACGGATTCCCCGCCATTACTAATTGCCATTATTACTGATTTACGGCGCTGCGTTTGCGATGGTTCGGGATTGTGTAGAGAATACTTTGTCTGGAAATGCTTCGCAGAGTTTTAAATATAAAACGTCGTATGGTATAAATTATATATCTATAAGTAGCTTTGCCTGAAACCATCAAAACAACGGATTAAAAGGGGATCAAAATGACTATCAAGCGTACTCTCATGGGTCTGGCTGCCACATCAATGCTGCTGTTGGCTGCTGGTTGTGCTGCCCCGCAAGGGTCTGGCATGTTGCAGAACTCAGCCGTCAGCGCGATCACTGATGTGCTAGGAAGTCGCAACAACAATAGCGTCAGCGCAGCAGGAGCAGACTCGGCCAGTCACATGCAGGGCGTTCAGGGTTTGGTTAATGGCGGAAAAGCAGGTATGAGCGGTGCCGCCTACGGTGCTGTTGGCGCTGGCGCGCTAGGTCTGGCTGACAAGGGGATGCGAAGCGCTTTCACCGCATTGCAGGGCGAATCCGAAGTCGGGTTCGAGGACGTTGCCAACATGAAACAGAACATCGTCAAGAGCGATACTTATGTCGATGGTGAAGGCCGTACTTGCATTGATTACCACATCACTGTCACTGGTGGCCCCGAGGACAATGATCAGAATGTCACGACTTGCCAGAATGCCGGTGGCGACTGGGAACGAATCTGATTCGATCAGCGGCCACTCTATTAGTGGCCGCTCAGCTTTTGGAGGGCAAAATGGCTGACGATAATCTCAATACATCGCGGTTCGATAAGTCTGCTTTGGACATGACGAGACTGGAAGCCTTTACGATGACCGCCATGCACGCCATTCTGCTTGGTGAGGGAGGGGGTAAATTAAGCCCCGAGGAAGTCGGCGAGAGCGCGGCAGCCTTTGCCGAAGCATCGCTCTCCGCGGCCTCTGAAACGCTCGATGACCACGACACGAAACCGAGTTAACCCCATGCAAGACTGCAAGTACGCGATCGGGCAGCAACCTTAACGGTTTGCTGCTCGATTTCGTTGGAGGCAGGTTTAATTTTTTCGCATGCGAAACAGAGCAATGCCTACTAGGTCATTGACTATCAAGTTGATGCAATCACCTGAGCCGGAAATAGGTCACCGCGCAACTTGAAGCGCCCTACCATTGAGGCCAATCGTTCGGCGTGCTCGCTGAGCTGATCGGTCGACATGGTGGACAGCTCGGCTAGAGATGCGTTCTGCTTTGTCATGCGATCCAGCTCCGCCACGGCGATATTCACCTGGCCGATGCCGTCGCTCTGCTCGCCAGCGGCATGACTGATCTCGCTTAGCATGCCAGCGACGCGTTGTACGCCCGCCATCAATTCATTCAAGTAATCTACTGTTCATGAGTTCCTGGGGCCGATCATCAATTGCGACTCGATTTTATGTTCGGTTGGGCATAGCTGGTATAAAATCTTCTCTGCTAACCATGGTATTGCTCACCATCGTTTGATCACGCTCGATAATCAGCGCGTGATCGGCAAGGAATATCACATTCAGAACGTCAACAGCTATATGAGCCGCTTAAAGGGATGGATGGGGCGCTTTCATGGAGTGGGAACGGTGTACTTACCCAACTATTTGGCATGGCGACGTTTGTTTGAAACCGCAGAGCCAACGGAGGAGATGTGGCTACGTATAGCGATTGGCTCAAACCAACAAAAGATACCAACATAGCCATATAATCCAGAATTCAGAGATTCGGCAGGTCTGCTGCAAGCTAGGCAGAAGGAGGGGGTCTCAAACCGTCCCTGTCCAAGGGCGGGGAAAGGCGCTACAAGCGCTTATCCGGGGTGAACGAGACTTCCCTGGCACTGTCAGCCAATGCCTGGAAATAGGAGTGACTGGGGTTGATCAGGTAGTTCGTTTCTCGAGGCACCACGACACTTGGGACCACTAGCGCGAGGCTCGATTGGCTCTCAAGCCAGCTGTCGCCGATCTCCGCGGTCGAGGCGGGCGCCGGCTCCTCCATCCAGTCTTCCGGCAGACTATCGGCAGGCAGGCGCATCAGAGCATTTTCCGGGATAGTCACCTCCAACAGCGCATAGTGTGTCAGCAACCGATAGTCATCAAGATGAACCATCACCTCAAGCATAGCCAGTGATTCAGCACTGGCGAGGTACACACAGGCCTTCCCCTTGCTATTCCATCGACCGCCGTACAAGCGGGCTCCCTCCCCATCGAAGGCCGTCTGGAGCCACTTCCGCTTTACGAGGCGGTAACCACGAACCGTACTCACGCGAAAACGCCGTGCTCAAGCCGTCCGATCAGATCCAGCACAGCTTCAGCGCCAGCAGTCGTCGCCACCATTTCCACCGGTCGCCGACCACCGAGACCGCGCACCGGATTGAGGAGCCAGCGCCTCGCCCGCTGTTGATCTCCTTCAAAGAGATCAACAGCGCTCTTGTAGACCTCGGCAAAGCGGTACAGCCGATCGCCTTCGTCTTGCTTGAAGCGCCCAGCCGTGGCTCTTCGCTGCAATGTCGCTGGCTTGATAACGACATAACGCGCCAGCTCCTTGCTTTCCAGGCCAGACGCCACAGCAAGTTCCGTGTAGACCTTGTACGGGACGCCTTTTTCCAAAGCCTCATGCAGTTGTGCCCCACGCGCTGGAAGACCCAGGGCCTTCCAAAAGTCGTCTTTCTTGGGCTTAGGCTTCGGCCGATACTCTTCGATGGCAGCTTCCATGGCCCCTCCTCCACTCATTTGATATAACAACAGTGTATCAGAAGATCGAAAGACTGTCACTGCGGTTGCAACTCCAGGCAAATCTAGGCGCGGGCACCTATAGCGCCTCTGCGCTACAGCTTGCCCAAGGGCTGCCTTCCGCGAGTATCGCAACATTGCTTATCGCGTAAGCAAGGCCCCAACAGAGAGTGGTAAAGTAGACCGAAAGAACAGGAGAGGTTGCATGCCCACGTCCACCGATCATAACCAAGTGTTTGAAAATAGCGTACTTCAAGCGGCTAAAGAGCTATTGGAGACAAAGCTCGCGACCCTGCCTTGGCATCAGTTCGAACTTGAGTACCATTCGCCTACAGGCAGAGCGAGATTGCAGGTCCGTTGTCAGCAAGAAGCCGATTCTCCTGTCAGAACCTTGGTCCTCTCTGTCACCTTCTTGCACGACTCCGAAGAGCTTCAGCTTAGTAACATAATGATGCCGCTCGCCCTACGTTGGGAGCGGCTTGGCAAGCGCACTATTAAGGCCATCTTCGAGGTTGCTCATCCAGCCGGCTACGATCTCTTCCTCATAGATACGGTCCCGTCCTTCCATGATCGACTTCTGAAGCGGAACGCTCGAGCTGTGACCGATGACATTGTGATGATCACACCGGAAACTGACCTCGTGAGTGACATTGGCAGTCCAAAGCCCAATTCTAGCGAAGTGCGCGGCTATTCAATCTTCGACGTTCTCGATGAACTAGATGCGGACGCCTAGCTTAAGATCGATTGATGGCGAGCTAAAACTGACAACTTAGCAGCTCACCACTATCGAGCAGGGCGGTTTGCTTCCGACTGTAATTCACGCCGCCTAGTCCCTTTACCAGGGTAGAGCTATCGAGCACGCTCCCACAGCACGGCCTCTCTTGTGGCAATTACATGAAAAACAGCGCAAAAATCCCTTACGGCATACGCAATAACAGGTTGGTGCATATCAGCCAGCTCACAAGGGCCGAACGCGGCGGCCGTTGCGGCTGTGTCTGTCCTGAATGCAGAACACCGCTTGAAGCGAGAATGGGGGATATTGTTCGTCACTATTTCGCACATGCCAGAGGGACCCGTCCATGCGCTGGGGGCACTGAAACAGGAATACATCTAGCCGCAAAGCAGTTGATTGCAGACCGAAAGGAAATACCCATTCCTCTGCTTCAGGCGGTACTTGAGGCGAAGGATAGCCTTGGCTACAAGCACACCGAATCTAAGGTCATTTTCCCCGGCCACGATCGGCAGCCGGTGGATGACACAAAACTTGAGTTCAGCCTGGGGGACATCCGCCCTGACCTTATCGTGAGCTTGGGTCAGATAGAAATCCTAGTCGAGGTGGCCGTAACCCATTTCATCGACGCGGAAAAGCAGCAGCGGCTTGAGTCCCGTGGCCAGCGCTGCATCGAAATCGACCTGGGGGACATACCACGGAACCTAACACCAGCCGATCTCGAAGAGCATGTATTTAACTATCAACGGGCCTACTGGATCGTAAATCCCAAGATCGAAGCGGAGCAGGAAAAGCTACGCCCAAGACTCCAGCAGCAGATCGAGAAGGCCAACAAACGAATAGCACAGGCGAATATCGCAAGGGAACAAGAGGAGCAGCGTCAACGTGAACAACATGCCCGGATGGAAGCTTATTTTAAAGCTCAGGAACAGAAACACGCTGAATTAAAACGCCAACGGGAGGAGGAGCAGCGCCGGGCGAAAGAAAAAGCGACCGAGCAGGCCGAAATCCGACGACGCGAAGCCGAGGTTGCACGTCAACTCGAAGCTAAAGCCGAGCGGCATCGGCAACAGAAAACTTGGGAGCAAGAGCGTCAGCAACTCGATCTTCATGAGATGCGCCATCTCGCCATGGAACTTTTCGCGTCCTGTCAGCGTATTCATGCCAGGTCTGGCAAGGTGGCTGCATCAACACGGTTCTGCTTACCGATGGCCCGGCACAACCTCGAACGAGATATTCACAAAATGGACCTGGAAGCCATTCCTACCGCGGTTGAAACACGCACAGAATATGACTGGATGTTCGGGGTGCCGTCTCGTGAGTGGAAACTCGTGGCCTTGCTAGGCGTCGTCTATACCCGTGAGAACATCCATAGCCGCTATTGGATCTCAATCCAAGCCATTGAGCGCTGCCTCAGGGAGTTCGGATATCAGCCAGTTGTCGCTCTTCAGCGTGCAGATCAGTTGCTGAATACTGCTCGTTACTACCAGGTTCTCTCAGATGATCCTGCATTAATGACACTGGAACTGCTTCCAAGGCCCCTGGACGCGATTGCAGAATTCGTTGGCGAATTGAGCAACTTCAATATGATTCATCTGCTAGCTGCCAAGCTAGATGAACTTGCGTTCATACCCAAGCCTGCTAACAGCTGGCGCTCATGACATCAGCACCAACTCAAGCAGAGAGTAGCTGATTTTGCCTTGGCCTAGGCGTCCGCGAAGACTTTGAGTAGGGTGCCACCAGAATTAGCCTTGTCCACCAGCGCATCCTTGACCAGCCAATACTCGGTTAACACTTGCTAAATGAGCCGTATGTAGGCGAGGAAATGGTTCACCACCAGCTCAATGATCTGTTGACGAGCTTCCGATTCGGCCATACTTGAGGTGACGCTTGCTTGCGCTGGATACACCAGTTATCCCTAGCAACACAGCTCAATGCGATTGACTCGGAGGGAGGAGACATGTGTAGTCGATATGAGGCGCCTGACGCCGATCAGCTGTTGCATGACTTTAAAGTTACGCCAGAACAAGAGATGCAAAGCGAACTCTGGCCAGGGTATTCCGGCCCGTTTCTCCGTCCGCCACAATCGAGCGACCCCCATGACGAGGCAGCTCCCCCGTTAGAGGCACTGGTTGGAATATTTGGCCTACTGCCGTTTTGGGCTAAGGACACTAAGCTGGCGAGGAGAACTTATAACCCCAGCTTATTCATGAGGCCGACCTGAAAACGAAGATGGCGAGTGGTTTTCTCTTGTAGAATCAGGATGTTCCTGCCAGAACACGATTCAAGAGGACCACTCGCCATGGGTGAAACCCTAACGACCTGGTCGCCCTCGTGCAACGGCTCTGTCCGTGTTGAGCTGAGCGGCCAGCGCACCACTAGCGACAGCGGCGCCCTGCTGCTGCGTGAAGCCCTCGACAACAGCGGCGTGATCGAGGCGCTGGAAGACAATCTGGTCGACTTCCGCAACCCGCTACGCATCCGCCACTCGCTGGCCAGCCAGCTGCGTACCCTGGTGCTGCAACGGGCGATGGGCTGGATCGATCTCAGCGATACCGACACGCTGCGCCGTGATCCGCTCTGGCAGCTGGCCTGCAGCGATGCGCGCGGGACAACGCCCCTGGCCCAGGACCGGCCCTCTCAAGCCACGCTGTCGCGGCTGCTGA